>NZ_AOHZ01000121.1 GCF_000337215.1 Natronolimnohabitans innermongolicus JCM 12255 | reverse complement strand
CAGCGGGAGCCCCGGCGTCGGAAGCCGCTGCTGGTAGCGAACCCCGAGCGAGGCGTGCTCGCCGTCCTCGTCGGTGTCCATCACCGTCGCTCCCGCGGGTCGAACCGACGGCACTTCCTCGTCGTCGACGACCTCGAGGTCGAGATAGGTCGGGGAGCCGGCGACCTCGAACTCGAGGTCGTCCATGAGCTCCGAGCCCTCGAGGTGGCCGCTGCTTGCTTCGACGTCCCCGGCGAAGACGGCCTG
>NZ_AOHZ01000120.1 GCF_000337215.1 Natronolimnohabitans innermongolicus JCM 12255 | reverse complement strand
CGACCCGCGCGTATAGGTAACCGGATGCGGTTCGAGGGTTCTGGAGTGGTGTTTTTGGTAGGTTAACCCCAGGGGAAGAGTACCGAAAACACGGTTCCACAGGTCAATCTGCGCTCGATTCGAAGGTATCAAGCCCGGATTGCTCGGTGTCGATCGGCGCCGTCGACAGTCGCGGACCCATCGTCGACGACGTCGGCTCGGGTTCGGGAGCGTGGGTCGCCGCTCGAATCAATCGCAATAGCGAACCCATCGATGGATCGGCCTCGAGCACGCCGCTGTAATCCGGCGGCCAGTAACAGGCGGCGCCGACCGGATCGTCCGGATCGGCCAGTCGGGCCGTATCGTCGACGCGCTCAACGAGAACATCGAACATCACATCTTGCGTTGTCGATCCGTCGTCGACGAACCACGGCAGCACGCGATCGCCGCGTTCGGCGTCGGTCGCGAAGGGCAGCGCGATCCGCCAGCCGTTCTCGTCGAGTCGAACGACGTCGGCCAGCTGGAGATCGTCGCGGTGGTTCCGCCAGGACTGAGTCGAAATCCCAGCGCGTCGGCAGAGTTCGGCCTGCGAAAGTGGCGCGTCGGCGGCCAGCAGCGCGGCGACTCCCTTGCTCGCGGAGTTCGCGATGCCCGGCAGCAGTCGATCGGCCGGAAGCGTCGACAACGCCAGTCTAACCTCATCAAGACGGACGTTTCGGCCAATCTGTTTCCGTTCCGTTTTAAGTCCATGGTGGATCGCGTCGACGACGTCGTACGGCGTCGCAGTGAACGCAGCCAGCAGTCCGACGGCCTCGCGAGTCGGGCTCAGGTTGCGGGCCTCGAGCATACCGCGGGCCGCTCGGTAGACCGACGATCGCGTCGACGACTCCCGAATCGGCACCCGGATCGCGAACTCCGGCGCGTCGGGGTGGACGTCGGCGCGGTCCTCCAGGTGGACACGGAGTTCGTCGGCTAGGTCGGTCACCCCGTCGCCGGCGACGACGATCGATCCCAGCAGCGAGCCGAACGGATCGTTCGGGTCGGCCCGCGCCGTAGGGACCGACTCGCGTTTCCCCTCTCGGTCCTCGAACAGCTGGCGTTCGCCGGTGAACTGGCCGTAGCGACTCTGAATCCGCGCACCCTTCACCAGCGTTTGAACAAGGTCGCGGCGGGCATCACTGTCGAAGTGGCGGCTGAACTCCGAGAGGCGAACCTCTCTGACGACGTCNCCCTTCACCAGCGTTTGAACAAGGTCGCGGCGGGCATCACTGTCGAAGTGGCGGCTGAACTCCGAGAGGCGAACCTCTCTGACGACGTCGACACCGGCCAAATCCAGCAGGTGAACCATCACGCCGGCCAGACCGTGTGCGTTCCGGACGATCTCGCCGCGGAACTCGTTGCGGTCATCGTAGTCTTCCCTAGCTAGCTCCCGGGTCATGTCCAGCAGCGCGTTTCGGGCGCCTCGCAGACGCTCGGTGTAGCCTTCGCCGTGTGCGTCGTGGTCGGCCAGCCAGCCTAAACAACGTAGGTCACGCAACAGGTCCGGCGCGTTCATTTCTAAGCCCGCCAGCGGCGCCGTGTTGTCCGTGTCGCCGCCGTCCAGTCGCTCCGCGGTCAGCACTCGGTTCCATGTCTTTTCGCTTGCCAGCGCCCTTGCAACGGTCGTCCAGTACTGTAACGGGTTCTGGTACTGCGCACTCACAACCAGCTGGCCGGCGTCGGCGTCGTAGCTCCATTCTCCCTCCCGTACGTCGTCCTTCCGCTGCTGGGGTGCGTCTACTAGCGCTAGTTCCCCGGGCTCAGCGGCGGCCGTTGCGGCCTCGTGGCGGCGCCGGCTGGCAAATTCAACGCCAACCCAGCCACGCGGGGCGTCGCTGTCCTCAGCGGCGGCGTTCTCGGCTTCTCCAGGCGGTCTACCGCCGTTCTGGCCGTCCTCCCCTCCATCCTGAGTTGTGGTTACACGGCTATCGTGGGAGGGTTTTGGGGGGGTTGTGACGGGGTCGGATCCAAAGACGGTCTCAGCGAACCGCCGGCCGGCCAGCAGCAGCGACAGGCACGACGTCCCGTCGGGTCTCTCAACGCGCTCAGCGAGGCCGTAGTCGGCGTCCAATCGTTCCGCGACCGTTCGGACGTGGCCGACGTCGATGCACGTCTCGCGGGCGATCTCCGCGTACGACAGCGTCTCCGTCGACGAGTCGGCCAGCAGGCCCACTATACGCGCGGGCGCGGCGTCCGTGTTCAGTGACGCCAGCGCCGCGTCGACACGGTCGGCGATCGTGTCGGGGTCAGGAGTGCGGGAGGTAGTCGAGCCGTTTGTGACGGGGACTTGATCGCGGTGATCGGCGCGGAGACGTCGCCGGGCCGTCCCCGTCGCGACGATCGCGACGTCGCAGCCTCTAGCTAGATCAGCGAGTAGATCAAGGACGTCCCGCCGCTGCTCGAGCGGCCGACTGGCCCAGTCGCCGTCTAAGATAACTTCGATCGTCGGCGTCGTCGACGCGATCGCGAATAGCGGCGGCGTGGCGCCGGCGATCCGATCGTCGACGAGCTCCTGTCCGTGTCCGAGTCGTCGCGTCGTCTCAAGTAGTCGGAAAAACTGGCGGCGATCGCCGTCGGCGACGTCGACAAGTAGATCAGCAAACGTTCCATCCAGTGCGTCCACACCGGCCTCGAGTAACGTCTCTCGCGCGTCGACAGGGTCGAATCCCTGCACGACGTCGCGGACGGACTCGAGGAGTTGGTCGCCAAGTCCCGGCGGTTCGAATAGCGATCGGTGTAGCCGGGGTGCCGTCGACGTCGACGTAGTTGTTACGTCGGCATCGATTAGGCGAGAGCGACGGACAGAGAGTCCGGGTTCCGTCATTCAGGTCCTCCGNGCCGTCGACGTCGACGTAGTTGTTACGTCGGCATCGATTAGGCGAGAGCGACGGACAGAGAGTCCGGGTTCCGTCATTCAGGTCCTCCGAATCGACGCTTTGCATCTAAGCCAGCAGCAGTCCGCGGAAGACTGTGGTATTCCTCACACTGAGGACACCTATGAGCGAGTCCACGGTCATCACCATGGATTCGACGGAACTCGGAAGACACGTGCGCTCCGCAGTTCTGACAGCGGCGTGGGTTCCGCGTCTCGACGTCGCGATCCCATCGCTGCATTATCGAACCCCCGCCGCCTGTGCCGCAATTTGCGATCCTTGGTTTCTATCGCATCGGGCTTGTGATTTTATCGTGTTTGCTGACATTCTGACTCTCTGCCAGGCCAGCGCACGAAAACGGAAATCCCGTTGAGGGTGACCGGAAGGTATTTTCCGAAGGAACTCGAAGGAACAATCACGCGCTCCCTCGAGCGCTCCGTATCTCACCTNCAGGAAGCGAGGTGGGAAACGGATCAGCGTTTTCGTGCGTGTTACTTCTTCATAGCGAAGACTGTCCACTTAGTCTTTACGTCCCAACCCGTCACGTTCTGTGACTTTCTGGTCAAAACCATTTATTTCACTCACCAAGGTTAACTAGTATATGAATGGACCTGTCTCCTTCAGAGCGTGCGATACTGGTTGATCTATTGCTCCATGGGGACGATATGCCGTCTAATATTGCTGAGCGCACCGATTTTGCACGAGAGACCATATCTCGTAACTGTTCCAGACTCGTAGAGCGCGATTTCGCAAGGGACAAGGGCGGAGGCGTCTATAAACTGACGAACGCCGGTGTCTTGATAGCTCAGAATATACAGTCTGAATAGCCACTGGTAATTCCACTCACGGAGTGTCACGAACTGTGACAAGCCTTTTATTAGATGTTGTCTAAGGCGTGACTGTCGCTATGGCAGACAAGTCAAACGGACGATTCTACGAGAACGACATGAGCGAAACCACGACTGACGAGACTGAGCGGAACAGCACGGAACTGCACGAGACGACGGGCGCGGACGTCCAGGGCGACGCCTGGAGTCCGACGCGCCGTCAGATGATGATCGCGACGGGCGCGACGCTGACGCTCGCGGGATCGGCCGGGCTCGCGAGCGCGGACGAGGACGGGCTCGCGTACTCGACTGACTACGCCGCGGACCCGGCGATCGCGGCGGACGCAGTGACGATCGCCGAGCACCGACCGAGCATGGAGATCCTACAGTACCGCGACGATGAGGGCAACGTGCAGGATCTCCCGGCGATTCTCGACGAGCCGGACGACGACGAGATCGACGACGACGCAACCGCGCAGAACCTGCTGACGATCTCGGGCGACGCGATCGACGCGGACGAATTCCGTCGCTTCCCGCGCGCCCTGGACGACGAGTCGGACGACGACGAAGACGAGACGCGATCGGCGATCGACGCGGACGAGTGGACCGGTGACGGTCTGGACGTCGAGTCGGGAGATCTCGACATCGACTCGGTGCGGATCTCCGGCACCGACGGCTCGGCGTCGTTCGATCCGGGCGAGACGTTAGTGGACGACGATCTCTCGCGACGGTACCTCCAGGTCGGCGTAACGATCGACGCGCTCGAGGCGGGATCGACCGTCGACATCGAAGTGTGCGACGACGCCGGCGACGCGAAGGGCGTGACGATCGACTCGGACGGCGACGAGTCGGACGACGACGTGCTGGCGACGTCGATCACGAGCGGAGGGATCGGTCAGGTGCAGCTGGGCGATCTCTCCGGATCGATCCACAATATCGAAGGGGTTGAGGTCACGATCGACGGCGACGCGACGATCGAACTGTTCGCGTTCAACGCCGAGCGCATGTCTCGCTGGGAGTTCGGAACGCGATTCGAGGACGCGGACGACGAGTCGGCGTCGACTGTTCGCGAGCTCTCCGGCGAGACGACGCTGTTCGATCTCGGCGGGCTCTCGGCGGACGCGACGATCTACGATCTCGAGTATCCGGTGCTCTACACGGCGTCTGCGTCGGAACAGGACAGCGAATGGGACAGCGAGCCGGCCGACCGGTATCCGAACTTCGACGAACGCCTGACGCAGATCGAACGCCTCAAGGTCCCTACTGGCTACGATCTGTCGCACTCGGGTCTGTCGTTGGTGTTTGACCAAACGCTGCCGACCGATCGGTACCACGCGATCGACTTAGCGGAGGACACCGAGGACGACGATCCCGAGGACATGGAGTTCTCGGCGCGGGAGGGTCGGCTCGAGGGGCCCGGCGAACAGGCGGAACTTGAAGAGTACGTGCAGTCCGGTCTAGAGTACGCCGTCCGGTTCCGAACCGTTCTGACGGATTCTGAGTTCGACTCGGCGACTGATCCGGCCGCAGCAGGCGGCGGCGCCCGCGGGACGTCGGGCGGATGGTTCTCGGGTCCGCGTGCGTGGATTTCAGTGCTCGTCTCGGGCGTGCTGGGCGCCGTCGGACTCTCTCGCCTAACTGGGGGCGACAATGAATGAGCGATCGAGATAACGCCTGGAGGATCCTCGATCGCGGCGCGGACGACGCCGAGGATATGACGTGGGGCGATTTCGTTACGGCGCGACTAATGGCGATTCTAACGTCGGTCGCTCTCGTCATCATATCGTTCTTCGATCGTCTCGGGGAGGCGCTGATGGCGCCAATCAGCGCGTTCGCGGAGGGGCTGTCAGAGGTCGTCGGCTCGACGTTCCTCGAGTCAATCCAGATTATCGCGGCGGGCGCGCGTAATGCTGCGTACGCGCTCGAGTACGGTGCAACCGCGGAACTGGGTGTCGCGACGTATCCGATCGCAATCGCGACGGTCATCAGCGGGATCTACGTGATGATCTGGGCTTGGACCCGCACCGAGTGGAACCCGATCGCGTTCCTCTACCGCCGGTTCAGGTGATTTCCGTGGCCTCCGACGATGACATAGACAACCTGGCAAGTCGGTTCGTTGACGGTTCGTCAATAGAGGCGGGTCGGCTGGCCCAGTTCTTTCTCATGACGGCTGTTACCGGACTCATCGCTGGCCCTATGCTGGTCGCTGAGCGGACGTTAGAGGCACTAGATCGTGTGTTCGGAGGGGTCGTCTCTGGCGTTCAGGAGGCTATTCTCCGGAATTTCGAGGTCCCCCAGACGGTCCTAAACGCGGGCGCTGAGGTGACAGCTCGCTGGATTGGAATATTCGGTGTCGGGGCCTACGCGCTGGCGGCACTCGGTGTCTCGCTCACGATTTACGCGGTCTGGCTCGGGG
>NZ_AOHZ01000119.1 GCF_000337215.1 Natronolimnohabitans innermongolicus JCM 12255 | reverse complement strand
CCGCCGAGGACGCGGGCGGCGGGGTCGAGTCCGCGTTTAGAAATCGAGTCATCGGGATCGTTGCGACGTGGATGATCGGCGGGGTTCTCAGTATTTATTACGAGCTCTGGGATCTCGTCTTCGCGGCGTTCGACCAGATCGCGCAGGTCCCGGTAACGATCCTAAGCGATCTGACAATCGTCGGCAACGCCATGCTCAATATAGTCGACCAATTCGCCGGCGCCTACGAGCAACTGCTCGTTGAGGCGGTCGAAGCGGCTGGACCGTTCGGCTGGCTCGCTGGCGTCTTTGTGACGACTGTGCTGATAATCGGCTTCGCAGTCGTGGCTCGGAGCGCCTACGGGGTGGTCCGGTTCGTATGAGTCGACGCGACTGGGCCGCTGGCGGGCTCTTCGGGACGGCGATCGCGTTCGTTGTGGATCTGCTCGCGATGGGCGGAGACACGTTGATCGCGGCGGTCGTGCTGCTGCTCTCGGACATCGACGTCATCGTGACGATACTGTCCCAACTTCAGATCTTGGCCAGCGGACCGATCGACTCGCTGGACCCGGAGACGGTACAGGTGCNCATCGACGTCATCGTGACGATACTGTCCCAACTTCAGATCTTGGCCAGCGGACCGATCGACTCGCTGGACCCGGAGACGGTACAGGTGCTGTACTACGTGGCTGTGGCGCTGTTCCTGCTGACTCTGGTGCATCGACTCGCGCAATCGTACTACAATCGAGGTAGCCAATGACTGTAACAAAGACGAACGGTGGAACGAACTGGAATCGATCGGTGACGCCCGCGAGGTGGGTCCGATGAGAGGCACGCTCGCGGCGCTGGCGGCGTTGCTGCTGATACTCTGGTGGCTGGCCTCGTACGCGCGTGAACGTGACGCAGCGGACGCGACAGAGAACGTCGCGGGCGCTGTGTTCGCCGTCATCATCGGCGCAGTCGCGGCAGTGCTGGCGCTGCTGGGCGAGGCGGCGTCGGCGGTCGCGATGGTCGGCGATCTCGTCGGCGCGCACGCCCCGTATCTCGCTCACTTAGCGACGACGGTCTGGGGCTGGCTCGCGCTCGAGCACCTGGAGATCCCGCCGGCGTGGTGGGTCGGTGTCGCGCTCGGAATCATGATCGTCTTAGTGATGTTCGGGAGGGACGGCTGGTAGCATGAGTCGCCGTCTCGCTTCGGTCGCGCTCGCGCTGCTGCTGGTGACGTCCGCCGTCGCGATCGCGGCGGTCGGCGGCGCCGTGGCTGCCGAGTCTGAGAACACATCGGCTAACGAAACCGAGCCAGTCAACGAGTCGGTGGACGGGCTCGAGGACGTCGACGATCGCGACGCGGACAGACTGACGATCGACGATCTCGAGCGCGGCGGGGATCTCGTGCCAGGGGCGGATCCGTCGATGCGCTGGCTCTCTGACCAAGGATCGGTGTACGTCGATTATCCGAGCGCGGACCCACTCGCCCCGAGCGCAGAAGAATGGGAAGTGCAGAACGTGCTGGGTCCAGGCGCGACAGTGGAGCGAGACGAGCTCACGCTCAACGCCGAGCGGCCACGTGACGCGGGGAGCGAAGAGTACCGACTAGTGGTCGTCCACTGGGACCGCGGATCGGTCATGGAGGACGGCGAGCGAATCGAATACGCGGAGAACCGCGACGTAAACAACCACTCGATAGCGTTCGACGGACCGCGCGACCGCGTGACGATCGATCTGCCGAACACCGACGGCGAGTCGCGCGAGGTCACGATGTGGCTCGAGACGGAGGACGGCGATCCGGTCGACGGCGCTCGCTGGACGTTCACCCACCAGAGCGCACCGTACACAGTTGACGCCGGGATCGACACGATGGGCGATCTGCTGGCCTGGGGCGCGCTGGTTTTCGTTGCTCCGCTCGCGCTCGGAATCCCGGTCGCGGTGAAGGGCGCGAATGGCGTGCTCTCTCAGACCGGCAAAGGTCCGATGCTACCCGGAGTGATCTACGGGGCGCTAGCGGTCGCCGGGATGTTCCTCGTGGCGGTCTGGGGCTGGCGGACGGCTCTGACCGCAATCGTTCACAGACCGCTGCTGTTCAGTGCTGGGCTCGTTGTGCTCGCGTTCTGGGCCGTTCTCGAGGGGGGCGGCCACGATACGATCCGGGCGCTGTTCGTTCGGGACGAACTCGCAGAGGCGACGTCTCCGAGCGGCGAGGACGTTCACGATACGGTTTATGAGGACATGTCCGATCGGCGGCTGGTCCGGACTGAGACCGAGGGGGAGTACGTTCTCGTCGAGAGCGGCATCCGTCCGTTCCTAGCTAGGTGGTTCGGCGTCGCTCCGACTCTCGACGTCTCCGAACTGTCGACCCAGATCGACGTCCGGAAAGGTAAGTGGGACAAGGGGTTCGTGGCCGATCCCAATAGCGAGCGCGCGCTCGAGTACGAGCGCCCGCGTTTGACGCTTGATCTCACGAAAGAGACGGACGAATCGGGCTGGCTGGGAACGCTCTCATCGATCCGGTGGAACGTCTTCGCGTGGTCGCTCGCTGGCGGACTGTTCGGCTGGATGCTGGGGCCGGCGCTGCTGGGTCTCAGTACGGCCGTCGCGATCGCCGGACTGTTGCTCGGGTTCCTGATACCCGCGACGGGAGTCAAAGAGGGAACCGTCGAGTTCGACGCGGCGCCCGTACACTACACGCAGGCGAGACAGGTTCTCGCCGGTAGCTGCAAGGAGTACGCCGACGCCGCGACGATCGACGAACTCGAAAAGATCGCGTGGTCCGAGCGGTCGCGCACGGCGATCGACGCCCGCGCGGTCCAGTCGGAAATGGATCAAACGGTCACCGAGGCGATGATCGAAGACGAGCTGGGTCTCTCGGGAATGTTCGACGCCGAGTCGAACGACGACGAGCCGGAAGAACAGACAGAACAGCAAGATCGCCAATCGCGGGGCGACGAGACCGACGAGACCGCGATGGTACCGGCCGATGACTGACGATCGCGACGACGGACCGGCGCGAACGCAGCCGGCGCTGCGTGCGCTCCAGGTCGATCAACGCCAGCTGCTCGAGGGCGGCGGTCCCGTCGATCACGGCCTTCGCGATGGCTTCCCGACTGTCGAGTCCGCGTTGTGCTGGTATCAGCGCGCGACGGTCCGAACGCTGGGCCTGGTGGCCGATCGCTGGAAGCCGGCCGATCTGTTCCGAGACCGCACGCTGGCGGGATCGCTGGTGGTCGGCGCCGATCGCGATCGGTTCGGTGACCCGCCGTCGATGGACGCCGCTCGCGACTACCGGCGGCGCCTGGAGCGCATGGTCGTCCGGCCGGCGTGCAACCGCGCGTACAATCACCTGCGCAAGAACGCGGGAGAGTATCTCGAGGACTCCGACGTGGCGCCGTCGAAGGTCAACCCCGAGCGGCAGGATCACGTCGCGATGCGACCGTCGCTGGAGCGCAAGGATCGCGAGCAAGCGGCGGCGCTGCGCGAGGGGCTGGCCGGATTCGAGAACGAACGCGCGTTGATGGACTGGCTGCACGATCTCGACGAGCCGACGAACGGCGCCGAGCCGGAAGGACTCGCGTCACGGCTCGGTCGCGATCGCGTCGCTCGCGCGTGCTTGCTCGAGGACGATCCGCAGTCTCCCGAGGTTGACGCGGACGCGGCCGCGAACTGGCGCGAGCGGTTCGCGGCGTTCGTTGTGCTGCCGGCGTTCGTTACGGGGATCCATCATCTGGACGGCGGCGAACTGGTACAGCAATCGAGTAGCGAACTGACGATTCCAACAGGATAACATGACAGATACGACAGACGCCCGCTGGACGCCCCGAGACGGTTTCGGCTGGGGCGAGGGCACGGTGCAAGGACGGAAAGCGCGAGGCGACGAGTCCGCCCCTGAGTGGTGGACTGACGCCTACGAGATGCGAATGCGGTTCGGCGTTCCGCAGTTCGACGCCGAGGCGTTCCAGTATGAGATCTATCCAGATCGGCTGATTCACGAAAAGCCGGCGGAGGAGACGTCGAGCGCCGGCGGCACGGACTGGCTTAAGGTCGGTGAACGCGGCTGCGGGAAGTCGACCGATAACTTGCACTGGTCGCTCAGGCTGATGGAAGTGAATGACGAGAAAGTCGTTTGGCGCGGATCGCCGAGCCGATCGGAGTGGTTGATGTTCGCGCCCTGGACGACGGTCTGGCTGCCGCGGAACGCAGACGTCTCGGCGCGCTGGGTGTACGAGTCGCCGAGCAAGTCGTCCGAGCGCGTGACCGCCGGCGGTCTCGAGGAGATCGCGCGCGAAGTGCGCTACTACGACGACGTTCTGGACGTCGTCGAACAGATCGGCGCGCATCCCGAAGGGACGTTCAACGTCGTCTATCCGGATCCGTCGTTCGCCGGCTGTGCCGAGCTCACACGGAGGACGTCGCGGACATCTGAGACGCTTCCGTTCACTCCAGAGTGGATCGCAGACGAGGGCGAGTCCGGTACGCCGCTCGTTCACTGGTGGTTCGCGTTCGCGCTGGCTCGCGTGGAGTTCGCGGACAACTACGGCTGGACGTCGCTGATGTTCGACGAAATGGGCGAGTTGACGCCGCCTAACGCCGAACAAGACGAACATCGGACGTTCAAGAAACTGCTGCTGTTCCAGTCGCTGATGATCGACTCGCGACGTCATCGGTTCTCGCTGTTCGGAACGTGCCACCGGGAGACTCAGGTTCACTGGATGATCCTCGAGGAGTTCATGACGCGGATCGACATGCCGGACGGTACCCCGAACCCGCAGAAGGGCAAGGCGACGACGATCCCGCAGGGGTTCAAAACGGTCCCGATGTACGCAGACATCATGTCAGACCGGAAACCCGGTGTGGCGCTGATGTACTCCGAGAACGAGTTCTCGCTGTACCGCTGGGCCGATCTCAAATCGAGTGACGATCGCGAGGATCGGGTGCTGAAACTTGAGTTCTCGAAACCGTCGAGTTTTTCAAAATCGCCAGCAGGGACGGAGGTGGCCGGATGACGGACCCTCGGATCCTCTCGCGGCGGTTCGCGGCGGCGGCGCGATCGGCGCTGCTGGCCGCTCCTACGCGCGCGCGTCGATTTGCGACAGCGGGGGGGCACCCGGGTGCGCGGTCATCATGTAGACGCTCGAGAGTGGGCGCGCTCGTGCTCTCGCTCGTGCTCGTGAGCGCGTTATTCGCGCCCCTTGGCGCGGGCGTCGCGGGCGCCTCGAGCGCGGGCCCGTCCGGAATGCTCGGAGTACCGGACTCGCAGATCACGACGGTCGGCGACGAAATCTCGGCCAGCGACTGGGACGTGCATACCGATCGGCACGCGTCGACGCTCGAGGTCGAGATTGGAGTCGGCGCCGACGATGAACTCGAGCTCATTCTGAGTGACGACGAGAATCACGACGGTCGACAGGTTGCGATCTCGAGATCGGCTCTCATCGACGGACTGGGGCACGCGCCTGAGAAAGCGCACGGAGAGCACTCGAGCGGCGACAGTTGGTCGTCCAATGTTCGATACGAGGGAGAATGGGCCATTTTTGAGGTGCCACAGTTCTCCACCAACCCCGTGACGTTCGACGGCAATGTTGTCATCACTGGGAGCGACGTTTCTGATGGATCTCAATTCAGCTACGATCTTGAGGACGCATCCGCAGTTGACGACGGCGACGGAGAAATCGTCTTTACTGGTGTTGAGAGAGAGAACGACCGAACGGTCAGCGACTCTCTCCAATATTGGGAGTCGACGTCCCTAAATGTCGCAGGAGACAGAGACGTCACCGCTGATCTAACTCTTGACGCCTCTACAGAACGATATGGGCTCGTTGATGATGATGATTATCTACAGTCGGACCAGGGCGGATATTTCTCTGAGACTGTCCCTTCGCCAAATTCGACCGTGACAATAGAGTTGGAATATATGTGGAACCAACCCTCTGGCGGCGGGGATTTTCAGTTCTTGATAGAGGATGATGGAACAGAAATCTGGTCTGAAACAGGATATAGCGAAGAAGGTTCAATGGAGTCCGAGACGTTTGAATTAGACGTTTCTGGAACTGACGAGTTAACGCTCCGAATAGACACAGAGACAAGTGCGCACGAAATACATCAATTCGATATTGTTGGGGAAGAACCAACAGAGGCGACAGTTTCGTCAAACTCCGACTCCGTTGTGTTCGACGATTTCAGCCAGACAAAAAGTTTGGATCTGAACAGTGGGTCGGAGACAGTTGATCTGTCTGCTAACGGTGGCATATTCGACCTAGATCTAGAGTTCACTGAGCGAGTTTCAACAGCTAACCCTTCGGTCGATATAAACGGCAATACTGTCTCTTATGACGGGTCCCTAGATTCAGGTGACTCTGAGACGTATGGAATCGACAGAGACTGGCTTGTGGATGGATCGAACGAATTAGTGGTTAACACGGATTCCGTCAACGGCTTTGAGTCGGTTGTTGCGTTCGAATATAGTCATAGCGCAAGTTACGATCAGTCGGTCTCATATGTGGGAGAAGCGTGGAGTGAACAGTATAACATCTCCCGAACGTGGGATGACGCTACCCAAGACGCGAGCTTGACTATTCCGTTCTCGAGTTCTCGTATTGTTGATATAGGGGATTTAGAGCACAGAGTCAACGGTGGTTCATGGGAACCGCTTGAGGATTACGAGCTGGACGGTACAACACTCAAAGCGAAATTGGGAGATGTCTCGGCTAATGATGAAATTAATGTTCGTGCGACTGGCTCGAAAGTCGATGTCAGCGGTGGCGAGATCAACGTGCTCGAGCCGACAACAGAGGGGAACTCGCTCGATTCGCTGATTGAGATCTCCGAACACTCTGATGAGTTCGCGATCGACGTCGGCGGTACGTCCGAGGGCAACTGGCTGCACGATACGCGGGACGAATCATGGACGTCGCCGGAGACGACGGCTACTGTTCACTACGACGGCAGCCAAGAACTCCGGTTCCCGGGCGCGAGCGATGGCGCAACCACGCGCGTAACGACGCTTCCGCTCGAGGTCGACCTGCGCTCGGGATCGGTCGCGATCGACGTGATCGACGACGGAGCGGAGCCGCGCCTGGACGTCGAGCCGAGCTCAACGAGTTCGGTCGAGTACACGTGGCACGAGACGAGCCCCGGTGACCGGTATGTACTGTTCAGCGAAACGCACGACGTCGCTCGCGACACAGGGACGGCCTCGAGCCCGGTAACGCTCGAGGGACCGGGATACTCGGAACTCCTAACGATCTTGCACGATAGCGACGACGAGAACGAAACGGCAACGACGTCCGGCGGTGGCGGCGGTGGTAGCGGTCCCGTACCAACTGGCGACTCGAGTCCGATCGCGGTGCTGGGGATCGTCTCGATGGTTCTCGTCGGACTCGCATACGGAGCGCATCGAACCGGGATCGGCCAGCGCGCCGTCGCGATCGTCTCGGTACCGATCGTGCTGCTGGCGCTCGAGGTTCTGGGCGGCGGCGCGATCTCCGACGCGACGCACTCGATACTCGTCATGGTCGGATCGCAGGGGGCGACGGTCGCGGGATCGATCGCGCTGCTGGGGGCGATCGGCGTGCTGGCCGTCGTCGTCTTGAGATTCCGCGAGCGGCGAGAAGAAGCCGGAACGCCGGACACAGTGGTGTCTCTCGGACTGGGCGATGATGATACCGAGTGAACTGCTACCGACGGCGATCGCCGGCACGGGCGTCGTGAGCGCGCTGGTGCTCGCGCGCTGGGCGTGGCGCGCTCAGGTGCTCGCGCACTGGGCGCGGACGGTCGCGCTCGTGCTCGTGCTCGTGGCCGTCGGCGCGGCCGCGGGCGTGGTCGATCTCGAGCGCCTGTACGCGCTCGTGCGGCTGGTATCGGGCGCGTGACCGTGCCGGCGGGCCTGCGGCCGCGTATAGTATTACGCCGGCGTGGGCGCGCTCGTGGGCGTCTGTGGGCGGACGAGTACGCCCGGCCGAGCACGTCGGCACACAGACGGACGGACGCCCGCTCGCAAGCGTTCGCCTACGGGCGGACAGGCGGGTACAGGCGCTCACGCCTGCGCGAGAATCAGAATCCGGACCACTGTACGCCGTCGACGTCGATCCGAATATCCGCGACGTCGGTGTCTCCCGGCCCGAGCCCCGCAGTCCAGTAGTCTCGTGACTGGCCGGCCTCGAAGGCCCAGTAATGGTTGTCGAACCGTCCATCGGCTAGATCTGAGTCTCTGTGGTTAACGTCCCGGCATTCTGTATAATCCACATGCTTACTCTCTGCACAGATCTCGACGTCGTCGAACTCGTCTCCGACGTCGAGTTCGTGTTTCGTCCCGTCGATCACGGCGGCGGGCTCGAGCGTCGACGGGATGACCGGATCGGATACGTCGGGGGTGATCGCTTCGAGTTCGTACATGGAAACGGCGAGTCGTTCGGGACCGAACTCGTGATTCTTCTCAATACCGAGCGTCGAAAGAGTTAGTGAGTCGAGTACGTCGACGGACTCGACTGTGACGGCGAAGTGATCGAACTCGGTTCGGTCGCCCGGTGATAGCGTCTGCGTGCTGGACGTCCAAGATTCACCGCTCGAGTCGTCGCTGTTCGTCTCGTCGGATCCGGAGGTGCAGCCGGCGGTCGCGATCGCGACGGCGGCCGCGAGGAATGCTCGCCGGCGCATATCAGTCTCGCTGTTTCTCTGCGGAGACGTCCAGGTCGACGTCGAACCGAACGTTCCCGGTCGATAGCGTCGACGCGATCTCCCGGCGCTGTTTCCTCGTGAGGTCGTCTCGCTCGAGGACTCGTTTCGCGGCTGCGACCATCCGGGTGACGTCGTGACAGGCGAACGCAGCGGCGTTAGACCGATTGCAGTCGTACCAGTCGGCTGCGCGCTGTATCTCGTCATATCGCCACTCATTCCCGTCATCAGTCCGGATTCGGATCCTCCCCGGAATGTCGTTCGATTGGGACATGCTCGTGAACACGAGCCGGATTTCCTAGTCTTTTCCGGTGAGTGAACTGGGTTGAGTATATAAGGGCGGCTGCGACCGCGCCGGCGGGCGGGCGAGCGGACGCGATTATATCGAGCGCGGGCGGGCGCTGGTGAACACGTCGCGCTCGCGCTCGTGTTCATATCGGGGAATCCGGTTTCGTCGACGTGCAACCGGGGGAAGTCGCACGCGAATCGCAATTGTCGGGCCTGTGGATTATGTATAGCAGATACAAGTTTATCGCTTGGTGACGCCGGCGCGGGGCCGGCGTGAGACCGTCGTGGAACCGTCGACGGTTCTACGTGGGTTTCACGTGGGAAAAGCGTAAGACCGTCGAAGGGAATAGATCAAGTATGAAGAATGATCGATTAGATAGAGTTGAGGCGGCGATACTCCATTACCCAGATCCGGTAGTAACAGCGCCAGAACTGGCAACACACGACGATCTCGAGGATCTGGAGCGGCGACAGGTTCTCGACGAACTCCGGCTACTCGAGCGCGCCGGTGACGTCGAATCGAAGAAGGTCGGAGCGAACGCAGTCGCGTGGTGGCACGTCGACCGAGTGACGCCGGCGCCGCCGCGCGATCCGGCGGACCATCCGGATCAATGCGAGCTCGAGGAGACTGTTGATGTCGGCGGCCGTCGCGATCGCGTCGACGGCGCTGGGCACCTGGAGGAGAGCGACGACGAATTGTCGGCAGCACTCGAAGGGTGGCGGCCGGGGCGGAACCGAGAGGAGCGCCGAGAGCGCCGAGAGATCGGTCGTGCGGCGCTGGAGTGGCTTCGCTCGGAGAGTGGCGCTCGGACGCGCAGCGACTTTGTGAACGCACTATTCGAGTCGACGTCGTTGGACGGCCAGCAGGAAAAGACGTGGTGGGTCCGAGTCGTTCGGCCAGCGTTAGATCATGCTTCGGAGAGCGGTTTTGTTAACGGATCTACGAGAACGTACGAATGGATCGGATCAGAGGAAAGGGGCGTTAACAGCAGCAACTGAGACATGAGGGAGTACATCGACGAGGAGAAAGTCAACGTTCCGACGCCGGAAGAGTACGCAGAGGTCCGAATCGAGTTACTTCAATCGGTGCTCGACTCGCCTCGGGTTCGACACATGATCGCGGAGGGATACGAGGAGGTTCCGATATGGTGAGATTCGAAGTCCATTCGTGCGCGACCCGCGCGTATA
>NZ_AOHZ01000118.1 GCF_000337215.1 Natronolimnohabitans innermongolicus JCM 12255 | reverse complement strand
GGGCCGGTATGGATGGAAGATTATTGAGCCGGGTTTAACCAACAGTCGGACGTCCCGATAGGTCGGTGTTGGTTAAGAGCGTGGTTACACCGGGAGTAAGCACGGCTCCAGTCGTCGAGATATACAAGGAGAGACGCCGAGGACGTCAAACGACGCGGTCGGCCCCCCAGGGGTTACTCGTCGGCGTTATCTCGAAGCTCTAAGTTCGGGAACGCTCCGACTTTGTCCGTATTCCCCGACTCCCAAGCTTCTTTGATTCGAGCCATTTGTTCCTCGCCGGTTAGGTGGGAGAGTTCGCCCGATTCGAGTAGTTGGTTCACCTCGGGGTAACTGAGTTCGTCCGGCTCGCGCTCCCGTAACTCGTCGAGCGGCTCGCCCCGTTTTACATTAACCTCGACCTCGACCTCCTCGACCGAATACCCGCGCTGGAGGTATGCCTGTCTAACACCGCTCGCGGCAATCCCCTCGAAAGCGTCCTTTGCCAAATCGGACGGTTCGACGGTGTCGGTGATCCCGAGATATAGGAGAGCGAACGACCACGACAGGACGTTTAGCGTATGCTCTTTCCCGTCTAAATCGCCGTCCTCGAAGGCTTCCGTTCTAAGGTCCTCGTCGAGTTCCGAAACCAGGAGCGGCATATCATGTAGGGCTTCATGGAGCCGCTCGACTATCGCTCGCCGGCGTTCGTATCCTGCCTGTTTGCTATACTCCTTCGGTTTTTGGAGATACCGGCGGTCGGCCGGTGACAAAATCCCTCTTGCCCTTTCGTCAAGACTCATG
>NZ_AOHZ01000117.1 GCF_000337215.1 Natronolimnohabitans innermongolicus JCM 12255 | reverse complement strand
AAGGACTCGTACGGTCACTGAATCCTGCCCAGTGCGGGTATCTGAACACCCCTTACAAGGGGACGAAGGACCCGTTAACGGCGGGGGTAACTATGACCCTCTTAAGGTAGCGTAGTACCTTGCCGCTTTAGTAGCGGCTTGCATGAATGGATCAATGAGAGCGCCACTGTCCCAACGTTGGGCCCGGTGAACTGTACGTTCCAGTGCGGAGTCTGGAGACCCCCAAGGGGAAGCGAAGACCCTATAGAGCTTTACTGCAGGCTGTCACTGAGACGTGGTCGCCATTGTGCAGCATAGGTAGGAGCCNGACCCCCAAGGGGAAGCGAAGACCCTATAGAGCTTTACTGCAGGCTGTCACTGAGACGTGGTCGCCATTGTGCAGCATAGGTAGGAGCCGTTACACAGGTACCCGCGCTAGCGGGCCACCGAGGCGTCATTGAAATACTACCCGATGGTGACTGCGACTCTCACTCCTGGCGGAGGACACTGGTAGCCGGGCAGTTTGACTGGGGCGGTACGCGCT
>NZ_AOHZ01000116.1 GCF_000337215.1 Natronolimnohabitans innermongolicus JCM 12255 | reverse complement strand
TCCTCGGGATCCCAGTCGTCGTGAGCGTCGATGACCTCCTGGCTGTGGTGGCCGCCGCCACCGCCGCCGTACCCGTCGCCCGAGTCGAGCTGGATCATGTCCCGCAGCTCCTGGACGGTCCGATCGGCGCCGTCGCGGTCGGCTTTGTTGACCACGAAGACGTCCGCGATCTCGAGGATGCCGGCTTTCAGGGTCTGGATTTCGTCGCCGGANGGAACGAGGACGGCGACGGTGTCGGCGGTGCGGACGATGTCGATTTCGTTCTGGCCGGCGCCGACGGTCTCGATGATGATCTTGTCCTTCCCGAAGGCGTCCATGGCTTTGACGGCATCCGCGGTGGCCGTCGAGAGGCCGCCCAGCGTGCCGCGGGCGCTCATCGAGCGGACGAAGACGTCCATGTCGCCCACGGTGGAGGCCATCCGAATGCGGTCGCCCAGCACCGCGCCGCCGGTAAACGGCGAGGAGGGATCGATCGCGAT
>NZ_AOHZ01000115.1 GCF_000337215.1 Natronolimnohabitans innermongolicus JCM 12255 | reverse complement strand
GACCCCCAAGGGGAAGCGAAGACCCTATAGAGCTTTACTGCAGGCTGTCACTGAGACGTGGTCGCCATTGTGCAGCATAGGTAGGAGCCATTACACAGGTACCCGCGCTAGCGGGCCACCGAGCCAGCATTGAAATACTACCCGATGGTGACTGCGACTCTCACTCCTGGCGGAGGACACTGGTAGCCGGGCAGTTTGACTGGGGCGGTACGCGCT
>NZ_AOHZ01000114.1 GCF_000337215.1 Natronolimnohabitans innermongolicus JCM 12255 | reverse complement strand
GTCGACATAACAGCGTTTGTGAACCGGCTCCTCGCGTTTGTTCGGGACGGCCTTCTCCAGCGGGACGCTTTCCCCGCAAAGGTCACACTCGGCGGTGTGTCCCGCCTGTCGAGCGTCCGGCGACAAGTCTTTCGTCTCGATGTATAGCTCGTGCAACGCTCGCGGCGTCAGTCGGACACACACTCTTTCGCGGTCCGTCTCGGTTGCACCTTCCCCCGTAAACGACAGTATCCAGTCGTCGCCCGGTTCCGCGTCGGTTGCTGGTCCGAGGATGAATGTCTGTGCTAACTCGTCATTGACGTAGTACCACGGTGAATCTCGAAACCGTCCATAGTGACCTTTCGGTCGTGGGTTGGTTGGGTCGACGTCGTCGCCGTCGTCACTCATCTATAGACCACCCACTTTGTCGCTCGCCGGCGCTCGATACCTCGGGAATTTGGTGTAGTGCTTTGACTACCGCGTTCGACCACAGACTTCGTGCATTTGCGTACGTCTCCGAATCGGCTTCCCACGCAATCTCTTTGAGAGTCTTACTCTCCGCCTCTTTGTGGTCGACTAGGTACTCGAGGACCGCCCGAACCGCCGTCTTTCGCGCCTCGGCTTTCTCTCCAAACCCAGGTACCTCAATATCAGAGAGAATCGCGTCAATGTCTATTGTGCTTTCTGCGGCGCTTGACGCCGTCGACGTCCGAGTACCCTCGATAGAATCACCGGCATCTTGTGGCGCGTCTCTCGCCGTCTCGTCGTACCCCATCGTTTCCGCTGTAACGTCGGCTTCCCAATAGACGACTCGTCG
>NZ_AOHZ01000113.1 GCF_000337215.1 Natronolimnohabitans innermongolicus JCM 12255 | reverse complement strand
ACCAGAAATGGTCGAACCGCGGCGCGTTGCGCCGCGGGACGTTTTTGGTCCAGATTTTTGCGAGGAGCGGGTCTCGAACGGAGTGAGAGACCCCGACGAAGTAAAAAGGTGGGCGTAGAACGTGGAGGTCGACGGCGGCTGGTTGCCGGAAACGGTGTGAGGACCAACCAGAAATGGTCGAACCGCGGCGCGTTGCGCCGCGGGACGTTTTTGGTCCAGATTTTTGCGAGGAGCGGGTCTCGAACGGAGTGAGAGNACCAGAAATGGTCGAACCGCGGCGCGTTGCGCCGCGGGACGTTTTTGGTCCAGATTTTTGCGAGGAGCGGGTCTCGAACGGAGTGAGAGGCCCCGACGAAGTAAAAAGGTGGGCGTAGAACGTGGAGGTCGACGGCGGCTGGTTGTCGGAGGCGGTGGAGGATCCAGACCCGTTTGGCCGCAGCTTTTCCAGTCGCCGCCACCGAGTGTCGGTATGGGACTCCCGATCGCGATGGGTTGGCGGCACCTCCTCTTCGCCAACTGGCCGGTCGACCCCGACGTCGTCGCGGCGCGACTGCCCGACGATCTCTCCGTCGAGACGTACGACGGCCGAGCGTGGCTCTCGGTCGTGCCGTACCTGAACGTCGACGTCCGCCCGCGCGGACTTCCGGGCGGCCTGGGGTTCGAACTCCCCGAACTCAACCTCCGAACGTACGTCAGTCGGGACGGCGAGCCTGGCATCTACTTCTTCAGCCTCGACGCCGAGGGGATCCTCGGCGTCGTCGGTGCGCGGCTCTTCCATCGGTTACCGTACTACTACGCTGATATCGCGATGACCGAGACCGAACGGGGAATCGCGTTCTCGAGCGAGCGCCGACAGCCGGGTGCGCCCCCGGCCGAGTTCGTCGGGACGTACGACCCGATCGGCGAGCCGTTCGTCCCGGCCCCCGACTCGCTCGCCGCGTTTCTCACCGAACGGTATCGGTACTACACGACGGCTCGAGACGGGACGCTCCGCTACGCGGACATCGACCACGACCCGTGGTCGCTGCGCGAGGTGACGGTCACGATCGATCGGAACACGCTCTTCGAGGCCAACGGGTTCGAGTCA
>NZ_AOHZ01000112.1 GCF_000337215.1 Natronolimnohabitans innermongolicus JCM 12255 | reverse complement strand
GAGATGTGTATAAGAGACAGCGGTCGGTGCGTCGTCAGCGTCCGACGCTGAGGCCGGCTCCTCGTCGCTCTCGGTGTCGGTTTCGGTCGAGTCCATCTCGTCGTCCATCGGCGCGTCACCGTGGTGGACGCCGATCGGGACGATCGTCGCCGCGTCGATCGTTACGTGGACGGTCAGTCCGTCGTCGACGCCGTCAGCGTCGGCGTCGTCGGGCGCATCAGCGGGTGCGTCAGCGTCATCGGCGTCCGCATCGTCATCGGTCGCTGGCATCTCGTCATCGACCGCCGGTTCGTCAGCCGGCGGCTCCTCGGCCGGCATCTCGTCCGCTGCCGGCGAGAGGAAGACGATGGCCGTGGCCTGACCGACCGTGACGTCAGCCGCGTCGGCAGCATCCGTTTCGGGCTCATCAGCGGCAGATTCGTCGGCGTCGTCAGCGGCTTCCTCGCCGTTCGAGTCGTCGTTCGGCTCGTCCGCGGGCGCCTCTGCAGCCATATCGACGTCCTGTACGAACACGAAGACGGTTGCGTGGTCGATCACGGCGGCGGGTTCATCCTCGGAAGCGTCGGCGGCGTCCTCGTCGGAGTACTCCTCGTCAGCGGTCGTTTCATCGTCCGTATCACTGTCATCGTCGACAGCCGGCATCTCACCGTGCATCGGATAGTCGTCATCCATCGCGTGACCGTGGTCGTGAGCGAAGACCGGGACAACCGTCACGTCCTCGAGCGTAACCTCGAGCGAGACGTCTTCCAGGTTCGTCTCGAGGTCGTCCACGTCGTGACCGTCGGCCACGGACACGTCACCGTCGTCGACGTCGGGTTCGTCGACATCGTCAGGTAGCTCGTCGGGTGCATCCTCGTCGTGGTAGTCGCCGTCCGCGGCGTCGACGAAGACGAAGACCTGTCTCTTATACACATCTCTGAGCGGGCTGGCAAGGCAGACCGGGGGTAAT
>NZ_AOHZ01000111.1 GCF_000337215.1 Natronolimnohabitans innermongolicus JCM 12255 | reverse complement strand
CCGAGATCTACACGCCTCCCTCGCGCCATCAGAGATGTGTATAAGAGACAGCTGTGACCCCGTCTCTCTTTCGATCCCCCTGCAGCCGCAAGTGCGAGAGGTAACCGGCTGTCCGTTGACTGTTCGGTTACGCAATGTATCGGGACATTTTGCTCGCAACCGACGGTACCGAGGGCGCGAAACAGGCGACCGACCACGCACTCGAGCTCGCCGAGCAACTCGGTGCGACCGTCCACATCGTCTCGGTCTCCGAGGAGGGGCCACACAGTTCGGAGAAGCGTGACGAGATGCGTTCGGACCTCGAAGAGGAGGCGGCCCAGGCGCTCGAGGAAGCCGAACGGACGGCGGCCGACCGCGGCGTCGAGACGACGACGACGATCCGTCAGGGCGTCCCCCAGGAGGAAATCGTCGACGCCGCCGAGACGAACGCGATGGATCTGATCGTGATGGGGACCCACGGTCGAAGCGGTCTCGACCACCTCGTCGTCGGCAGCGTTGCAGAAGAGGTCGTCCGTAACGCGCCGGTTCCGGTGGTCACCGTCCGCGAACGCGACCAGTCGTGATGGATCGGGCGCTCTCCTAGCCACCCGTTCCGCGTGAGTCGCCGTCGCCACCGTCACCGACCAGCGTCCGCAGCTAACACACCAGCTGTTCCCCACTGAGCGCGTCTTTTCCTCTCGAAGCGGCGCCGTAACCGCTGACTACTCGCTGATACGTTCTCGATAATTACCTTGCGGGGGCCGAAACCGCGTTCCAACGTGTCAGTGGCTGCCGGAACGTGGTGTGATCGATCGTCGTCGCACTGGTCTCGAGCCAGTCGACCGTCGCCGGTTCGACGCGCTGACGGACCGACTGAGGTGGGGCTCCCGTGAGCGAGCGAACTACAGCGGCCGCGAGGGACGTCCTTCGAGTCCTCGTCGTCGGCGACGGCCGTCCGGCAGACGACGCGATGGACGCCCTCTCCTCGCAACTCGAGTCCGTCTCGTTGCTCCGCGAGCGGTCGCTTTCGAGCGCCCTCGAGCGGCTCTCGCAACTCGACGTCCACTGCGTGGTCTGTACGCTCGAGTTCGGCGACCGGGACCGAGAGGACGAGTACGCCAGACTCGAGCGCGTGCGCGAAACAAACTCAGCGGTTCCGGTCGTCGCCGCGATCGGATCCGACGAGGGCGGTTCGACCGCCCGAGAGCGAATCACGACGGCGCTCGAGTCGGGCGCAACCGACGTCGTCTCCGCGGCCGACCCGCCCGAACTCGTCGCGACCCGCGTCAGAAACGCGGCAGAGCGGTTTCGCCGCGACCGTGCGACGAGCGACCGAGAGCGGTCGATCCTCGAGGGGTCGGACGCGCTCGTCTGGGTCGTCGCCGAGGACGGCACGCTCGAGTACGCGAGCGGAGCGACCGAGACGCGGCTGGGGTACACGCCCGACGAACTCGAGGGGACGCCGCTGGTGCGACTCGTCCACCCGGACGATCGCGAGCGACTCGGCGAGACCATCGAGCGCGTCTCCTCGGCCCCGTTCGGCGCGACCGAGCGGACGACCGCGCGGGTGGGCCGCCCGGACGGCCGCTGGCAGGCCTCCGAACTCGCCTGGACCAACCGACTCGCGGATCCGGTCGTCGACGGGATCGTGGTGACGATCTCAGCGGTCGGATCGGCGTCCGCCGACGATGCGCCCCCCGACTCCGCTGGCGCGTCGACGGCTCGAGCCGCCGTCGACCGACTCGAGACGCCGCTGTTCGCGCTCGGTCCGGAGTGGGAGCTTCGTTACGCCAACGCGGCGGCGAGTCAGCTGTTCGGGGCGGATCCCGAACCCGGGACGGTCGTCTGGTCGTTGCTCGACGACGCCGTCCGCGGTCAGTTCGCCGAACGGTTTCGCGAGGCGAAGACGACCGACCGCGTCGTCGCGTTCGAGACTGACGTTCCGTCCCTCGAGTCGCGCCTCGCGGTCTCGGTTCACCCCGACGACGACGGCGTGACGGTCGTCGCACGCACGGTCGCCGACTCGGAGCCGCCCGTCGACCGCGAGCGGTTCGACCTCCTCGAGTCGGCCGTCGACGCGTTCGCCGACGGGGTCGCCGTTCTCGAGGACGAAACGGTCAGGTTCGCAAACCCCGCGTTCTACGATCTGACGGACGTCGATCCGATCGTCGGCCGGAACGTCACGGCCGTCTTCGACGACGACCTCGCAGACGAGATTCGCGAACGCGCGGCATCGCCCGTCGTCCGCTGGATGGAGCCCGTTTCGGGAACGCCGGCCGGAAGCGACCGCGCCGTCGACGTCTACGTGACGCCGCTGTCCGACGGGCGAACGCTCTGTGTCGTCCGCGACGCGGGTCGGTCGTCGACCGTCGCACTGTCTACCGTCAGCGATTCGATCGCAACGATCCGCGGGGCCGACTCGCCGCCCGCCGTCCGACGCGCCGCTATCGACGCGACCCTCGCCGCTACCGGTGCCGACCTCGCGGCCTGGTGTCTCCTCGAGGACGCGGCGCTCAGACCGGTGACGGTCGAGTCGGCCGCCTCGAGCGCACCGGTGGAGTTGCCCGTGATCGATCGATCTGACGAGGCGCCGTTCGCGGAGCTCGAGGCGCTCGAGGCGCTGGATCTGATGTTCGACTCGAACTCGAATTCGGACGCGGACGCGGACGCGGCCCGCTCGAGTGGGGCGGTCGGCGACGGCGTCGCCGTCGATCGGTCGGCACTCGACGGATTGCTTTCCCGGCTGGGGATCCGCGCCGAGCGCGCGCTCGTCGTTCCGGTCGGCGACCACGGGCTGGTGATCGCGACCAGCGCCGACCCGACGGCGTTCGGCCGCCGAGAGCGACTCCCGGTCGACGCCGTCGCCGGCGCGGCCGCAACCGCACTCGAGGGACTCGAGCGAGGGGCCTCGCTTCGGCGCTGCCGGCGCGACCTCGAGCGACTCGAGTCGACGGTCGACCGCTGCGATCGGGTCCGGACGGTCGAGCGGGAACTGCTCGCGAGCGAGTCTCGCGACGCCGTCGATCAACGCCTCTGTGACGCGTTGGTCTCGCTGCCGTTTTCGGCGGCCGGCGACGCGATCGAACTGGCGTGGATCGGCGACGTGACGACCGGGTCCGAGCGGATCACGCCGGACACCTGGGCGGGCCAAAACGGCACCTACCTCGAGTCGATCTCGGTGCCGATCGACGACGCCGCAGACGCCGACCATCCGGCGGCGCGAGCGGCGACGACGCTCGAACCGGTGGTCGTCGACGACCTCGAGCGCGACGACGGTCAGCCCGGGTCGGCGTGGCAACGCCGCGCCAGCGAGCGCGGATTTCGCTCAGTCATGTGTCTCCCGCTGGCGGTCGACGGGTTCTGTTACGGGACGGTCACTCTCTATGCCGATCGTTCGTCGGCGTTCGACGAGGCCGTTCGCGACTCCTGTATCCATCTCGTGACGGTCGCCAGCTACGCGATCGCCGCGATCGCCCGGAAACGCGCGCTGCTATCGGATTCGGTCACCGAACTCGAGTTCTCGCTTCGAGCGACCGACGATCCGCTGGTGGCGGTCGCCCGCGAACTCGGCCGGCGACTCGACGTCGAAGCGGTCGTCCCGCGGTCCTCGAGCGGCGCGACGGTGTTCTGTACCGTCGCGGACGTCGATTCGTCGACGCTTCGATCGATCGTCGAGACGACCTCGGCACTCGAATCGGTGCGAGTCGTCGGCGAGCGCGGCGACGCGCCGGTGCTCGAACTCGTCGTCGGCGAGGAGACGATCGGGTCGCGCCTGGCCACTCACGGCGGCGTGTTGCGGTCCGTCTCGCCGGCCGACGGGCGCAGCCGCCTCGTCGTCGATCTCTCGAGTACGGTCGACGTTCGATCGTTCGTCCGCGCGCTCGAGCGCTACCGGCCGGACACCACGCTTCTCGCTCGCCGCGAACGCGACCGATCGATACAGCCGACGCGAGCGTTCGACGCCGAACTCAGGCGACAACTTTCCGAGCGCCAGCTTCGGACCCTCGAGTCCGCGTACTACGGCGGCTTCTTCGACTGGCCGCGCGAGAGCACCGGCGAAGAGGTCGCCGACTCGCTCGGGGTCTCCCAGCCGACGTTCAGCCGCCATCTCCGACTCGCCCAGCGAAAAGTGTACGCGCTCCTGTTCGACGAACGAAACGGATCGGGACGGTAGTCGCGGTCCACCCTCCTCGGTATTCTACCCTTACTGTTCGATTTCCCGACTGCTTCGACACAGTAAGGCGGTGTTTCTTTTCACTTTCAGTATTCAGCAACTTGTGAACGTGAATAGATATAGCGTCGTTGCTGTATTCCGTTTCGCTGTATAGCGGCTACCACCATGTAGTTACGGCCGAATTCAGTATTCGATGAGCGAGTTCGCGGTAACGACTGATTACAGCCGCCATCTACCCGGATGGGGGATCGATCTGTGAGCATCGAGATTGCCGACTACGAGGACGAGCACACTGGCGTCCGGTCGCAGGCCGACGGCGGAATCGTCACCCAGCTTCGCCTCGACCACGCGTCGCTGTTCTTGCGTCCGACCCTCCGTCGCGTTCCCGACGTCTCCGTCGATCCCGAATACTGGACGACAGTCGGAACCGGCCGAACGCTCGTCTTCTGTAGCGTTCGCGCGGACTCCTTCGAGCGCTTCGAGAACGCCCTCGAGATCGATCCGACGATCACCGATCCGGTGTTGGCCGACCGCTACACCGACCGCCGGGTCTACCGCGTCGAACTCACCGAACGCGCGGTGACGTTCATCGCCGCGACGGCCGAATCCGACGGCCGCCTGCTCGACCTCTCGAGTTGTCGCGACGGCTGGTGCGTCCAGCTTCAGTTTCCCTCCCGGGACGACCTCGTCGAGTTCAACCAGTACTGTCGCGACCGCGACGTCTCCGTGACGGTCGACCACCTGCGACTCTCCGACGACGAGGACGACTGCGTCGTCGCGCTGACCGAGAAACAACAGGAACTGCTCGCGGTCGCCCACGAAGAGGGGTACTTCGACGTTCCACGCGGTATCTCACAGGACGAACTCGCTGATCGACTCGGCGTCTCAAAATCGGCCGTTTCACAGCGCCTCCGTCGTGCAATCGGTGAACTCTGCGAATCGAAGCTCTGCTGAGTTGCACCCTGCTACCCCGCTGACCGTCCCTGCACCCATCCGCCCTACGTCCGCTGGCTCGCGTTTTGGCCCGCTACCGACTCCGGGTTTCCGGGACGTTCCCGTTCTCGCGGTCTCTCGTTTCCGTTTCGATCACCAGAACGCGACGCTCGAGGTCGCTGTATCCGAACACTGCAGTCGAGAACAGACCGGCGGTCCCGTTACTCCTCGTCGTCGTCTTTCATCGCGCCGAGTTGCGAGACGAGTTCGTCGGTCGAGGCGTTAGATTCGAACGAGAGCTGGCCGTCGTGGTCGTTTTCGTGGACGTTTACCGCCTCTACCTCGTCGTCGTTGTCGGCGGTCTGTTGCTGCTGCTCGGACTCGTCGTAGCTACCAAAACCCATACACACCAATTACCGCGTCTCCGACAAAGGTGTGCCGGTTTGCCGAGTCTCTGTGGTCGGTCCGCAAATTTCGACCGAGTAAGGCGTTTCCGCCGCGTGCCTCGGGGACGTTTCCGGACCCCTCCCACCCTCTTCTCGTCGTGCGGTTTCGACCGGAACCGAGGTGTGTTCGGGCGGGGTGGCCGGCGGTCACTCCAGGCGCAGGTACTGCCGGTCGTACTCTGGTTCGCCCTGTCGCGGGTGGATCGTGATGAACGACTCCGGCGGCATCTCGGCGAGTCGCTTCGGCAGATCCTCGAGTTCGTCGTGCCAGCCGACGTCGCCGCGACGCGGCGAGATGGTGACGATCAGGTCGTCGTCTTCGGCCTCGCGCTCGAGGGTCGGGAGGAGCCGTCCCCAGTCGTCGAGTTCGTCGAACTCGGCGCTGGCGTCTTCCTCGACGAGGCCGAACAGCTGCTCGAACTGGTGGGCCGACCCCTCGACGACGAGGACCTGTAGCTCCGCGCCGAGACTCGCCGCGATCCGTTTGGCGATGTGGACGGCCTCGTAGAACCCCTCGTGGTGGTCGGCGCCGATCGGAACGACGACGAAGATCCGCTTCGTCGTGTTCACGGGGTGGCCGAGCCGCGAGATCAACACCGGGAGCGTCGTTCGCTCGAGGACCTGGTCGATGATGCTCCCGAAGATTCGGTGACGGAACGTCGAGGCGGCGTCCCAGCCCATGATGATCTGGTTGGCCTCGACCTCGACGGCCCCCTGCGTGATCCCGGAGGCGACGTTGTGGTTGACCCGGGTTTCGGTCTCGATCGGCACCTCCGCGGCACTCCCTTCCGCGGCCAGACCCTCGAGTTCCTCGTTGGTTTCGGCGACCTGGGCTTCCGTCGGGATGCTCCCGTCGGGCTGGACGACCGTCATCACGTGGACCGGACTCGAGCCGCGGTCGCCCTTGATAATAAAGGCTAACTCGAGCAGTCGCTGCTGGAGTTCGGCGTTGTGCGACAGCGGCAACAGGATGTTCGGATCCGCCGCGCTGTCGTCGCCCTGGCCGGCTTCCCGTTCCAGCGCGAGGTTCGTCGCCGCGCGCTCGGTGAGCCACGGGCTCACCAGCGCCGTCACGAGCAACATGAGGACGACGGCGTTCAGGATCGGGGCGCCGAACAGCCCGGCCTCGAAGCCGACGAGGGTGATCGCGAGCGCGGCCGCGGCCTGGCCCGTCGAGAGCCCGAAGATGACGTTTCGTTCGGGAACCGTGTACCCCTGGATCTCGGCGACGAGCCACGCTGCGGCGGCTTTCGTCGCTAGCATGATCCCGACGACGAGCGCGGCGATCTGGAGCGTCTCGAGTCCGTCGAGGATGACCCCGGGGTCGACGAGCATGCCGACGTGCAACAGGAAGAAGGGGATGAAGAAGGCGTTGCCGACGAACTCGACGCGGTTCATCAGGGTGCCGCCCGTGGGAATCAGCTGGTTCAGCGCCAGCCCGGCGACGAACGCGCCGAGGATCGGGTCCAGTTCGAGGATCTCGGCGAGGCTGGCCGCGGCGAAGATGGCGACCATCACGAACAGGAACTCGAAGTAGCTCTCCTCGCTGAAACTCTGGAAGAACCACCGCGAGACCGTCGGAACGACGAACCAGACCGCACCGAACAGCACCACGAGCGCGCCGAAGACCTGTGCGAACAGCCAGACGGTGAGTTCGCCCTCGACGGCGCCGGTGACGATCGCGAGAACGACCAGCGCGAGCGTGTCCGTAAAGAGAATACCGCCGAAAACGGCTGCAACGGCACGGTTTTTCGTTACGCCGAGCCGGTTGACGATCGGGTAGGCGAGCAGCGTGTGGGAGGCAAACACCGCCGAGAGCAGGAGGGCAGCCCAGATATCGAGTCCGAGGACGACGTACGTCGTCGCGGTCCCGACGGTAAACGGAATGAAGAAACTCGCCAGTCCGAACAGCGCGGCGTTCTCGGGAGCCTCCCGGAACCCCCGAATGTCGACCTCGAGGCCGACCGTAAACAGCAGGTAGATCAGCCCGACTTCGCCGAGCAACTCGATCGCATCGGAGTGTTCGACGACCTCGAGAGCGCCGGGACCGACGGCCGCCCCGAAGATGACGATACCGACGATTCCCGGTTGTCCGAGCCGTTTGACTAACAGCGGTCCGACCAGAAAGATCGCCATCGCCATCGCGAACACCAGCACCGGCTGTTCGAGGGGCACGTCTGGAACGGCGGCGAGTGGCGCGATCATCGAGTGTCTACGACGTCGGTCGTTCGACCGGTCGGTCGTCGCTCCGGTCTCGGTACTCCCGGCAAACGCTTCGCCTTTCGTCGATTATCGGCTCGGAACAGCGCAATCGTCGCGGAACGTTGGTGGGACGGATAATAAAATGTCTGATTTCCTGCTCTCGAGCCGGATATCCGTTCAGTTCGTCTACCCCGTATTGATAGTCGACCGTCGATCGGAGAACCGTTCAAGACTCTGAAGAGTAGCCGGTTTACGTGGTATTTCTCCGAAGTACGAGGACACTTCTCAACCACCTACAGCATCCGTCTGTAATCGGTGACTGTGGTGAAATCGAACGGTGCGTATCAGGCTCGAGTTGCAGTTCGAGACCTTCTTTGCTCGCTTCTATCGACGGACTGCGTGCACTGTTTGCTGGACATACCTGGTCTGTAGGAGTGTTTTGAACGAACTGTGTCGAAAAATACGACAGCAGATGAACGAACGTCCGATATCGGGGTCGGTTTCCATGAGTGTCCGCTCTCGAAACATCCCTGAGGGGGCCGCTGTCCGCGGTCGTTACCGGCTAGCTACCGCCTCTAGTAGTCCGTCTATAGTAATGGGTGCGGGAGGGCAGGTCTATATCATGTCCGCGCACCGTTTGCCGTCCCGAACAGTCGCTACGGTTGACCAACTACCGACGGACGCTCGGCGTTCGTCACTGGTGACCGTTCGCGGCGCTATGCAGGCCTGCTCGCGCTCGAAAACGCTGCGCTCTGGATCGAGCGTTCGCCATCGATCCGACGACGGGTGATTTTCTATGTGTGGAATTATCGGCCGCGTCGGCGACGGAAACGCTATCGAACCGCTCCTGACCGGCCTCGAGAACCTCGAGTACCGCGGCTACGATTCGGCCGGCATCGCCGTCCAGAACGGCTCCGGCATCGCCGTCGAGAAGCGTTCGGGGAAGGTCGACGAACTGAAAGCGTCGATCGACGGCAACGCGACGTCGCTCGACGGCGAGGTCGGCATCGGTCACACGCGCTGGAGCACCCACGGTCCGCCGACCGACGAAAACGCCCACCCGCACACTGACGGGACGACGGACGTCGCCGTCGTCCACAACGGCATCATCGAGAACTACGCCGAGCTGAAGGCCGAACTCGCCGAGTACGGCCACGAGTTTACCAGCGATACCGACACCGAGGTCATCCCGCATCTCATCCAGTTTTATCTCGACGAGGGAATGACCAACGAGGCGGCCTTCCGCAAGGCGATCGACGAACTCGAGGGGAGCTACGCCGTCACGGCGATGCTCTCCGGCGAGGACGTCCTCTACGCCGCTCGACAGGGATCGCCGCTGGTCGTCGGCATCGAAGACGGTGAGTACTTCCTCGCCTCCGACGTCCCCGCGTTCCTCGAGTACACCGACAGCGTCGTCTACCTCGAGGACGGCGACGTCGTCATCGTCGACGACGACGGCGTGGAGTTCACCGACCGCTCCGGCGAGCCCGTCGTCCGCGAGCCCGAGACGGTCGACTGGGACCCCGGACAGGCCGCCAAGGGGGAGTACGATCACTTCATGATGAAGGAGATCAACGAACAACCGACCGCCCTGGCCCAGGCGCTCGAGGGACGGATCGATCCGGACAGCGGGCGAATCGCCCTCTCGGACTTCGAACCGGGCACGTTCGAAGACGTCGAAAGCGTTCAGTTCGTCGCTTGCGGAACCTCCTATCACGCCGCGCTGTACGGTTCGCTGACGCTGAAACAGGCCGGCGTTCAGTCGGCGGCCCTGCTGGCCAACGAGTACAGCGTCTCGGCGCCGCCGATCGACGAGAACACGCTCGTCATCGCGGTAACCCAGAGCGGCGAGACCGCGGACACGCTCAACGCGCTCCGCCACGCCGCGGATCAGGGGGCGATGACGGTGACGGTGACCAACGTCGTCGGTTCGACGGCTGCCCGCGAGGCCGACGAGGCGCTGTTCATCCGCGCCGGCCCGGAGATCGGCGTCGCCGCGACGAAGACGTTCTCCTCGCAGGCCGTTATGCTCTCCCTGCTGGGCCAGCGCATCGCGGCCGACCAGTTCGGTGAGGTTCCGTCCGATCTCGACTCCCTGCTGCCGGACCTCGAGTCCATGCCCGAGTCCATCGAATCGATCCTCGAGACGACCTCGGCTCGGTCGATCGCCGAACGCTACGAGGGGAGCCAGTCGTACTTCTTCATCGGCCGCGGACTCGGCTTCCCGGTCGCCCTCGAGGGCGCGCTGAAGTTCAAGGAGATCACCTACGAGCACGCCGAGGGCTTTGCCTCGGGTGAACTCAAACACGGGCCGCTGGCCCTGGTGACGCCCGACACGCCGGTCTTTGCCGTCTTCACCGGCGAGGAAGACGAGAAGACGCTGAAAAACGCCGAGGAGGCCCAGACCCGCGGTGCGCCCGTCGTCGCGATCTGTCCCGACGGCCACCGGGCCGTCGACGTCGCGGACGCCCACCTCGAGATCCCCGAGACCGACGCCGATCTCGCGGGCCTGCTCGCGAACGTCCAGCTCCAGTTGGTCTCCTACTACGCGGCCGACCTCCTCGACCGACCGATCGACAAGCCGCGGAACCTGGCCAAGAGCGTCACGGTCGAGTAACTGCGTCAGTCGTCTCGTCCCCGTTTTCCGTCGCCTCCGATCGTTTTCGGCCCCGTTTTCTCCGTCGTCGCGCCAGTCAACTCGCTGCGTCGCCGTCGCTTCTCGAGCCGTCCAGCGAAAGGCGGTGGAAAACCCGTCGCTCGTCGTCGCTCTGTTGAGTACGAGTCGACGACGTCACAGGAGCCGGAACCACCCCCATAGTTCCAGGATCCACGCGACGTCGCCGGGTTGCGACCCGCGACCCGCACTCGAACGCGTCGGAGTCGTCCTGGAGGGGAACTGGTGCGATCGTTCGGGTCAGATCGACTCCCTCCAGGTAGACTAGCCGCTCGTCGCTGTATAAAGCTCGCACTTGATAGCGCAGGTCGGCGACGAGCAGCACTCCGTCGCGTTCGGCCGTTCAGTTCGAAGCGCTAGCGGTCGCGCTCGACGACTTCGCCGGACCGAGTCGTCGCCTCTCTCGTCAGCTTCAACCCCGGCGTCAGACTCGAGTTGATGCCCGTCTTCACGCCGTCGCCCGCCACGACGCCGAACGCCCGTCGCCCCGTCGAGACGCGCTCGCCTTTCACCGTAACGTCGATATCGCCGCCGTCGTGGCGACGGGTCGCCACGTTCGTTCCCGCGCCGAGGTTGACGTTTCGGCCGAGTACGCTGTCGCCGACGGACGAGAGGTGGCTGATCGACGTCCCGCGGGAGATGACGCTGTTTTTCACCGCTACGCCGTTGCCGATTTCGACGTCCGCTCCGATCAGCGTCGCGCCGCGAACGTGGGCGTTCGGCCCGACGGTCGCCCCTGCGCGGATCAGTACCGGGCCGTCGATCACGGCTCCCGCCTCAACGGTAGCGCCGTCCTCGACGACAACCGCGCCCTCGAGGTGGGCGTCTCCACTCACTTCGCCGTCGACGCGGGCCTCGAGGTCGCCGAGTTTCCACTCGTTGGCCTCGAGCAGTTCCCACGGACGGCCGACGTCTAGCCAGCGCTCGAGGGTGACCGGCCTCACTGCGAATCGTTCGATCACGCGCGCGAGCACGTCGGTGATCTCGCGTTCGCCGCGTTCGCTTTCGGGAACCTCGAGCCACTCGCGGGCGTCTTCGGGGAAGGCGTAGGCGCCGGCGTTGGCGAGGTTCGTCGGCGGGTTCGACGGTTTCTCGGTGATCTCGACGACCGCTTCGTCGTCGATGTCGAGGACGCCGTAGTTGCGCGGGTCGTCGACCTCGACGGCACAGACGGCCGGACAGCGGTCGAAGAGCCGTTCGATCGCCGCCGGCTCGTAGAGATTGTCGCCGTTCAGGACGGCGAAGGGACCGTCGATGTATTCGCTGGCGGCGTTGACGGCGTCCGCCGTTCCAGCCTGTTCGGTCTGGACCGCGTAGGTGACCGGAACGCCGCGGTACGTCTCGCCGAAGTACTCGCGGACGATCGCCCCCTCGTAGCCGATGACGAGGACGATCTCGTCGGCGCCGGCGTCGACGGCCGTATAGACCGTGTGCGCTGCGAGTGGCCTGTCTGCGACCGGAAGCATCGGTTTCGGTACCGCGTCGGAGAGCGGTCGCATTCGTGTCCCCTGCCCCGCCGTGAGAACGACTGCTTGCATCCCGTCGTCGTACCTCGATCGCCCGGTTAATTATCCGGCTGTTACCGGGTGCGCTCGCATCTGACCGGCGTCGCTCGTCTCCGGCCGGCGCCATCGAGTGGTCGGCGATCGCTCGGCGACTTCCAAGAAACTATTGAAAATTTGTCATATATTATTCGGGTATCGACGGGGGCGCGGGTTCCGCGGTCGCGACGTCGTTCGATACCCGCGTTTCGACATCGCCGACGCTCGCGGTGACGGGTCGCGCCGTGCAGCCGACTCGAGCCGGGTATTTGGCCGGTAAAACAGTCGGTTAAACACAAGAAATATTGAATTTCTGGCGTGCTGGAGTGTTACACTGCTGATTTCCGAACTGTTTAGCTGAGCTATTTGTCTCGACGGTTGTGCCCACAACGACGGCGTGTGCTGTATTATGCACTCTATAGTAAATACCGTTCTGTGGTTACGAGTTGTTGATGTCGACGGAACCATCCAACGCGAAGTGGGCGCCAATGACGTCCGGCCAGCAAACGACCGCCCCCCGCTGTGTCAACTGTGGTAACCAGGTCACCCGACAGTTCGCTCGCGTCTTCGGCGACAACCGCGACGTCGTCCACGCCTGTCCCGACTGCGCGACGTACCGCGAGATGAAGACTTCCGATTTCATTCCTGAAGACAAGCGATAACGTTCGTCCGACGCGTCGCGCTCTGTTCTGTCTCTCGTCGAACCGATCCGCAGTCCGTAGCGTCCAGAACGTGTCCAACGTCCAGCATGTACGGTAGCCGACGGTGGCCCGCAGCGTCCGAGGCGCGGTCCACAACTGCCGACAGTTGCGTGTAACCCGCCCCGTCGGTGTTGCGCGGTCCAGTGGGAGTAGCGCTCCGTCGGTCCCGTGCGTTCGTGTGGACCAGCTGGCGCTTCTCGAGCAGTGTCCACGTGCTCGCAACGACCCTTGCCATCGCCTTCGCTCTCGCGTCGTCAGTAGTCACCCACGGGCCAGCCGCCACCGGAACCGGACCTTCTCGCGGTGCCGATCGAAGCCGCTAATCCGTTGTAATCTCTGTATAGTGGCAGTTTCGGCTCGAGGAATTGTCGGAGCCGGTGGCCATACTCGCGTTTCCAACCGCTGCAGGCGGGTGCGTTCCGTTCTCGTTCGCGGCCGTTTCTGCCCTCCTACGAACGGTTAGACACGACCTAGCGATTTGAACTGTCGGGGTCGTATATGTGCACATCTCGTGTTGCCTTCTGTGAGAATGACGCCAGTGAACACAGTTACGAGTACTGAGCCGTTCGGCGCCCCTCGAACGGACGCAAAACGCCGCGGAAGTCAGCGTTCACTATGAGCACCACCGAACCCGAACCCGAGCCCGATTCCGAATCCGAACCGGAATCCAATGCCGACGCCGACGTCGATGCCGAGGGCGAATCAGCGGAGGCAATGTCCCTGTCGGAACTGCCGCCCAGCTCGAAGCTCGTCTACAAGGTCCTCGAGTACGAGGGATCGATGACGCAAGAAGAGATCGCCGGCGAATCCAGACTCTGTTCGCGCACCGTCAGGTACGCCCTCGGAAAGCTCGAAGACGAGCAACTGGTCGCGAGTCGAGTCTACCTCGAGGACGCCCGGCAGTCGAAATATCGGATCATCGACTGATACGGGTTACTGTCCGTCAGTTCCGGCACAACCGCGACCCGTGGGGTGGTTGCGCCGGGACATCGGGACAGCAATCCGTATGAGCGCCCGCCGTTCGCGACTCGAAACGCCGCCCCGGTCGCTACCTGAGTTTTCGGTAACGGTCGACCATCATGTCGATCCCGAACGCACCCGACGTGATCGTGTAGTGCGTCTGGAGTCGCGGGTTGAACTTCGCCTTGTAGCGGTTGATACTCGGCACGCCGGCTCCGACGAGGTCGTACTCCTCGATGCCGTCTCGCAGGCCGTCGCGCATGACGTGCCAGTCGAGCAGGTCGTTGATCGGGATATCGACGCCGGTATCGGGTTTGACCCCGCCTTGCCACCGATATCGGGTTCGTTCGGACTCGACGACGAGGATGCCGCCGAGGAACTCGCCGTCGACGCGACAGACGTACGGACGAATCGCGCCGTCGGGGAGGTCTTCGTGGACGGCTCGAGCGAACGACGGACTCAGCTGAAACGACCGTCCCTGGCTCGCGTACCGTTTCGCGACCTGATCGACGATCCGCTCGACGTCCTCGCCGTCGCCTTCCTCGATCACGTAGGCGTCCTCGTCGGCGTTTCGGATGTTGCTCCGCGCGTCGCTGCTGAACCGTTTCAGCAGTTCTTCCTCCGTTCCGTCGAGGTCGACCACGTAGGTGTATCCCGGCTCGACGTTGTACTCGCCCCAGATAAACGGGCGAACGTCGTCGAATTCGGCGGTGACGAACTTCGAGTACAGCGGCGAAATCTTCTGCTCGATGTAGGCGAGACAGCCCTCGAGGAATCGCTCGGTTCGCCGATCCGCCTTGCGCTGTTTGAGTTTGTCGACGTTGAGCAATGCCGGGCCGAGGTAACACGACCAGGAGAACGGCGCCGGCGAGAACGCACCGGTGACCGGACCCTTGCTGTACTCGAAGACGGGAAAGATCCCGATCGCCTCCTGTCCTTTAAAACCCGTGAGGAGGTGTACCGTCGAGTCCGTGTCGTCGGCTTGCAACCGGAGTGCTTCGGCCCGGTAGAACGGGTTCGTTCCGTCTGATCGTTCGACGTAGCGATTCCACTCGTCGGCGTCGGTTTGCGGGTCGAGTGTCGTAATTTCGATGCTCATCGTTAGAGATACCCGAGGTCTGAGAGTCGGTCTTCGACGGCGCCGTCGTCGGTCGCGCTGATCGGTCCGGCCTCGTAGTCCGGATACTCGGCTTCCGTGCCGTCTTCGATCACCGGAAGCGTCGTCCCGTCCATCTCGGCGTCGATCGGCACGTCGAACAGCGCACAGATCGTCGGCGCGACGTCGAAGATCGTCGCCCCTTCGATCGGAACTGTCTCGTCGAACTCGCTACCCGCGGCCGCGACGATCCCCGTCTGTTTGTGATTCCAGGGCTCCATCGGCTCGCCGAACTGCGACGTTCCGACGTCGGCGGTGATCGCGTTGTCGAAGTCCGCGGGAACCGTCACGATGTCGGGCGCCCGATCGACGTGCGGGCCGTCGAAGTACGCCTCGCGAGGAGCGACCACGTCGAACATCGGCTCGCCGTCGGGCGTTCGAACGTCCGAGAGTTCGTCGATGAGTTCGTCTCGAACCGCTTCGTATGCCGATTCCGGAACCTGGCCGTTCGGCTCTCGCCCCTCGAGGTTGATCCGAACGCCGAGTTCGCTCTTCGAGCGGACGTAGGCCTCCGACTCGGGGAAATCGACCTGCTCGCTCGCGGCCCGAATCATGTCGTTCGGGACGCGCTTTCCGATCGGTTCTTTCAACCCTACACGATCCAGCGTGTTCGCCACCCGTTGCGTGGTAATCCCGAATTTCGCAGCCACGTTCATGCCTTTCTCGAGGACGCTTTCCTCGTGCTCGCTCGCGTCTTCGCCCTCGAGGAGGTCCTTTCGCCACGTCGTCGACCAGTCGGGCATTCCCTCGCCGCCGCTTTGCACCTCGAGGCGGTCACGCTCCCGAAGGAACTCGTTGACCCGGAACTCGGTGCCCGTCACCTTCCCCATTCCGTGGTCGCTGACGATCAGGACGTGCTCCGGATCGGTCTCCTCGATGGTCTCGGCGAGCTGGCGGTCGACCGCGCGGTAGACTGCCTCGATGGCCTCCTTGTCGCCCGGGCGTTCGTGAAAGACGGAGTCGGTTATCTGGAACTGGAGGAAGCCGAACTCCGGTTGCATCCGGCGACAGAGGTACCGAAACGCCGCGCCCCGAGATTCGATCGTGCGTTCGTAGCCCTCGATCGACTGTGCCGGTGCGTCCGTGCTCTGCGGATAGACGTGATAGTCGCCACAGGCCATCTCGATATCCTCGAGGATGCCCGTCGGATGGCAGGGAGGATTCTCCGGTGCGGTCATCCCCGGGATCAACGCGCCGTCGAACTCTCGTGGAGGGTGCGTGACGGGCAGGTTGACCACGACGCTCGTGAGCCCGTGCTCGCTGAGCAACTCCCAGACGGGTCGCTCGCGAACGTGGCTCGCGTTCACGACGTCCCAGTCGTAGCCCTCGAAGGAGAGAAAGTCGTACACTCCGTGTTTGCCCGGATTCTTTCCGGTGTACATCGAGGGCCAGGCGCTGGCCGTCCACGGCGGTATCTGTGACTCGAGGGGGCCGCTGGTCCCGGTCTCGAACAGTCGTTCTAACGTCGGGATTTCGTCCGCCTCGAACAACGGCTCGAGTATCGGACGACAGCCAGCGTCGAGTCCGACCACCAGGAGGCGCAGATCGTCTTCGTCTGTCGAATCTCCCATGCCTGAAGCCGTTGATCCACCCCGGTTTTGTTATTCGACTGCTGGTCCGCTGTAAGCAATGACTGTGAATTTGCAATGAACGATAGTCAACGCGCGCGTTTCGGTGTAAGGGCTGCCTATGCTCGCTGTGTCACGTGGTATCGTCACAATCACTAAGGTGTCGTTCGACTAACTCTCAGCGTACTAACTGTGCAGCGAGACAGAAACTCACTCGGGAGTCGATATACGGATGATTAGTGAGAGCCCGTCGCTGGTCGCCTGGTCACTGTCGGAACCGGAGCCGACGGGTATCGAGTCGTTCCTCGAGCGCTACGCCGCCCACGTCACCTTCTACGGCTCCGGAAAGGCGGCGTTATACGACGGTCTCGCCGGGTTCGTCGAGCCCGATTCGAACGTCTTGCTTCCGGCGTATCTTCCCGATGCAGTCGCCGAGCCGTTTCACGAACTCGGCCTCGAGCCCCGGTACTACCGCCTGCAATCGGATCTCTCCCCTGACCTCGCCGACGTCGAGCGGCGACTCGACGACGAGACGGCGGCCGCCGTCTCGGTCGACTACTTCGGATTTCCCCAGCCCGGGTTCGATTCGTTCTCGGCGCTCGTCTCGGAGTACGATTGCTATCTCATCGACGACAACGCTCACGCCCCCCTGAGCGTCGCCGACGGGATGCTTCTCGGGACTCGCGGCGATCTCGGCGTGACGAGCCTCTGGAAGCTCCTGCCGATTCCGGACGGAGCGATCCTCTACTGTAACGACGAGACCGTCGCAGAGCGGTTCGAACCGTCCTCGATCGCCGGCGTCCGCGACCAGCTCGGAACGACCGACTGTCGGTTCGCCCTCAAGTCGTTCGTCGCCGAACTTCTCGACCGGAACGCGACGCTTCGCCAGTCGGTCGACGAACTCGTCGCCGGCCGCGGCCCGTCGGTGCCCGACCCACGAGCCCGGTACGAGTCCGGCAAGACCCAGATGTCGAAGCTTTCGGCGTACGTCATCGAGGACGCCGATCCCACCGCGATCAGGGACGCACGCCGCGAGAACTACCGGACCTGGCTAGCTATCCTCGAGGACTGTCCCGACGTCGACGCCTGCTACGACTCGCTCCCGGCCGGCATCTGCCCCCAGGTCGTCCCCGTCCGCGCGAACGACCCCCAGCGGTTCCTCGCCGACCTCGAGGACTGCGGCGTGGGCGCACACACCTGGCCACGACTCTCCGAGACCGTCGTCGCGGACCCGGGGTACGAGGTCACGAAACGGCTCGCTCGAGAGATCGTCGTCCTCCCCGTACACCAACACATCGAGCCGTCGTCGATCGAGTCGGTCGGCGCCCGGCTCCGTCGGTGAGCCGGAACCGCGACACGGATCCGTCTCAGTCGGCGCTCGTCGATCCCGTCTCCGATTCTCTTTCCGTTTTTTCGTCCGACACTCGAGACCGAACGTCGGCGTCGAGCGCGTACGTTCGCTCGCTCGGCCGATCGAGCAGTCCCTCGGTCCGAAGCTCCGAGAGCAAACTCTGGACCGCGACCGTCGATCGACCGACGGCCTCGGCGACGGCCACGGTTCCGAGCGGGCCGTCTCTCTCGAGTACGGCGAGCGCCCGCCGTCCCGTCTTCGCCGTGCAGCGTGACTGCTCGGCGGCGCGCTCGAGTCGCTCGTCGATCCAGTCGCCGGTGAACCGCTCCGCCTCCGGCATCGATTCGTCGCCGTTCGGCTGCGACGACTGCGTCGTCGACGACCGCGCCGTGCCGGCTGCGGTGCTCCCAGCGGTCCGTTCGCTTCGTCCGTCTTCGTCGCGTTCGGTGTCGGTGTTGGCGTCGACGTCGGCGTCGATGTCGGCTTTCCCGATTCCGTTGCCGGCCATCGCCGATCCGACCGCCGACTCGTTTTCGCCGCGTTCCGCGTCCGCTCGCGCCCTGACGTTTTCGAGTTCCTCGCTGATCGACGTAAAGCCGAACTCGATCTCGTCGCCGCCGGCGTGAACGATCTCGTCGTCGGCGTCGGAAGCGCCACCGGAGACGGTATCGGCGACGCCGCCGTCGGCGTTCGTCGCCGGCGCGTCCACCGAAGTCGAGGTATCAGTAACGCGCACACGCAACCGCTCGTTCTCCGCTCGCAGACGCTCGATCGTCTCCGCCCGCGACTCGAGATCGCTTTCCAGGCTCTCGATCCGCTCGTCTCGCTCGTCCAGTTGCGCCCGGAGTTCGTCGCGTTCGTCCTCGAGGTCGACGATTTCGTCGTGGAGCCGGCGCAGTTCCTCGCCGTCGTCCGCTCCCCCCGCGCCGAGTTGCGTCTGGACCGTCTCGGGTCTCGTCAGCGCGTCGGCCATCTGCTTGGCCGCCGAGGAGATATCCCGCGCGGACTCGAGTTCGTCTTCCAGGGTCTCGATGCGTGTTTCTTTCTTCTCGAGTTCGTTCTCGAGTTCGACGATGCGGTTTTCCTCGCGGTCCTTCCGCTCGGAGATCTTCTGGAGGTCGCCGACGAGGGCGTCCGAGACCGACTTGAGTTCGGGTCGTTCGAAGTCGTCGAGGCCGGGGGTCGCCCCGGCGTCGAACGTCCGTTTGCGTCGGAACTGGACCTTTCGGACGTCGACTTCGTTCCAGTCGGTCTGGACGAACGCCTGGCCGTCGTCGAGGTCGGAGACGAGCTCCGAGTACTCGGTGTCGATGATCCGTCCAACGACGTTGGTGTCGTTGTCCCAGGTCAGTCGGTGCCAGACGAGCCAGTTCGCCTGCGTGATGAAGTCCTTTTTGACGTCGGCGGGGCGCTGGCTGATCCCGAGGATGCCGAGGCCGTGTTTGCGCCCGCGCTTGCTGATCTTGATCAGCAGGTTGCCCGTCTCGCCGACGCCGCCGCCCTCGGGAATGTACTCGTGAACCTCCTCGACGACGAGCAAGAACGGCTTTTTCAGTTTCTTCTCTTTGACGAACAGCTGCCTGGCCGTCTCCCGCAGGAGTTCGTCCGCCACGTCCTCGTCCAGGTAGCCCGAAACGTCCAGAATGATCGGCACGTTCTCCTCCAGGGCCAGCGTCGCCATCTGCTCGGCGTGCTCCGGTCCGATCTGGATGTCACACTCCTCGTCGGCGCCGGCGTGGAGCATCTCGTACTCCTCTTTGAGCCCGTAGTACTCCCCGTCCGTGTCGACGATCAGGAGGGGAAAGCCCGCCTCGAGTAACTCCTCCGCGATAACGGACGCGGTGTTCGACTTCCCCGACCCTGACTTCCCCGTTACGAAGCCGCGGCCGGTCAGCAGTTCGACGACGGGGAGCCACAGCTCCGAGTCGGCAGCCGTCTCGCCGACCATAATCTCCCGCTGGTCGCTCACCGACGACCCACCTCGAGCGCGCGCGACGTGTTCATATACAGGTACACTTCGAACACGGCACCTTGAATATTGGCCTCGACGCCGCCGGCCGACGTGGATCACTCACTCGCGTCGCCTCGAGCCGTCTACACATTTGACACCGTCTGAACAGTGTAAACTGTCTCCACTGAAATACGTCTCTCACTGTGTCCGGCTCTCGACACTCCCGTCCAGCGCGCCGGTATCCGTTTCACTCGGTATCGACCGGCCGTCGTGTAACTCACGAACCGTCTACACAGTGTGGACTGTTCAAACAGTTTTGGCCGCCGTTCGGACGGAACGCTTCGATCAGTTCTCCGCCAACTCACTGTTACCGTGCGGGGTAAACCGTGTGAACGCTCTGAAAAGTCCACACATTGTAGATAGGGTACTGATTTCCACAGTGTGGACCGTTTGGACTTTTCATCTAGGGGTCTTCGATTCACCCTCTAGGTATCTCGCCCCTCAGGGCCTGTGGTTCCCGCTGAAAGCACTACCCGGAAAGTACCGTTCACCGTGCTACCGAAATTTCCGGACACACTGTCTACACCGTGTGCAATGTGTAACTGTTTCCGCTACTGTTAAGTCACGCTGGTCGGATGGTAGACGTATCACGCGTCGCATCCGATACGCGTCGGCGTCAACCAAACCTTACACGATGTCCACACCGTGTCCACGGTTCCGACTGTTCGAACTGTTCGGACAGTTCCTGAACCAGCGATCGATCCGCTGTCCCGTACCGTTCACACGGCATACGCTGTCCGCAATGCGTGACGCGTTTACACTGTCTACAATGTGTGGACTGTCTCCACCGTCCACCAGGTGTGAACCGTCAGAACCGCGGAAACGGTTCGAACGGTATTCTAGGGCCTCTCGAGGCAGGTGTCCGCTCCAGATCAGTCGAAGCGACGGCACTGCGACCGGATTCACATCTCGAACGGTTCGTACTGTTCACACTGTGTACACGGTGTCCACTTCGCCGATCGACTCGAGACGCCGGACCGAACGACGCCGCGGCGATCGGAGACGACGGAGGTGTACCCACGAATGACAACGACCCCACGCGCCGTCAGCGTCGCCTTGCAGAAAGGCGGCGTCGGCAAAACGACCATCGCGATCAACCTCGCCGAACGCCTCGCTAACCGCGGTAACGACGTTCTGCTGGTCGACCTGGACCAACAGGGCAACGCCACCGAGGGCGTCGGCCTCGCCGAGGCCTACTCGAGCGACGTTCACCTCGGGGACGTTCTCGAGGACGGCAACGAGACGACCCTCGGCGACGTGATCCGTTCGACCGAGGCGTTCGACGTCTTGCCAGCCCACGAGGATCTCGATAGCGTCGAGAACAGCATCCGCAGCGCGACCTTCGGCGAACTCTGGATCAGAAACGAGATCGTCGACCCCGTCCTCGGCGACGCGTACGACTACGTCGTCGTCGACTCGCCCCCGAACCTGGGTCCGCTCGCCGACGCCTCGCTCATCTCGACGCAGAACGTCATCGTTCCGCTGCGGATGAGCGAGCCCAGCGTCAGCGGCTTCGAGCGGATGTACACCCAGCAGATCGGCCCGATCCGCAAGGAGATCGACCTCGATATCCTCGCGATCGTTCCGAACTCGCTGGCCGGCGACAACGAGGAAAAGCGGATCATCGGCGATCTGGAGGAGTCGCAGTTCGGCGAGTACCTCCCCGAGTTCGCACGCTCGGCTCACTTCGACGATCCGGACTCTCCCGGTCCCGGCCTGCGCGAACGGATCGCGTTCAAGCGCGCGTGGCGCGAGGGCGTGCCGCTGGCCGAGTACGACCCCGAAAGCGATATGCTCGACCGACTGGACGAACTGGCCGCCGTCGTCGAACGCGGGGGTGTCGCCGATGCCTGAGGACAACCGGTTCGCGGGGTTGAGCGACGCCGTCGAAGACGACACGTCGAGCGACGCCGACGAGTCGACGGCGGTCGAGTATCGGTCAGACTCGGCCGGCAGTGACGCCGACACTGACGCAGATTCCGCCCGTTCGAGCACCGATTCGGAAACCGAGACGGCGTCGACGGACGCGTCCGCGGCGACCGCCGATGACACGGCCGACGTCGCAGACACCGACACCGATGGCGACGCCGACATCGACCCCGACGATCCGACCGCGTTCCCGTTCGACGCGACCGAGAAGAAGACGGTCTACGTTCGCCCGGAGACCCTCGAGCGCGTCGACGACGCGCGAGCGTTGGTCGACGCACAGCTCCGGACGGACCACGACGTTCGCGATCTGACCGGCCGCGAGTTCTACGACGCCGTCTTTCGGCTCGCGGCGACTGATACCGACGGCTTGATCGAGGAAATCCTCGACGCTCGAGACGAGTGAGCGCTGGCCGAATCGACTCGAGTAGACGGCACTGACGGCCTGGACTATTCCGTCTCGCCGTTTCCGTCGTTTTCTTCGCCGTCGTCGTCACCGCCACCGCCCGCACCGCCACTGCCGCCACCGTCCCCGCGCTCGACCGTCTGCTCTCGGATCGTCATCCCCTTTCGACCGAGGTGCTGGAGCTGTTTGCGGGCGAAGTCTTCTTCACGGGTCCCGCGCGTGGCGAGGACGTAGACCAGCGCGCCGCCGGCGGGGCGCATCGTTCGACCGGCACGCTGCGTTCCCTGGCGCCTGGAGCCGCCGAGTCCCGAGGCCACGATGGCGAGGTCGGCTGTCGGCAGGTCGATCCCCTCGTCGCCGACCCGCGAAACGATCAGCAGGTCGCGTTCGTCCCGTCGGAACTCCTCGAGGAGCCGACGGCGTTCGTGGTGGCGCGTCTCGCCGCTGAGAAATGGCACGTCGAGGGCCGCCGCGAGATCCTCGCCCTGCTCGAGGTAGTCGACGAAGACGAGCGCCTTCGAGTCGGGGTGAGCCGAGAGCAGGTACCGCACCTCGTCGACTTTGCCGCGGTTCTTCGCGGCGATCCGGTAGCGTTCCTGTCCGTCCGCCGAGGCGTAGGCGTTTCGCTGCTCCTCGTCGCCCCACGGAACGTAGCGAATCTCGAGTTCGGGCTCGGCGACGAAGCCGGCGTCGAACAGCGCCTCCCAGTCGGTGCCGATCGGCGGCCCGACGAGGGTGAAAATCTCGGTCTGGCGGTTGTCTTCCCTGATGGGACTCGCGCTGAGCCCCAAGCGATGGCGCGACTGCAGGTGCGTACTCCGGCGATAGACGTCAGAGGGAACGTGCTGGCACTCGTCGAAGACGACCAGCCCCCACTCGCGGTCGTCGAACAGCGATCGGTGCCGATCCATCCCCGCGATCTGGTAGGTCGCGATGGTAACGGGACGGACGTGCTTCTGGCCGCCGTGGTACTGCCCGATCTGGTGAGCCTCGAGCGAGGTGTACTCCTCGATCGTCTGGGCCCACTGGCGCGCGAGGTCGCGACTCGGGACGAGCACCAGCGTCTCGCCGCCGACGTGGGCCATCGCCCCCATCGCGGCGACCGTCTTCCCGCTGCCCGGCGGACCGACGAAGACGCCTTCGCCCGCGTCGGCGAATCGGTCGACCCAGGTTCGCTGGTACGCTCGCAGCGATACCTCGAGGTCGATCTGAAGGTCCTCGCCAGCCTCGAGTTCGCGGTGGTCTTGCACCGGATACCCCGCCTCGTAGAGAATCCGTTTGATCGCGGCTTCTGACCCCTCGCGAACCCAGTCTTCGGTCTCCGAGATCGGCGCGTGGACGTGTTCCTCGTCGAGTTTCTGGCGGGCGACGTTACCCATGACCTCCGGGCTCTTCGCCTCGAGGACGGTGTAGCCGTCCTCGTGGGTCGTCAGTCGGAACTGGTGGGCCCGATCCCACTGGCTCTCGACCCAGTCCTCGAGAGCGTCCGAGCGCTGGCCCAGCGCCTGGCGCATCGTTCTGGCGAGGTCGTCGAAGGAGTCGTGGGGCGCCTGCCAGACGTCCTCCGGCCTGACGACGTATCGATACCCCTGCTCGCCGTTTCCGTCCGCGAGGTGGGCGAACTGCGAGAGCTGGGCGCGCGTGAACTGGTCCGGCCGGTCGACGACGATCTCGCGTCGCTTCGGAAAGACGACCACCCGCTCGCGGTCGGTCAAATCCTCGAGTTCGCTGGGATACCAGACGACGGGATCGGCCTCGACGGAGAGCCGCTCGAGTTCGTCTCGCGACTGGAGGGACTCGAGGGCCTCGCGGGCGGCGTCCTGCGAAATCTCGTGGGCACGGGCGACAGCCGCGGCCGTGAGAACGGGTCGTCCGGCCTCCTGCGAGGCGTCGTGGAAGTCCGCGATGGAGAACTGCTCGTCGTCGCTCGGTTCGCCGTCGGCTTCAGCCGCCGCGTCGTCTGCCTGCTGGGGCTCGCCGGTCACGTCCGAAGCACGTTCGTCGCTCACTGCCCGCCCGTAGCGGCGGTGGAAGTAAACCGATTTCGTTCGGATTGGCGGCAGCACTGGCCGCTCCGAGACCGCTATCTTCCCATACCACCTAGAGACGATCTTCACGCGGTAACGACGGTGACTCGGTACTCTCCGTTGCCCCTGTACTCCGCGATCTGTTCGACCGCGTCGCCCGTCTCGCCGGCGAGTGCGCCGCCGTCACAGATCGTCCCGAATCGTCCCGGGCTGTTCAGGAAGGCGTCACATTCGAGGGTGCCGTCAGTATACACCTCGGCCGAAATCTTATAATCGACAGCTGATTCGATATCGGGGTCGTCTCTCGAAACGAACTCGAGTTCGTGTTCGCTCTGTGTCCCGTCGGTCGGAAGCGATGCAGTTTTGGTCGTCTCTTCTCCTCTGATGAATTTGGGCATCGAGAGTTCGATCGAGAGGTCGGTCTCGGCGCTGGCGGTGTATTGAATCGTCGCTTCGGTGAGTCCGCGATCATCGTCTGACTCCCAATCGGCGGCCGCTTGCGTCCCCAATAGGGACACCGACGGACCGGTTTCGGCCTCGAGCGTAAGCGTTCTGACGGCCAGTTCGCCGTCCGCCGTCTGCCATTCGCCAGCGACGCGCTCGTTCGCGGCGGCGAGATCCGCGAGAAATTGCCCGTCCGCATCACTGGTTCCGTACACGTCCTCGAGCGAGTCTCCGCGAGCGATTCGTTCGAGGTCGTCGTTGCCCATCACCGGAACGAGGCGGCCGTAACTGCTGCTTGCTCGCGTCGTCCCGTGTTCGTTCCGAAGCGCGACGGTCGTTCCGTCGATGTTGACCTCGTCGGCGTCGTGTTCGTAGCGGCCGCTGGTGTCGATCGTGCTCCCGGCCGTCCGTTCGACGGTGTTTGCGGCCTGGGCCGCGTCCGGCGGCGGTCCCGTCGGCAGTCCGAGTACGATGCCGCCGATCGCCAGGCTGACGAGGGTGACGGCGACCCAGACGTACCAGGCGTCGGCGGGGGCTTCCAAGTCCATGGACACCGTGGCCGCGTTCTGGTATGTAAACTCGAGCGTTCACAGGACGATGTCGATGAGTCCGACGGTGACAGTATAGCAGACCATCGAGGAGACGAGCGCCCGGCCGACGTGGTAGCCGATGAGCGCGCGGTCGACGCCGTGTCTGAGGGCGATCGAGAGCGGGAGCAGGATGAAACATAGCATGAGGAGATAGACGCCGATGACGATCGCGAGCGATTCGGCCGGGAACGCGGCCGCGTCGAGGTCGGTTGCCGAGAACAGGTCGCCGCCCGCCATCATCGTGGCGAGACCGACGGTGACGCCGGCGACCAGCGGGGCGAAGTAGGCGGCCGTGTTGTCGAGCGTGCTGGTCACGTTGGCCAGATCCCGTTTTGCCTCGGCTTCGACTTCGGCGAGTTCGTCCAGGTGGTCGGCCATCGACACGATGGCGCGGCCGGCGGGCTTTCCTTCTCGCGAGGCGATCGCCAGTAGCGTCGCCGTTCCGCGAGCTCTGGGGCTGGGGACGTTTCTGAGTGCCCCGTGGGGGCCGAGGAACGCCGCCTCGACGCCGATTCGGAGGCGACGCTGGACACCAGCCGCGCGTTCGAAGACGGCCCCGGTTTCGCCCGGCACGCGTTCGGCAGCGAGTTCGACGGCGGACTCCACGGACTCGCCGTCGGCGACCTGTCGGCCAACGATGTACAGCGCGTCGGCGAGATTCGCCTCGACGGCTCGGACGTAGTGTCTGACCTCGAGGATCGGGCCGTAGACGGCGAGCAGCGCGACGCCAGCGCCGAATCCGACGGTCGTGATCGGCACGAGGTGTGCCGGTCCGACGACTGTCGGGATCACGTACCCGACGACGGCGGCGAGCAGCCCCCACAGCGCCCGAACACGCAGCGAGTCGGGTACGTCTGGATGCTCGCGTCCGATCGTCGGCGGCGGAAACGCAACCGGGCGACGGACGAGGAGCCGAACTCCAGCAGCGACGAGACAGGCGGGGAGCACGAGCGTGTACAGAAACACGAGAATCCAGATGTTGACCGAAAACCCGGCCATCGGAACGACCGGAACGATCGCAACGAGCGCGAGCGGAAGCATGACTCCGAACGCGAACAGCCCAGTCGTCGGCGCACGGATCGACGCCGTGAACTCGGCGAGTTGTCCCCGCGTTCCGTCGAGTACGGCTGCAAGCGAGCGGTCGAGCGTCCGTGCGCGTTCCCCAGGCGGCGCCTCCTGGGCTGCTGCGAGCAGATGGGCAGACCGTCGCAGCGCGGGAAACCACGCCGCCCACTCCTCGGCGAACGTGAGCAGTCCCGTCTTCGACGTTCCGACCGACCGATCGACGTGTGCCGACAGGCTCTCGGAGAGCGGTCCGATTCCCGTTTCGGCCGCAAATCGCGTCGCCCCTTCGAGCGCCGGCTGAACCTGCATTCGGAGCACGACGCGGCCGATCAGATTCGGCGTTTCGCCGAGTGATTCCGTGCGACGGAACGCGGCCCGAACGTGTGGTAGCTGCCGGACGAGCGAGCCCGCCGCAATCGGCGTCGCCAGGGTAAAAAACAGGACGAACGAGAGCGGGACCTCGAACAGCAATAACCCCAGCGGAAGGACCCCGGCGACGATTCCGGCACCGTAGCTCGCCCGAATGACCGTCTCGGCGTCGTAGGATGCATCGACGAACGAGAGCGAGTCCTCGAGGCTCGTCGGTGGCTCGTCGACGGTGATCGGGGCGAGTGCGGCGAGTCCCTCGAGGAGCGCAGCCCGTCGTCCCGCCCGCTCGGTGACGTGGTGTCGTTGCATCGACCGATCACCCTCCGGTGGTCCCTCCGCGGTCGTGTCGTCCGGCACAGGCAGCTGCAACTTCTCGCGGACGCGTTCGGCCGTCCGCGGCGAGTGCTGCCAGCCGTTCCGTTCGCTGCTCGATCGCTCGTCGGACGTCGGCGTACGATTCGTCCGGGGCCGCGAGTCGCTCGACGACGCGACTTTCGCCGCGGTCGATTCGGCCGGTCGGAACCGCCGTCACGGAGGGCTGACGCTCCGGTCGCTGGACCGTCGGGTCGTTCCCGCCGTCCGTCGCACAGGCGCTCCCGCGGTCGGTTCCGACGCCGCGTTCGCGTTCGCGTTCGCACTCACCGAGCTCGTAGAGCGGCTCGAACCAGTGTTCGTCGCCGTCGCCGACGACCTCCTCGATCTGTGAGAGGCGTCGCGTCCGTTCGCCGTCCACTCGAGTCGACTGGAGGGTAACGACCAGATCCGTCGCGGCGAACGAGGAGGGAGCGACGCCGAGGTCGGTGACGACGCGTTCGAAGACGTCGTCGGCGCCGTCGCCATGTACCGTTCCCAACACCGCGTTGGCGTTGGCGCCAACGCGCATCGCTTCGTACAGGACCTGGGCCTCTTCGCCCCGTATCTCGCCGACGACGAGCGCGCCGTCGCCGAGTCGGAGCGCCGTTCTGAGTGCCTTCTCGGGCGTGATTTCCGGACCGCCCTCGCCGCCCGTTCTGAGCGGCTGGACGTTTCTCCCGACCGATTGCAGCGCTTCGACCGGCAGTTCGGGGGTGTCCTCGAGCACGACCGTCCGCGTTTCGGGCGAGAGTTCGTACAGCAGGGTCCCGAGGAGGGTGGTCTTCCCCGCGCTGCGGGTCCCAGCGATCAGCGCCGCGGCGTTTCGCTCGACGGCGACGGAGAGAAATCCCGCCGCTTTCGCGGAGACGGTTCCGTTCGCGACGAGCGCCGGCAGCGTGAACCGATCGTCCGTCTGTTCTCGAAACGCGAAGGCGTCGCCGTCGCTAACCGGATCGGTTACGCCCGCGACGCGGACGGTGGTTCCGCTCTCGAGCGGTGCGGTCGCGTCGACCGTCGGCTTCGCCCGCGAGAACGCACGACCGCTGGTCCGGCGGATCCGAGACGCGAGCGCTCGCGCCCCCTCGATCGTCAGGTAGACGTTCGTCCGCATCGATTCGCCGTCGACGACCGCCTGCAGGGGGTTTCGCGAAACCGGCGATGTCACGTAGACGTCCGTCAGACGCGGATCCGCGAACAGGTCCTCGAGCACGCCGTATCCCGCCGTGTGTTTCGCGAGGATCTCCCTGAGCAGCGGATCGGCCGGCTCGCCGGTGACGTGTTCGAGCGCTCGAGCGGCCGCGCGGTCGCCGTCGACGACGCCCTCGGCGATCGCTTCGTACCCCTCGAGAAGCTGCGAGCGCTCGTCCTCCGTCAGTCGCAACTCGGCGGGGTCGAGCGTATACCGTGTGACGCCCCGACGGCGGTCGTAGAGCCGCACGTCGCTGCCCGTCTCGAGCGAGCGGCCGTCCCGGAGTCGGGCGTCGTCCGGCATCGTCGGGTCGATACGGTAGTGACCGATCGTGAGGCCGACGGTCGGTGACGGGATCGATTCGTACGCGTCGAACTCGTTCGCGAGGGCGACGAGTTCCGTTTCGTGGACGAGCGGCGAGCCGTCACCGGAACCGAATTCCGACGCGTGACCGGTACCCGGTTGCCGTAATTGCGCCCCGATCGAAAGTGGATCCGCTCGTGCGGTCGCTGCCAACTCGTCGTTCGTGTTTCCGAACCGGTCGACGAACCGGCCGGCCGCGGCGAACAGGTCGACACTCTGTCCGTAGTGGTGGCGTTCGATGCCGTTCGATCGAACGACGATTCGATCCGCGTCGCGCTTGGCGAGCGCGTCGACGGCGGTCCGGCGACATGCCGGTTCGGCCGACAGTCGGCCGTCTCCGGGACAGTCGCTCGCCTCGAGGACGAGCGTACCGTCCGCGATCGAGGCGCGACACGAACACGCGTCCCTCCGTTCGCGTCCACCGAGCGGACCGATTCCGTCGAGGACGGTCCCCGCTGTCAGCCCGTCGACGGCGGCTCGAATGGCGCTCATCGTTCCGTCTCGAGTCATGGAGCCACTGGCCGCGTGTTCCGGTATAAACTCACGCCTGCCGGGCGACGACGACGGGGTCGTCGTCCGCGTCCGTCTGTAGCGTCAGGAGCAGTTGCTGCTCGCCCGAGCCGCCGAGTTCGACTGGTTCGTCACCGTCCGGTTCTCGGTGGACGATCCGCTCGTCGATCGTCGCCTCCCGAGTCGTTCCGTCCGAGAGGACGTACCGCGCCGTGCTAAACTCGCCGCTGTCGTGGGGGACGATCTCGACGTGATCGACGCCCGCCGTGGTCAGCGACCGGTCCGGGAGTGAGACCGTGACGATTCGCTTCGGATCGGGGTGTGACCCCGGCGTGGGTTCGTCGTGGGCTGTAAGCGACGATGCCGCGTCGTCGATGTCGGCGATGCTCGCGTCGATCGTTCGCTCGGCGTTCATCGACGCGGCCCGGTCGACCGCCGGGACGGCGACCGCCAGAATCGCGACCGCGAGTATCGCCGCGAGTACGTATCGAATCACGCGGATCCCGCCGGTCGGCTCGACTCGCCAACGTTCCCGTTCTCGTTCCCGATTCCATTCCCGTCGTCGCTGGCGGTGACGATGGTCGTAACTCGCTCGAGTGGTCCACCCCTCTCGAGGGCGCCGAGCACGCGATTCTCGTTGGAACGCCGGCGCGTCCCGGCCTGCACGCGGTGGAGCATAGCGCTTCTCGCCGCCCGATCGTACTTAAACGGTTGCATCGCACGGCTGCACGTCGATTCTGAGGTTTAAGTCGGAAGCCGGGGCCACAGGGGGGTATGGTTCCGAGCCGATCGACGTCGAACGACGTCGACAGACCGCATCGCTTCCGAACGTCGTTCGGTCGCGACGACCGCGCGATCGAGGGGTTACCGATCCGACTCGTGATCGCGCTGACCGTCGGCGTCGCCGCGCTGGCACTCATGTTGAGCATGCTCGGCGATATTGGCGACGTCGGGGACACGGAGGTTACGATCGAAATCGTCGACGACGAACTCATCGAGGCCGGTGCAACCGGTGCAGACGGTGCGGTGAAAGTCGAGGTGATCGACGAGAACGGCAACAACGTTCCCGACGCGACGGTCGTCGCGACGGCCGATTCGGCACAGCTCGACGGCGTCGTCAGGGCAGAAACGGGGACCGATCCGTCGATCGGCGGTTACAGCAACCTCGAGGACAACGAGGCCGTCCTCGTGTTCGACGGTGATCAGGATCTCCGCGCCGATCAGGACCTGGGTGAGATCGAACTCGAGATCATCCCGCCCTCGGACAGCAACTACATCGACGAACAGCCGAATCCCGATATCCGAGTCGCCTCGAGTCTCTGACGCCACTTCGTGGAACGCGGTCGTCAGGCCGGAACTGACCGGCGGCAACTCGCCTCAATCGCTCGATCGATACCGCGTTTCCCAGCGTGGGCCTGCCCGACTCGAGAGCACGACTCCGATCGCACCGAATCCGACGCCGGCGGCGCCGAGCGCGAGGGCGACGAGACCGGTCGGCGGCACGACGACGAAGCCGACGACGAGCGTCGGTACCAGCGCGACGGCTACCCCGAGCGTGAACAGCGAGAACCGGACGGCGTCGAAGAGAAACTCGTTGGGGTCGAATCCGGCGATGTAGACCGTCAGCCCGTAGTAGTACAGCGCGTAGCCTACGAGCAACAGGGCGCCGACGGCGGCGTCGACGAGCGCCGCCTCGAACCAGACGACGGCCGCCAGATACGGCACGGCGACGGTCGGTGTGCCGACGACGACGAACGCAACCCGCTTCGCACGGAAGACGTCCGCGATCGAGACGGGGTAGGCGAGGTAGTCTTCGAGCGAGTCGAACTGGGTTAGCCAGTTGTAGGTGGTAAACGCGGTCAACCCGAGCACGCCGCCGAAGAAGATCCCGGGTGCCGGTGCGACGCCGGTGATCGAATCCACGACGCCGACGAGTGCGGCCACGAGCGCGAGCAAGACTGCGGCGGAGACGAACGGCTTCGCGACGCCGCCCGACGACCGGGCCAGATCGAGCAGCGTCTTCGAGACGAGCGCGCTATCGGCACCGACGGCCTCGACCGGCAGTCGGTCGCTCAGATCGGCGAACCGATCGCCGGCAGTCCGCGACGGCCGGCCGTAGGTCGGGTCGTACAACGCGAGCGCACCCGCGCTCGTGAGGACGGTTCCGACCAGTAGTCCGAGCGCGCCGATCGGCGCCCCCTCGAGCGGGATCAGGACGTTCCTGACGGCACCGGCGCTTCCCGTCACCCAGAGGCTCACTACGCCCGCGACGATCAGGCCGAGGATCGCCCACGTCGGGACTCCCTGTGTGCGGATCGCGATCAACGCGACGGTCAGGGCCATGCCGGCGAGAAACGTCACCACGAGCGAGAGCCAGAGCGCGCCGACGGCAACCGGAGCGGTCGCCGAGACACCCTCGAGTGTCGCGCCGGCGAGCGCCATCGGCAACACGAACGCGACCGCGTAAAACAGCGCGTCCTTCACGAGGAAGACGCCGAGCAGTCGCTTCCTCGAGAGCGGCAGCGTCGTCGAGGTCGAAAGCACCAGCGAGAGCCGCCCGAACACGTTCTCGAGCATGTCCGAACCCGCGAAGCCAGCCGTTCCGCTGTAGAGGCCGAAACCGAGCGCGAGCACGTGTATACCCGTCATGATCGTCCCCTCGGCCGTCCCGGTTTCGAGCAGCGCGACGGTCGCACCCACTGCCAGAGCGGCAATGACGACCGGAAAGAGCGCGAAACGCCAGCCGCCGAACAGCCGCGTGTGCAGGCGCCACTCCTCGCGAAGGAGCGTGACGAACAGTCGCCGCGTCGTTCCGGCAGTGCGCCGATTCGCGTTCGAGACTGGTGGCCCGCCATCCGAACTCCCCGATGTGAAGTCCCTGCTCATCGCTCCCGGTCCCCGATCCGTCCGAGCGACGGCGCGTCGCGGACGCCGGCGCCCTCGACGCGCTCGAGGAAGAGTTCGAGCAGCGATTCGTCGCGTCGCTCCCCGGAGTCACTCTGCAGCGACCGCTCGGTTACGATCCGGCCGTCGGCGACGATGCCGACCCGTGAACAGATCTCCTCGGCGACGTCGATGTTGTGCGTCGAGACGAAGACGGCGTTGTCGCCGGCAGCATAGGAGACGAGGTACCGCTTGACCTGCTCCTGGACCAGCGGATCGAGATTCGCTAGCGGCTCGTCGATGAAGACCACGTCCGGCTCGTGGATGAACGCCTGCGTGATCATCACCTTCTGTTGCTGGCCCCGCGAAAGGTCGGTGTGGAGCGTATCGAGCTTGCTCTCGAACCCGAGTCGATCGGCCCAGACGGCCGTCTGCTCGGCGATCCACTCCGAGTCGAGATCGCGGACGTCCCCGACGAACTCGAGGTACTCTCGCGGCGTCAGGAAACTCGGCGGCGACTGCTGTTCCGGAAGAATTCCCACCCGCCGTCGCGTTTCGAGCGGCGTCGCCGTCGGATCCGTCTCGAGGACGCGGACGGTGCCCGCGTCCGGCTGGAGTTGCCCCGTGAGCATTCGGATCGTGCTCGTTTTCCCCGCGCCGTTGGGACCGAGAAAACCGTACAGTTCGCCGCGCTCGACGGCGAAATTCATTTGGTTCACCGCCGTGATATCACCGTAGGTTTTCCACAGCCCGTCGACCTGAATTACACCCATCGGATAGCTGATCGTTCGTCGTAGCTGGTAATAATTGTGCTGGCGACGATCGCGGATAGCCGGGCGCTGCGGCCCCGATTCACCGAGCGACCGTCACCGGCATCGGCGCGCGTCGAACGACCTGTTCGGCGACGCTTCCCAGCAACACGCGCGAGACGCCAGACCGCCTGTGGCTTCCGATGACGATGCTGTCGACGTCGTGGTCCTCGGCGTACTCGACGATGCCGTCGATGGGCATGCCGAGCGTCGTCTCCGTCGTAATCGAGGCGTCGTACTCCGCCGCGATCGCTTCGACGTCCTCGAACAGCGTCGCGGCGTTTTCCTCCTCGAGTGCGAGAAGTCGCTGCATACTGTGGGAACTGTCACCGTGGTAGACCGACATCGACGGATCGACGACGTGGAGCGCGGTGATTTCGGCGTTAGGGTACTGCTCGAGCGCGTACTCGACTGCCGCGTGAGCGGGTTCGGAGTCGTCGATCGGAACCAGTACGTGCATGTTCGACTAATTGTCCTCTGGTAACATATATCATGGGTGTTTTACGCATAGTCCGGTACCGTCTCAACGGTCACGAGAGCGTGACGGTTGTGCCGTCGGAGGGATGGGCGACGGACGGAGGTCAGAACTCAGTCCCGCGTCGCGCCCGTTGTCCGTCCTCGATGGGGTGTTTCACCTTCCGGACGTTCGTGATCAGGTCGGCTCGGTCCTCGAGGTACGTCGGTTCGGCGTGGCTCCCCGACAGCACGAGTTCGAGGTCGGCGGGCTTCGAGTCGATCAGTTCACACACGTCGGCCTCGCTGACCAGATCGCGGTCGGCAGCGTACAGAATTTCGTCCAGAAGCAGCATGTGAACGCCGTCTTCGGGCGGCGAGTCGAGATCGATCGGCGCCTCGAGGTCGGCGTCGTCGGCCGCCGCGAGCAACTCGCGGGCGCGCTCGAGTCCGGCCTGCGCCTGCGCTTCGTGGTCTGCCTCGTCGCTGCCGTCGGCCATCCCGTGCCAGCCGTAGTGGCCGAGGTTCTCGTAGCTGATCCCCGGCAACGCGGCGATCGCGTTGTACTCGCCGCGGACAGCGTCGACACTCGAGGCGCCGCCTTTCATGAACTGAAGCATGTGCACGCGGTAGCCGTGACCGGCCGCGCGCATCCCCATACCCAGTGTCGCCGTGGTCTTTCCTTTCCCGTCGCCCCACCAGACCTGCACGAGGCCAAACGCCTCCGGCGCCGCGGGTTCGATTCGCTCGGGTTCGGGCGATCGGCCCTGTCCCGGCGTGTTTTCGACCGTCGAGTCGGACGTCGTTTCGTCGCGCATACGGAACGCGTCGGAGCGGATCTACATGTAATTAGCTTCCTCGGATTCGCAGACGAACGCTGACCTCTCGAGGGAACACCACTCTGCCACGAGCACTGCGAGTGGTTACCGCTGAAAATTCCGCCGAGGCGCCCGAGTCGACCGACCGTTTCGAGGACCAAACGTGTCATTAGGCTTCGCTTCCAACGTGGTCGCAGTATATGCCTCTCGAGTTCTCGTCGTCCGATGAGACCCCCGGTCTCGAACGCGTCGTCGGCGTGTTAGACGACGCTGCCTGTCGGGAGATCATTGCCGTACTCGAAGCGCCGAAGACTGTGTCCGATATCGCGGACGCAGCCGACCTCCCGCTGTCGACGACCTACCGAAAACTCGACCGACTGACCGAGGCCGGATTGGTCGAGGAGACGGTCGGCGTCCGACAGGGTCGACACACCAAATCGCGCTACGTCGCGACGTTCGATCGGATCGGAATCTGCCTCGACGAGGAGCGGACGTTCCGGATCGACGTCGACCAATCGCAGGCGCAATCGCTCGGCGGCTGGGCGAACGCGATTCGGAAGTTGTAGAACGGTCGTGGGTACTGGTTTTTTCACGCTGTGCGTCGGACGTGATGGAGCATGTCACCGCGCATCCTCGTTCCGTTCGACGGCTCGCCGCTGTCGCGTCAGGCACTCGAAACGGCGCTAACTGAGTATCCCGATGGCGATATCGTCGCCCTTCACGTCACCGACCCGTTCGAACCGGGGTACAGCGTCTACGACGTCCCGTACGATATCGAGAGCGAACCGATCCACGGTTCCGAGGAGTGGCACGACCGCGCCGACGAGCTCGCGACGGAACTCCTCGAGGAAGCCCAGTCGGTCGCCGCTGAGCACGATGCCGAACTCACGCTCGAGACGGCCGTCGGAGAACCGGGCCGAGAGATCGTCGGGTACGCGACTGACAACGACGTCGATCAGATCATCATGGGAAGTCACAGTCGCGAGGAAGACGCCCGCATTCTGCTGGGGAGCGTGACGGAGTCGGTCGTGTTCCGAGCGCCGATGCGAGTGAGCCTCGTCCGCTAAGTTCGTTCGCCCGCGTTCGACTGTGCGCACCGACTCTCCCGCTCGAGTTTTGACTGCCGTCCGAATTGCCGCGCCACAGAACGAGTGCGTGTCAGTGGCCGATCCGCCCGCCTGCTCGAGGGTGGCTCGATCGGCCGTCGGTGGTGGGTGAGCGTGCCGTTAGGTCGTTGGAACCGAGGGTCCGACCTTTCGAGGCTCGTTTCGGTCGGCGACGTCGCTCGAGACGTGACTGCGTCGAAGCAGCGATCACACGAGGAGCTGGATGTCGGATTCGGCCATGTGCTGTAACGCGGTGGCCGCGCCGACGCCCGTCGTCACGCCGTCGTAGAAGTCGTCCTCGTCGTAGTCCATCAGCTCGATCGTCATCTGGCAGGCCTGGAGGTCGACGCCGCTTTCGATCGAGAGATCGATCAACTCCTCGATGGTGGCCGTGCCGTTCTCGTCGATTTTCTTCTCCATCATGCGCGTGGCCATCCGATCCATGCCGGGAATCGCGGCGAGCGCGTTGGGAACCGGCATGTTCGGGTTGCCAACGGCGGACAGCTTCAGGTTCTTCGACTTCTTCTCGTGGAGGATGTCGAGCCCCCAGAACGTGTGGAAGACGACGACGTCCCAGCCGAAGGCGGCCGCCGTACTTCCGAGGATCAGCGGCGGATACGCCATGTCGAAGCTTCCCTGGGTGGCGACGATGGTCATCTTCTTCTGGGTGTCACCGTCGTCCAGATCGGCCATCGACGACTCGAGGTCGTCGACGCGCTCGCGCAGCGCTTGCAACTCCGCGGCGTCGAACTCGCGGTCGGCGTCGTCGACCGACGCTGGTGGATTATCCGTGCTCATGTTACGCCGTCTTCTCGACGTAGTGGATGTAGTGGTCCCCGTCCTCGACCTGCTCGAGGAGGTCCACCCCATTGGTACCGTCCGCCCAGCCCTGAATGTCGCTCATGCTACCCGAGTCAGTTGCTACGACTTCGAGGACGGCGCCGGCCTCGAGATCGTCGATAGCCTGTTTCGTCTTGACGATAGGCATTGGGCAGGACTGTCCTTTCACGTCGAGCGTCTCTGTGATGTCGTATTCCGAACTCATAGTCTATCTCTGTGCTCTATTGGAGCTATTACACAATATTGGTTCCGTCCATAAAAGGATATCGGTTATTGCACAGTATACAAAACTCTGTCATCGGCGCTATTCGGACAGTTATTATATCTAGTGTTAGTAGCGCGCGTAATGGGTTCGTTCACACAATAACTTCCTCTTCTATATTGTGCAATCGGGGAAATACCATACAAACCCTTAAGTGCTCGTAGCCGGTACTGGAAACTGTACAATATGGACGACATGGACTTTCCAACGCCGGACGTCGAGATCGAATCGGTGACGCCGGCCGAACTGAAAGGACGTATCGACGCGGGCGAAGACGTCGTTCTCCTCGACGCCCGAATGGAGTCGGACTACGAGGAGTGGAGCATCGACGGTGAGACCGTCGAGTCGATCAACGTTCCCTACTTCAACTTCCTTGACGAGGACGTCGACGACGAGATTCTTGCACGAGTTCCGGACGACCGTGAAGTCACGGTCCTCTGTGCGAAAGGCGGCGCCAGCGAGTTCGTCGCCGGCTCGCTCAAAGCAGAAGGCTACGACGTGAACCACCTCGAGGACGGGATGAACGGCTGGGCCCGCATCTACGAGGCCGTCGAGGTCGACCGCTACGATGGCGCGGGGACGCTCCTCCAGTACCAGCGTCCCTCCTCGGGTTGTCTCGGCTACTTCGTCCACGATGGCGACGAAGCGGCCGTTATCGACCCGCTGCGCGCGTTTACCGACCGATATCTCGAGGACGCCGACGACCTCGGCGTCGACCTGAAATACGCGATCGACACGCACATCCACGCGGATCACATCTCGGGCGTTCGAAACCTCGTCGAGGAGGGTGTCGAAGGCGTCGTTCCCGCGGCCGCAGTCGACCGCGGCGTCACCTACGCCGACGACGTGACGGTGACCGACGACGGCGACGAGTTCCAGGTCGGCGACGCCACCATCCAGACGGTTTACACGCCCGGTCACACGTCCGGAATGACCTCGTACCTGATCGACGACTCGCTGCTCGCGACCGGCGACGGCCTGTTCGTCGAGAGCGTCGCCCGTCCCGACCTCGAAGAGGGCGACGAGGGCGCCGAAGACGCCGCCAAACAGCTCTACGAGTCCCTCCAGAAGCGCGTGCTCTCGCTGCCCGACGAGACGCTCGTCGGCGGCGCTCACTTCAGCGACGCAGCCGTTCCCGCCGAAGACGGCACGTACACGGCACCGATCGGCCAACTCGAGGAAGACATGGCCGCCCTGACGATGGACGAAGACGAGTTCGTCGAGTTGATCCTCTCAGACATGCCGCCCCGTCCGGCCAACTACGAGGCGATCATCGCGACGAACCTCGGTCAGCAAGAGACCGGCGACGAGGAAGCGTTCGAACTCGAGCTCGGCCCGAACAACTGCGCCGCCAGCCAGGAGTCGCTGGCCGGTGACTAACCCCACCTTCCACCAGTCGAATGGTAACTGAACTCTTCGCACCCGCGCTGTACGAGACGCTGTTCCCCGTCGGGATCAGTCGCTACGCTGTCGGGGGGCTGCTCGTCGGCCTCGGCGCCGTCGTCATCTACCTCGGGACCGGCATTCCGGCCGGCGCGAGCACGTTCCTCGAGTCGACGCTGTCGTACGTCTCGGACCAGTCGCGGTTCCAGCGATACGTCTCCTCGCGGGACTGGCGCGTCGTCTTCACGCTCGGGATCATCGCCGGGGCGTTCGTCTACGCGCTCACGTTCCAGTCGGGGCTGGTCTCGAGCGGGCTCTACGAGTCCGGCACGACCGGCCAGTTGTACGACGTCGGCGGCCTCACGGTCTGGATGACTGACGTCCAGCCCTGGCGGCTGTTCCTGGGCGGGATTCTCGTCGGGATCGGCACCCGAATCGGCAAGGGCTGTACGTCGGGCCACGGGGTCTGTGGCGTCGGCTCGGCCTCGAAGACGTCGATCGTCGGCGTGATGACGTTCCTGATCGTGGCGATCGGAACAGCACAGGTCGTGATGGCACTGGGGGTGACACCATAGTATGAGTCAGCAAAGACACCCCCTGTTCATGCCGCTGATCTTCGTCGGCGGCCTGATCTTCGGCTTCGGTCTCGGCTTTAGCCACATGGCCCGTCCCGAAGTCGTCCTGAACTTCCTGCAGTTCGAGGACTTCGGGCTGTTGTTCGTCATGGGCGGCGCGGCAGTCGTCACCGGAATCGCCTTCGCGCTGGTGCCGCGGCTGTTCGACCGCGCCCCGTTGACGGGCGACGCCTACGGCCGACGGCTGAAATCGTTCGACCGCAACGTCCTGATCGGCGGCGCGATCTTCGGCGTCGGCTGGGGCCTCTCGGGAATCTGTCCCGGCGCGGCCTACGCCAGCCTCGGCGTCGGCAACGTCACGATCCTCTGGGCGCTCGCCGGGATGTTCGTCGGCGCCTACGTCCAGGGCTACTGGCGAAGCCAGCGCGCCGCGTCCGAAACCGCACCCACGAGCGCCGACTGAGCCCGTTCGATCTCGCCACAACCGGTAGCCGATCGCGGCTTCGTTACAATGGATCCAACGACGATACTACTCTTCGCCGTTGCCGCGCTCTCGAGTCTCTTTATGGCCTGGGTTATCGGTGCCGGCTCGAGCGGCGCGACGCCGTTCGCTCCGGCCGTCGGCGCGAACGCGATCGGAACGATGCGCGCCGCGTTTCTCGTCGGCCTCCTCGGCTTCGCTGGCGCGGTGACGCAGGGAGCGAGCGTCTCCGAGGCCGTCGGAAGGGACCTCGTCGTCGGCATCTCGTTGCCCGCCACGAGCGTCATTGTCGTCCTTCTGATCGGGGCGGGACTGATGATGATCGGAATCGTCACCGGCTACCCGATCGCGACGGCGTTTACGGTCACCGGCGCCGTCATCGGTGTTGGCTTCGCGCTGGGCGGCGAGCCTGCCTGGGAGAAGTACGCCGAAATCGGCGCCATGTGGGTTTTGACGCCGTTCGTCGGCGGCGGCCTCGCGTACGCCATCGCCAGCGTACTTCCCCGACCGGACGTTCCCGAACGGGTCAGCGTCGCGTTGCTGGCCGGCGTCGTCGGCGCCGTCCTCGCGAACCTCGAGTTCGTCTTTCTCGACGGCGTCGGCGGGACGCTCGTCGCCGCCGGCTCTCCCGTTCTTCCGCTCGACGACGCCGGTGCAGCGATCACGATATCGCTGCTCGCCGGCGCGGTTGCGGCGTTGCTCGTCTGGTGGGACATCGGTCGCGATCGGACCGGCGGACTGCGACGATTCTTGCTCGCTCTCGGCGGTCTCGTCGCCTTTTCCGCGGGTGCGAGCCAGGTCGGGCTCGCCGTCGGACCGTTACTGCCGCTGCTCGACGACGTCTCGATCGTCTCGCCGCTCGCGGTGTTGCTCGGCGGCGGGTTCGGCATTCTCGTCGGCTCGTGGACCGGCGCGCCGCGGATGATCAAGGCGATTTCACGGGAGTACGCCTCGCTGGGGCCGCGCCGCTCGATCGCGACGCTGGTTCCGTCGTTCCTAATCGCCCAGACGGCGGTCCTGCTCGGCGTTCCGGTTTCGTTCAACGAAATCATCGTCAGCGCCGTCATCGGGGCTGGACTGGCCGTCGGCGGCGGCGCCGGCGTCAGTCCCCGAAAGCTCGGGCTCACGGTGCTTGCCTGGATCGGCTCGTTCGTCCTCGCGTTCGTCCTCGGCTACGGGTCGATGTTCGTCGTGGGGTAACCCTCGTTTCGGCTTCCGGAACCGCGGACCGTCCGGTCCGCAGAACCGACGTCCGGTTCTGGCCGGGTTTGATTTCGGTGCCGTCGCCTCGCCGTCCGAGGAGGTGCCCTTTTACGGACTCGCTGCGCTAGCACAGCCAATGACCCCACCTCCTCGTCCGGATGGGAATTCGACGACGCGGTCGGCTATCCGGCAGCAGGATCTCGTCGCGGAACTCGGTCGCCGAGCGTTCGAAACGGACGATCTAGACGAATTGATTCACGACGCTATCACCGCGGTCAGCGACGTTCTCGAGGCCGAGTTCACGGCCGTTCTCGAATCGACGACCGGCGACGACCGGTTCGTCATTCGACACGGAGACGGCATCGACGGTTCCCTCGGAACGATGACGACCTCCCACTGTTGTGACACCGCACACGGAACGGCGCTGGGGTCGGCGGAGCCCGTCGTCGTCGACGACCTCGAGGCCGACGACCGATTCGAGCACCCGGCGTTTCTCCCCGATCGCGGGCTCGGAAGCGCCATCTGCGTCAGTATCGGCTCGACGGAGGGACCGTGGGGCGTCCTCGCGACCTATACGACGGCGACGGACGCGTTCGACGACCCGGACGGGACGTTCGTCCAGAGCGTCGCGAACGTCCTCGGTTCGGCCGTCGACCGGGAGCGAGCGAACCGGCACAGAGATGCGGAGGCGACCCTCAAGGACAAGATCGTCGAGACGAGCCCGATCGGCATCACGATCGTCGGTACCGACGGCGAGATGCGGTTTGCCAACGACCGTGCCGAGGAGATTTTCGGCCGCAGTAAAGAGCGGATCAACGACCTCCGGTTCGACGATCCCGAGTGGGACGAAATTGGGACGGACGGCCGGTCGCTCTCGCGGGAGGAGCTACCGTTTCCGCGGATTCTCGAGTCGGGCGAGCCGCTGTTCGATCAGGTAAGCGGCGTCTTGCGTCCGGACGGGAAACGGGTGTGGATATCGGTCAACGGTGCGCCGCTCTACGACGACGATGGCGGCGACGAACCCACCGGCGTCGTCTTCGCGATCGAGGACGTAACCGACCAGTTCGAGCGGGATCGGGAACTCGAGCGGTACGAAACGGTCGTCGAAACGGCCCACGAAGGCATCTACGTCCTCGACGAGGAGCGTCGATTCGAACTGGTCAACGATTCGTTCGCCGACCTGACCGGGTTCTCGCGGTCGGAGCTGCGAGGGCGACACGCGTCGACGGTGTTCGGCGAGGAGTTCGCGTCGATCGAGGCCGAACAGTGGAGCGACGGGTGCGAGGACGATCCCCCGACGTTCGAGGAGACGATCATCGCCGGTCCGGACGAGAACCGGACGGTCGAGAACCGATTCGTCCTTCTGGAGGAAGAGGGTGGTGAGAAGCGGGTCGGGGTCGTCCGGGATGTAACCGATCGAAGCCGGATGGAGGAAGCGCTTCGAGAGAAGGAACGTCGGTTCCGAACGCTCAGCGCACACCTGGAGGAGGTCATCTGGCTGACCGACGCGGATCCGTCGGAGTATATCTACGTGAACCCCGCCTACGAGGACGTCTTCGGAGACGACCGCGAGAACCTGTACGACGACGGCTTCTCGTGGCTCGAACTCGTCCACTCGGCGGACCGCGGTCGCGTTCGAGACGCTTACACTGCGCTGCCGGAGATTCCGTTCGACGAGGAGTTCCGGGTCGTCAGGCCGGACGGCGACCGGCGGTGGATTCACGCCCAGGCGATTCCGGTCACCGACGACGAGGGGGCGGTACAGCACATCGTCGGCATCGACGCCGACGTCACGGAACGGAAAGAACGCGAACGGAAACTCGAGAAGTATCGAACGATCATCGAGGCGATCGACGACGGCGTCTACACGGTCGACGACGAGAACCGGTACACCATCGTCAACCAGGCCTTCGTCGACCTGACCGGCTACGATCGCGAGGAGCTGCTCGGGGCACACGAGTCGCTCGTCGTCGACGACGAGGTGGTCGACCGCACTCGAGCGGTGGCCGACGAGTCGACCGCGTCGAAACTGACGACGACGATCGAGACGGCCGACGGCGAGGCGGTCCCCACCGAGACGGCGGTTACGTCCCACGTCTCCGACGCCGGAACGCAACGCCGAATCGGCGTCGTCAGGGACATCTCCGAGCGACTCGCCTATCAGCGCCGACTCGAGGAGAGCGAACAACGCTACCGAACGCTGGTCGAGAACTTTCCGAACGGGGCGATCACGATGTTCGACGAGGACCTCCGGTATACGTTCGCTGACGGGCAGATTCTCGACGAGATCGATCTCCCCGTCGACGAACTCGAAGGACGGACGATTTACGACATCTACTCCGACGAACTCGTTACCGAACTCGAGCCGGCGTTTCGGGCCGTCTTCGACGGCGAATCGACCGAGACGGACGTCTCCTATCTCGACCGGTTCTGGAGCGTCCACATCGTTCCCGTCAGAGACGACGACGGCGACGTGTTCGCGGGGATGCTCGTCGCCGTCGACGTCACCGAGCGCAACGAGTACAAACGCAAACTCGAGGAGTCCAACGAACGCTTAGAGCAGTTCGCCTACGCGGCGAGTCACGATCTGCAGGAACCGCTGCGGATGGTCTCGAGTTACCTGCAATTACTCGAGAGTCGGTACGGCGACGACCTGGACGAGGACGCGACGGAGTTCATCGAGTTCGCCGTCGACGGCGCCGAGCGAATGACGGAGATGATCGATGGACTCCTCGAGTACTCGCGCGTCGATACGAGGGGCAGCTCCTTCGAACCGGTCGATCTCGACGACCTGCTCGACGACGTCCTCGACGATCTGCAACTCCGGATCGAGGAGAGCGACGCCGAGATCACGAGGGAATCGTTGCCGACCGTTCGCGGCGACGCCAGCCAGTTGCGACGGGTTCTGCAGAACCTCGTCGGCAACGCGATCGACTACAGCGGCGACGAATCGCCGCGAATCGACGTCGGTGTCGAACGGCGCGGGCGGCGGTGCGTTCTCTCGGTTCGAGACGAGGGGATCGGCATCGAGCCGGACGATCAGGATCGGATCTTCGAAATCTTCGAGCGCCTGCACTCGTGCGAGGAACACGAGGGTACCGGAATGGGGCTCGCCCTCTCCAGGCGCATCGTCGAGCGCCACGGCGGCCGCATCTGGGTCGATTCGGAGCGCGGCGAGGGGGCCACGTTCTCGCTTACGCTCTCGCTCGCGTGAGAGTCGAGTCGGCTTGCGATCAGTCGTTCAATTCTGAACCGAGACGGCGTCGTGAGTTCGACTCGAGCGTGGCTCAGTGACTGCGTCTCGCGACGGCGGCGGTCCGCGTCAGCTGTACTGTTCGATCAGTCCCCGGAGCTGTCCCTTACTTTGCGCCCCGACCGTTCGCTCGACCGGCTGGCCGTCGGCGTACAGCACGAGCGTCGGGACGCCCTGAGCGCCGAGTTGCTGGGCCAGTCGCTGATGGCGGTCGACGTCGACTTTCGCGACCGCGGCGTCGGTCTCTTCGGCCAGCGCCTCGATCGTCGGCTCGAGCATCTGGCAGGGACCACACCAGTCGGCGTAGCAGTCGACGAGGACGACGTCGTGCTCGTCGACGACGTCGTCGAGGTGGGCCTGTCCCTCGATCGCGATCGGTTCGGACGGCGTCGCCGCTCCGTCGTCCGCGCCCAATTCGCCGCCGTTCTCGAGGCGTCGCTGCAGTTCCCGTTTCTTCCGCTCGCGGATTCGGTCCCGTTCGTCGTCCAGTGATCCAGAATCGCTCATCGACGTCTCGTACGGCGTCGTCGACTATATGTATTGTGTATAGGGGGCAATACTGGGTGGAGTTTCCGGAGACCACTCGAGTTGCTCGCAGCGCTCGCCTCCGCTTCGATACAACCGACACACGCCGACCGGTCCTCGGGTTCATTCGAAACGAATCCCCTCGTCGTCTGTTCTCGTCGACTCGTAATTTTCGATAGCGTCTTTGCACTACAATCCAATGTAGGATCACGATCGCTCGCTGTGATCTCGATGTACCCTTCGGACACGCCCACGATCTCTTCGGCGGCCGAGTGATCGGTGTCGACACCGGGAAGATCCACAACAGCGCACACGAACGCGTATCAAACCGCCCATACCGACCATGTTCGTATACAGATGAAGCCGTCCCCGAGTTCCGAGTCGTCAATCGATGCGCAGCCAGCGGCGGCGACGGGCCGAGCGGACGTACAGCGGCAAGCGCTGTTCGTCGCCCTCACGTTTTTCGGGATGATCGGCGGGCTACTCGGGAGCTGGTTCGGCGCCCCGTCGTGGTTCGTCTGGGGCTGCTATGCGGTCGCCTACGTGTTCGGCGGCTGGGACGGACTCAAAGAGACCATTAACGCGCTGCGAGAGCCCGAGGTCGAGATCGATCTCCTGATGATCATCGCGGCACTCGGCGCGCTTTACATCGGCGCGCCGTTCGAGGGCGCGATGTTGTTGTTCCTGTTCTCGCTCTCGGGCGTCCTCGAGGAGTACGCGATCGGCCGCTCGCGCACCGCGATCAAGTCGCTGGTCGACATGCGCCCGGAGTCGGCACGGATCCTCCGCGACGGGTCGGAAGTGGCGACCAGCATCGACGACGTCGACGTCGGCGACGTGTTCGTCGTTCGCCCCGGCGATCGGCTGCCGCTCGACGGCGTCGTCGAGGCCGGCGAGAGTACGGTCGATCAATCGTCGCTCACCGGCGAGTCGGTTCCCGTCCCGAAAGAGCCGGGCGACGAGGTGTTCAGCGGCACGATCAACGAGACGGGGAGCCTCGAGGTTCGCGTAACGCGGGAAGCCGAGGAGTCCGCCATCTCTCGACTCATTCACATGGTCGAGAAAGCACAAGACAAGAAGGCGCCGACGCAGCAACTCATCGATCGCTTCGAGCAGCCGTACGTGCTGAGCGTCTTCGTGATGACCGCGCTCGCGATCGCGCTTCCGATCGCGCTCTTGAATCACTCCTTCGAACCGACGTTCTACCGCGCCATGACGCTCATGGTCGCGGCGTCGCCCTGTGCGGTCATCATCTCGACGCCGGCGGCGGTTCTCTCGGCGATTTCCGCCGGCGGACGACAGGGTGTCCTGTTCAAGGGCGGCGAACACATCGAGACGGCGGGTAACGTCGACGCCGTCGCCTTCGACAAGACGGGAACGCTGACGGAGGGTAACACTCGCCTGACGGACGTGACCGCCCGCGAAAACGTCTCCGTGTCCGCGTACACCGACGGCGGCTCCGTCGATAGCGATCTGCCCGCGGACAGCGCTGCCGAGGACGACTCGCTGACCGACGACGAACTCCTGGCGCTTTCGGCCGCCGTCCAGTCTCGCTCGGAACACCACCTCGCCGAGGCGACCGTCGACGTCGCCGCGGACCGCGGGCTCGAGGTCCCCGACGCGACCGACTTTCAGGCGGTCGTCGGCAAGGGCGTCAACGCGACCGTCGACGGCCGGACGATTCACATCGGGAATCCGCGCTACGTCGAGACGGTTCTTGCCGACCGACGGATCGACGGTCGGGAGGCCGGCCTCGAAGCCGTCCGCGACCTCGAAGCGAACGGGAAGACGAGCGTCCTCGTCGTGAGCGAAACCGACGAGCGCCTGTGCGTGCTCGGCTGGCTCGCCTTCACCGATACGATCCGCCCCGACGCGGCCGAGATGATCGACCGACTCCGCGAGCGCGGCGTCGACCAGATCGTCATGCTCACGGGCGACAACGAACGGGTCGCCCGGTACATCGCGGACGAACTCGGGATCGACGAGGTGTATGCAGAACTGCTCCCCGAAGAGAAGGTCGATCACATCGAGGCGCTCCAGGAGCGCCACGAGGCCGTCGCGATGGTCGGCGACGGCGTCAACGACGCGCCCGCGCTCGCGACGGCGGACATCAGCGTCGGCATGGGCGGCGCCGGAACCGACGTGGCCCTCGAGACGGCCGATATCGTGCTCATGTCGGACAAACTCGATCGGCTTCCCTACGCGTTCGCGCTCAGCAAGGAGACGCGACGCACGCTGTACGTCAACTTCGCAATCGCGTTCGGCGCCATCGCGATCATGGTGATCGCGATTCTCACCGCGGGGATTCCGCTCCCGGTCGCGGTGGTCGGCCACGAGGGATCGACCGTCCTCGTCAGCCTGATCGGTCTCCGATTGCTTCGCTTCGACGGCTGAGACGGCTGGTCGACCGAGGCCTCGCCGCCTCGCCGCCTCGTCGGGACGCGTCGCGACGCGCATCTCCGAAACGGACGGATGCGAAAACGTACACTCTTGTAACTCCCGCCCAAACGTATCGACATGGGATTCCACACGTTCCCCGTCGAGCGCGCCGATAAACTCGAGGATCCATCGCGCTATCGCTTCTGTTCGCGCGAGGAACTGGTCGAGATGCTGGATCTCGGTTCCGACTCTGACTCCGACGCCGTCGTCGCCGACCTGGGGTCGGGAACGGGCTTTTACTCGCGCGACGTGGCGCCGTTCGTCGACACCCTCTACGCGGTCGACGTCCAGGAGGAGATGCACGAGCGCCACCGCGAGGAGGGCGTCGCGGCCAACGTCGAACTGGTTACGGCTGGCGTCGACTCGCTCCCCTTCGACGACGACCAACTGGACGGCGCGTTCTCGACGATGACCCACCACGAGTACGCGACCGACGAGACGCTCGCGGAACTCGCCCGAGTGATCCGTCCGGGCGGTCGTCTCGTCACCGTCGACTGGTCGGCGGCCGGCACCGGCGAGGACGGGCCGTCGATGGACGAGCGGTTCGGCCCCGACGAGGTCGCGGGCCACCTCGAGGACGCCGGATTCTCCGTCGACCGCGCACACGACCGTCCCGAGACGCTGGCGGTCGTCGCCCGCCGGTAGTCGTCCGCACGTTGTCGACCCCGGTTGGAGGCGTTCGCGCGCAGCGACGTTCGGCGACTCCGATAGCACAGTCGAAACTGACAGTCTCTCAGGCGGTGTGTTTACGGTCGTCGGGCCGAGATTATTGAGTGAAATGAGCAATACCGATATCGAACCCGAGACGGTCGCCCGGCGCGTCCACGGCGAAGCGACGACGGACCTCTTCGTCCTCGACGTCCGCAACGAAGACGACTACGAAGAGTGGCAAATCGCGGGAAGCACGAACCTTCCCATCTACGACGAACTGCTCGAGTCCGACTTCTCCACGCTCGAGTCTCACGTCGACGAACTCCCTCGAGATGCGGAGATCGCCGTCGTCTGCGTCGCCGGCATCACGTCCGCGCGGGCCGCGTCGTTTCTCCGCGACCGCGGCTTCGACGCGCGGTCGGTCGACGACGGAATGAACGGCTGGGGCCGCGTCCATCGGACGTACGACGTCGACGCCGCGGACGGCGTCGTCCAGATCGTTCGCCCCGGTACGGGCTGCGTTTCGTACCTCGTTCACGACGACGGCGAGGGCCTCGTCGTCGATCCGAGCCAGTACGTCGACCGGTATCTCGACGCGGCGGACGAACGCGACCTCGACATCGTCGGCGTCGCGGATACGCACGCCCACGCCGACCACGTCTCCGGCGCCCGCCGACTCGCCGGCGAACTCGACGTGCCGTACTACCTGCACGGCGACGACGCCGGCTCCCTCGAGCGGGTTTCGGAACTCGAGGGCGGCCGATCGATTTCCGTCGGCGAACGCGACCTCGACGTCGTCGAGACGCCGGGGCACACGCCCGGTAGCGTCTCGTTCCAGTTCGGCGACGCCCTGCTGTCGGGCGATACGCTCTTCTTGCGTAGCGTCGGCCGCCCCGACCTCGAGGACGGCCAGGAGGAGGCGATCCGAACGGCCTCGAGCCGGCTGTTCGACAGCCTCGACCGGCTGATGGACCGCGGCGACGAGACCGTCGTGTTGCCTGGTCACTTCAGCGACGAGTCGATCCGTCCGCTCGCGACCGAGCTCGGCGAGCTTCGCGAGGAAACGACCAACGAACTCCTCAGTTACGTGGCGGACGGCGACGAGGAGGCGTTCGTCGAGACCATCGTCGAGAGCCTCGCGGACGAACCGGCGAACTACAACGAGATCAAACAGATCAACTGGGGTGAAAAACAGCCGGACGGGAACGTCGAGGAACTCGAGTTGGGGCCGAACAACTGCGCTGCGAACTGACGGTCTCGCTCTCCCGAGTTTGGCGTCTGCGTGGGTGTCGTCGCCGAGAGTGCTGGGTTGTTCGTTCGCTCGCGGATGTCTTTGCAGGGATGAACACTATTGGCACTCCGCCGATATGGTCTTGTAGAGCAATTCCAATGGTGACCCAGATATCTGCGAACGACCTCGCGGCGAAGCTCGATTCCGAGGAATCGTTCACGCTGATCGATACGCGTCCCGAGGACAGTTACGAGGGCTGGAGAATCCACGGCGCGACGAACGTCCCGTTCGGACCCGAGGACGAACTCTCGGACGACCGACTCGAGCACATCGGGGCCGAGAACGGCGACTCGATCGTCGCCATCTGCGGCAAGGGGCTGACGTCGACGCCGTTCGCGTTCGAGTTACAGCAACGAGGATACGACGACGTCTCCGTCGTGAAAGGCGGGATGGAAGACTGGAGCAAAGTGTACGAGGTCGTCCCGCTCGAGACCGAGCGCGACGATCTCGTCGTTATTCAGCTACAGCGCCGAGCGAAGGGCTGTCTCGGCTACGTCGTCGGTTCGGCGTCGTCCGGCCGAGCGGTCGTCGTTGATCCGACTCGACAGACGGACCGGTTCAAAATCGCCGCCGCAGACGCTGGACTCACCATCGAGCGCGTTCTCGACACGCACATTCACGCCGATCACATCTCTGGCGGCCGGCAACTGGCGGACGAACTCGACGTTCCCTATCACCTCGGCGAACACGCGGCCGAACGGGACGTCGAATACGTGTTCGAACCGCTCGCGGACGGCGAAACGATCGAGGTCGGCGAGATCGAAATCGAGGCGCTCCACGCGCCGGGTCACACGTCCGATATGGTAAACTACCTCGTCGACGGCGAGGCGCTGCTGACCGGCGACACGCTGTTCGTCGAGTCGGTCGGCCGGACGGAGCTCCAGTTCGGCGATAGCGAGGCGCACAGCGCCTCGGACGAGCAGAGCGGTGAAACCGCTATTCCCGCGGACGCCTCGAAGGGCGCCGAACTCCTCTACGAGACGCTCCACGAGACGATCCTCGAGCTCCCCGACGAGACGCGAATCTGTCCGGGCCACGTCTCGGTGTCGGAAGAGAACCGCTACGGGGTCGGCTCGCCCGGCGATCCGATCGCCGAACGACTCGGAACGCTGCGTTCGGACCTCGAACTGCTCGGGCTGGACGAGGACGAGTTCGTGGCGCGACTGACCGAGAACGCGCCCGACAAGCCCCCGAACTACGAGCGGGTCATCGAGATCAATTCGGGTCGAGACCCGGTCGACGACGAGTCGGAAGCGACGGAACTCGAGTTGGGGCCGAACAACTGCGCGGCCTAGCGTCGTCTCGCACACGGATCCGTTCCGAATGGAATCGCGACCCGTCCAGCGGTTGCGCTGGCACCGGCGGACGTCAGCCCGCTCCGTGTGCGTTCTCGCTGTGTGTCCGTCCGCGGATTGGATCGGCATCGACCCAGTAATTTATAGACTTGGGAATCCTACACACAATTATGTCTGAACAGGATGCAGCGACCGAACGGATCGGTATCGTCCTCGAGACCGCAGATTCCGAACGCGCCTGGAACGCGCTTCGACTCGGTATCACGGCCGCCGAGGACGGCCACGACGTCTCCGTGTTTCTCCTCGGCGAGGGTGTCGAGGCCGAGGAGATCACCGACGAGCAGTTCGATGTCCGCGACCGGATGGAAGCGTTCGTCGACGCCGGCGGCGACCTGCAAGCGTGCGGGACGTGTCTCGAGATTCGCAACAGCGAGGAGAGCGAGTACTGCTCGATGTCGACGATGTCGGACCTTCTCGAGATCGTGACGTCGTCCGACCGCGTGCTGACGATCGGCTGATCGACGCCACGTTCCGTCGTTTCGCTTACTCTTCTCGCTGGAGTCGTTCGCGCCGTTGTTCGAACTCCTCGTCGGAGAGATCACCACGAGCGTACGCGAGGCGGAGTTCCTCGAGCGCCGGATCGTCCTCGGATCGCGTCGAGTGGACGGCGGCTCTGTACACCAGGTAACCGACGGCGAGAAGCAACAGAAGGGGGAGCCAACTCAACAGCCACATTCCCGTCCCACCGTGGCCGGTCCACGTGCTGTCGTTCCATGCGTGTCCGCCGCCCCACATGCCCATCGTCGGCCACGCGACGGCCATCATTACCAGCGGAACGAGCACGACGAGCGCGATGACGAGTAACACGGCTCGGAGGAACGTCGTATTGGTGGCCATACGGAACAGTTCACCCGAGTCGGGCATAAAGCTCGGTCACAATTCCGTTGAATTCGCAATAGCGTTACCGGTCGAAGGGTGCCGTCTCCCTCAGACCGTCGGGACGAACGGTCCGTTCGGTCACTCGAGCGAGAAGTCACAGGAATGGCCGCGGAGCAGTCCCAGCGATGACCGTGTCTGCCCAAGTTAGTGGAGTTCGGTGAACGGTCCACCGTTTGCGTTGGACTATTGTGCCATTTTGTACACATTCATCACTGCACCGTCTGTTAGCACAGTGAATTATCTGCTATTATCTTTATGACAATTCCGCCAAAACTAATCATAGAAGTAGTACGACCCACCAGTGCGATCCGAGAGGGACAGCATCGGCGCTATATCTGCATAACCTATACAGATATTTCCATGGGTTAGCCGTTACATACTCTGCAGTAATATTGTGCGACAGTCCCAAAAGCGTTATACGCACTCTCCGAATAGAGAGTAGTGAGTAGCAATCCATGACCCGCACACTATCGAAGACGAATGGAGGTCGGGGCGCATGATCGAGGCCGCAGCCCTCCCCGCACCGGTACAGGCAACGCTCCTCGTGGGCGTTATCCTCGCCCAGGCGGTCGCCCTCTACGTCGGGTACGGCGCCCTCGAGCGAGTCGCAACGCCGCTGATCGAGACGATCGCCAACGCACGATAGATGGAGTTCCTGGGACTCAGCCTGCCGCTGTTGGCCCTGTTCGTGAGCTTCGGCTTCATGGTCGGAGTGCTGTTCGGCTTCTTCGGGATGGGCGGTTCCTTCTTGATTACGCCGACCCTGTTGATCCTCGACTATCCCGCCTCAGTCGCGATCGGCAGCGGGCTGGCGTTTTACTTCGGGACGTCCGTGATCGCCGTCCTGAAACACTACGACGTCGGGCAGGTCGACTACAAACTCGGCGCGATCCTGTTCGTCGTCCTCTCGATCGGGATCGAACTCGGGAGTCGACTCGTGTTCGGTCTGGAAGCGCTGGGAATCGCCAATCTCGTCACGGGCATCGCGTACGTCGTCTTGCTTGCGGGGATCGGCGCGCTGTTCCTACGCCGTGCGTCCAAACTCGACGACGAGGACGAAGCCGAGGGCGAAGACGACGTCGACGACGACGAGATCCCGGCGGTCGGCCAGAAGATCCAGTCGTACAACGTGCCGCCGATGATCAACCTGACCTCCGGCGGCCGGGCGTCGCTGTGGACGATCGGCGGTGCCGGCGGGAGCGTCGGCCTCATCTCCGGCCTCATCGGCGTCGGTGGCGGATTCATCCGCATGCCCGCGATCTACTACCTGATCGGGACGCCGCTGACCGCCGCCGTCGGGACCAGCCTGTTCGCCGGGCTGTTCTCGGGTGCGTTCGGCACGTTCACCTACGGAATGTCCGGCAGCGTCGACCTGACGGTCGTCTCCTTGCTGCTGGTCGGTAGCGCACTTGGCGCCCGTATCGGCTCGGCGGCGACGACGATGGTCGAAGAAGACGACGTCATCATCTACTTCGGCATCATGATGGTGCTCGCCAGCGCCGGGATCGCCCTGAGCGAACTCGCAAACTGGCTCGGGACCGGCGCGCTCGATCTGGTGAGCGTCCTCCTGCTCGTCGGCTCGTCGTTCTTCGTCGCCTCGATGATCCTCTATCAGGTTATCCAGTCGATCGGCGCAGCCGAATCGGACGCACGCGCGACTCCCGACGGGGGTGACTGATGGAGTCGTCGAACCACCCGTACGGCCGAAACGGGCACCACACACTCGGCTCGAAACGTACACAGCCGTGAGTCTCGTCGCGATTGTCGCACTCGTTCTGGCACTCGGCGTCGCCTCTCGCGTCCTCGCGGACCGGCTGCAGATCCCGAGCGTCCTCTTTTTGATCGTCGCGGGGATCGCGATCGGCCCCGAGGTGCTCGGCGTCGTCTCTCGAGAGACGTTCGGCGGCGGGCTCTCGGCGATGGTCGGCGTCAGCGTCGCGATCATCCTCTTCGAGGGTGGCTACCACCTCCGCCTCGAGAAACTCCGCGAGAGTCCGACGGCGCTGACCCGACTCGTCACCGTCGGCGCGGCGATCACCTGGCTCGGGACGGCGGCCGCGGTCGTCGTCTTCCTCGAGACCAGCCTCGAGGTCGGCCTGCTGGTCGGTGCACTGTTGATCGCAACCGGTCCGACGGTGGTCGGTCCCATCCTCCAGGTCGTTACCGTCAGAGACCACGTTGCGTCCGTTCTCGAGGGTGAAGGGATCATCAACGACGTGACCGCGGCGATCCTGGTGGTCGCTGTCTTCGAAGTGCTCGTCGCGGGCAACGGAACCCCGGCCGCGCTCGTCGGCGACTTCGCGATGCGGCTGGTCATCGGACTCGCGTTCGGTGCGATCGTCGCCGCCGTCGTGTGGCTACTCCTCGATCGCGGGCGGTCCAGGCCGTGTTCGGCACCGCTTCACGCCCGGTTGATCGTCCTCGCCGGAATCGTCGTCGCGTACGCCGGCGCCGAAACGATCGCCAGCGAGACGGGTATCGCCGCCGCCGCGATGGCCGGATTTGCACTCGGAAACGTCGATCTCCCCTATCACGAGGACGTGATCGACTTCCTCGACGACCTCTCGGTCGTCGTCCTTTCGTTCGTCTTCGTCGCGCTCGCGGCGCTGATCGACTTCGGCGATATCCGGGCGCTCGGACTGGCCGGACTCGCCGTCGTCGTCGCGATTTCCGTGGTGCTCCGACCGGCCGTCATCTATCTTTCGACGACGAACGCACGGTTTACGCGCAACGAACGGCTCTTCCTGAGCGCCGTCGGTCCGCGCGGGATCATCCCCGCCAGCGTCGCGACGCTCTTTGCCGTCGAACTGCAGGCGCTCGGCCGGCCACAGGAAGCCCAGTTGCTCGCCGGAACCGTCTTTCTCATCATCTTCGCGACGGTCGTCCTCCAGGCCGGCCTCGCGCGCCAGATCGCGAACTACCTCGACGTTTCACCCATGCGCACGATACTCATTGGCGGGGGACGGGTCGGCCTGTCCCTCGCAGAACGGCTCGAACAGGACGGCGAAAACGTACTCCTCGTCGATCACGATCCCGACGCGGTCGAAACGGCCCGCAAGCGCGGCCTCAGCGCGCTCGAGGGCGACGGAACCAGCGCCGACGTTCTCGAACGTGCGGGCGCGGACGGCGCGAAAACGGTCATCGCGACCACGCCCGACGACGACGTCAACTTGCTGGTCTGCCAGCTCGCCAAGACGACCTTCGACGTCGAACAGGTCGCGTCGCGAGTCAATCAGCCCGACAACGTCGACGCCTTCGAATCGCTCGGCGTCCACGCGATCGACCTCTCGATGGCGACCGCGTGGTCGCTCGAAAACGTCCTCGAACGGCCGTCGCTGTCGGCGTGGATGAACGAACTCGGCCGCACTGGCGACGTCCAGGAGATCGAAGTGACGGCGACGGATCTCGTCGGGAAAACGATCGCCGAACTCAACGCCGAAATCCCCGACGGGGTCATCGTCGGCTTGCTCACCCATCGCGACGGCGCGACCGAAGTCCCGACCGGCGACCACGAACTCCGGGACGGCGACCGGGTGACGTTCCTCGGCCAAACCGAGGCCGTCGACCGTGCGGTCAAACGGTTCCACCCACACGACTGAGCGGTCGATTGCGTCGCTCGAGCGCGAACCGGGTGTTCCGCTGGACGGCCTTCACACGTCTGTGCGACTTGTTCGGTAACGGTGCACCGCTATTGCCCTATGTGCACAACCCACAATATCGTCTACGCTTCTCTGGGCGCCGCTACTCGCCGCCGCGTGCGGCGTTTTACGGTTCGTTCCGATGGTCAACCGGAACCTAACTCGAGTCGTCAACGCACCTGTGACCGGAAATTGTTACAGGAGTCACAGGCGGGAGACCACGACGTCAGCCGTGAGAGAGTCGAGTGGAGCGAGAGTTTCGTACTATACGCACGTGAAGTACCTCGGGGGCAAGCCCCGAGGCACTCGCCCTGTTCAGCCTGTAGACACACGTTGTGTCAGCGTTCGGTTGATCGAGTGCGACGATCTCGAATAGCCGAAGCCACTGCTGGATTCGTACTGAGAGGTTCTGAGACGGCGGCACAACACAATTGCACAATATTCGCATAACCCTTATACCCGTTGGGCCCCTCGGTATAGCTACCATGGCTAATTCGATGGCAGAACAACTTCAGCAAGATATGGAGTGCGAAGGGTTGCTGGAGTGTATTCACGGACTCAAGCAACTGGACAAGGACTGCTTCCGGGCGATGGTCGAAAGCGACGAGCCGCTGACGATCGACGAGGTCGCCGAGCGCGTCGACCGCGAGCGTTCGACGGCCTACCGCTCGATCCAGCGGCTGCTCCAGAGCGGCTTCATCCAGAAAGAGCAGGTCAACTACGACCAGGGCGGCTACTACCACGTCTACTATCCGACCGATCCGACGCAGATCGCAAACGACATGCAGCGGATGCTAAACGACTGGTACGCCAAGATGGGCCAGCTCATCCAGGAGTTCGAGGACAAGTACGACCACGTCGAGAGCGAGCCGGCGATGGCCGAGAGCTGATCGGTCCGATTCGCTGCGTCGGTGTCGAAACGGCGGTACCTCAACACTACTGTGGCGTCCACGCAGGCAATCGTGACGAGCGTCTGAACCGACCGCTGGTAGCGAACTGCTCCGGGCGTGACTGCTCTGTGGCCGGGCTGACACCACACAGTATTATACGCTCGAGCGTGGGGAGAAATACCCGACCCATGCCAGTCGACAACCTTGCCCGAAGCGACGTCGTTACCGCGGCGACGGATACGTCAGTCCAGGAACTCGCGACGACGATGCAAGCGGAGAGCGTCGGAAGCGTCGTGATTTCCGACGACGGCGAACCCGTCGGTATCGTCACCGACCGCGACCTCACCCTCGAAGTCATCGCGAGCGGCGCGGATCCGAACGACCTCACCGCCGAGGACGTTATGTCGACCGACCTGTGTACGATCGATCGCGGCGCCGGATTCTACAAGGCGACCGAACTGATGAGCGAACACGGGGTTCGTCGGCTTCCCGTCGTCGATTCCGGCGGCGAACTGGCGGGGATCATCACTGTCGACGACCTGAACGAACTGCTCGCAGACGAACACCAGCAACTCGCCGCCGTCGTTCGAGCACAGCGACCGCCCTACTGATACTGCCGGACAGCACGAGTTGACGATCGGTCGCGCTACTGCGGTCGTCACCGTCGGAGACGACCGCGAATTCGTGACCGACGTCTCACTGACTGGTGTCCGACAGTATGAGCGTGCGGTACCGACGGTACGGTGTGGCCGACACGTTTGCGCGCGTATATTGTGCAGATAAAACAAACTTCCCACACGTCCTGTAACACAGCGTGGTTCGTACTCCACGTTTCGCCGACAGTTTTCGACCGTTACGCCCCCGTTTTCCGACCGGCGATCGTCTCGATTTCGAGTTCGTAGATCTCGAGGTCGATCGCCTCGATATCCTCGTCGAAGACCCGCAACTCGAGGAACGATTCGTTGACCGCCGCCGCGTCGAACGCCTCGCGCTCGGAGTCGCTGAGTTGCCGGAGCGGCCCGGTAACGACGACGCTCCAGGAGTCCCCGGACACGTCGACGTCGTACAGCGTGAGACACGCGGTTTCGGTCTCCTCGAGGTACGACAGCTTCGTGCTCGAGCCGTCGGTCGACAGGCGGACGTAGAGCGACCCGTCCTCGTAGTGGTGGGCGACGGGAATCGCGTACGCGTCGTCGTCCGACGCGAGCGAGAGAACGCCGGTCTCGACGCGTTCGAGGTGCGTTTCGACCTCCGCTTCGGACATCCCAAGCGTGTAAACGAATTCGACTCGATCCATGGACTGTCGAACGGTCTCGAGGGGTATGAATCTGCCACGGATCTCGAGGGACGGCCGGTTGTGATCTCCGGCGTGCCAATATTGCACATTACTCACAAAACCTTTAAACGCTATCGGCTCCTACGAAGACGTGATGGCAACTGATGCACACAGCGGATCGGACGGCGCCTCGGTCGACGAACCAGTCTACATCGAGGGAGCGGATCACCTCGAGCAGGTCGTCGACGAGCACGACGTCGTGCTCGTGGACTTCTACGCCGACTGGTGTGGTCCCTGCAAGATGCTCGAGCCCGTTCTCGACGGGCTGGCGAGTGACACTGCGGCCGTAATCGCGAAAGTCGACGTCGACGACAACCAGCCGCTCGCCGGCGAGTTCGGCGTTCGCGGCGTCCCGACGATCGTCCTCTTCGCGAACGGGGAACAGGCCGAACAGCACACCGGCGTGCTGCCGGAAGACCGCCTTCGCGACCTGATCGAGGGATACACGGAATGAGCGAGGGGACCGAGAGAACCGAGACCGCCGCGGACGTTCGCGACGTCGTCGTCGTCGGCTCGGGCGTCGCCGGCCTCTCGGCCGCCGTCTACGCCGCACGGGCCGACCTCGAGCCGCTCGTTCTCGAGGGACCGGAGCCGGGCGGCCAGCTGACGCTGACGACCGACGTCGAGAACTTCCTCGGCTTCCCCGAGGGCGTCGGCGGCATGGAACTGATCCAGCGCGGGAAAGAGCAGGCCAAGCGATTCGGCGCCGAGTTCGTCCACGGAACCGTCGAAGACGCGTCGCTCGAGGAGCGACCATTCGAACTCGAACTCGCGAACGGCGACGCGCTCCGAACGCGCGCGCTGATCGTCGCGACTGGCGCGAGCGCGCGCTGGGTCGGCGCCGACGGGGAGGACGAACTCATGGGCTACGGCGTCTCGACGTGTGCGACCTGCGACGGCGCCTTCCACCGCGGCGACGACGTCCTCGTGATCGGCGGCGGCGACAGCGCGATGGAGGAGGCGCTGTTCCTCGCGAAGTTCGCCGACAGCGTCACGGTCGTCCACCGTCGCGACGAACTGCGCGCCTCCGATATCATGGCCGAGCGAGCCCGCGACCACGAGCGAATCTCGTTCCGCTGGAACGCCGAACTGCTCGAAATCCACGGCTCGCAAGCGGAGGGCGTCACCGGGGCGACGCTCGTCTCTCACCCCGACGGACGGCCGAAATCGAAACTCGAAGCCGGCGGCGAAGTCGACCGCGAAGACGTCGCCGCCGGCGGCGTCTTCTACGGCGTCGGCCACGTCCCCAACACCGCGTTCCTCGAGGAAACGCCGGTCGAACTCGCCGAGTCGGGCCACCTCGAGACGCTCGATGGAATGACGACCGAGACCGCCGTCGAGGGCATCTTCGGCGCCGGCGACGTGATGGATCCGGAGTACCGGCAGGCGATCACCTCCGCCGGAACCGGCAGTATGGCCGCCCTCGACGCCGAGACGTGGCTCGATGCGCAGGAACTCGAACTCGAGGCCGAAGCGCCGGCCGCTGCGGAAGCCCAGGCCGACGACTGACCGCGCGGGAACGGTCTCGTTCGGCGGGTCCGCTGGTGTGCCGTTCGAAGGTACTGCGATTGCTATTTCGTTAGGGAGGAGCGTTAGGTCGCTAGCGCTCCGAGTCCTTCCCGATGACCGACGTTGCCGTACTCGGCGGCGGAATCGGCGGCCTCACCGCGGCCCACGAACTCGCGGACCGCGGCCTGTCGGTGACCGTCTACGAAGCGACCGATCAGTTCGGCGGGAAGGCCCGATCGATCCCGCTTTCCGACGCCGAGCGACCGTTGCACGGCGAACACGGATTTCGATTCTTTCCGGCCTTTTATCGCCACGTCGTCGAGACGATGGCGCGGATCCCCGACGGCGACAGCACCGTCGCGGACAACCTCGTCGAAACCGAAGCGACGCTCATCGCGAGTGCAACGGCCGCGGATCAGGTCGCTGAGACCCGGACGCCCGATCCGGTCCGCGGCTGGCTCGAGTCGCTCCGACCGGCGTTCGCCGAGGACGTGCCCGCCCGAGACGTTCGCTTCCTGCTCGAGCGACTGTGCTATCTGCTGACGTCGTGCGAGGCGCGTCGGGCTGAAGAGCTCGACGACGTCTCCTGGTGGGCGTTCGTCGACGCCGAAAACCGCTCTCCGGAGTTTCGCGACCGGCTCGCGTTCGCAACCCAGTCGCTGGTCGCTTTGCGACCGGAACTCGGCAGCGCCCGGACGATCGGAACCATCTACCTGCAGTTGCTACTCGGCCAACTCGATCCGACGCGGCCGACCGAGCGCATCCTGAACGCGCCGACCAGCGAGGCCTGGATCGATCCCTGGATCCGCCACCTCGAGACCCTCGGCGTCGAATTCCGGCCGAACGCACCCGTAACCGAACTCGAGTTCGACGGTCGGCGGATCACGGGTGCCGCGCTGGCCGACGGCGAGACGGTCGTCGCCGACGAGTACGTCCTCGCCGTGCCGGTCGAGGTCGCTCCCGAACTCGTCACGCCGGCGCTAACCCGCGCGGCGCCCGAACTCGGTCGAATCGAGCGGCTCGAGACGGCGTGGATGAACGGGATCCAGTTCTACCTCAGCGAGGACGTCACACTCACTCGCGGTCATCAGGTCTACGCCGACTCGCCGTGGGCGCTCACGTCGATCTCCCAGCGCCAGTTCTGGACCGATTACGACCTCGACGGCCGCGGTCCCGACGAAGCGACGGGCGTTATCTCGGCGATCGCCTCGGACTGGGAGACGCCCGGACTGGTCTACGAGCGGCCGGCCAGGGAGTGTACGCGCGAGGAGATCGCGACGGAGATCTGGGAGCAACTGAAAGCGCACCTGAACGCTCCGGCCGAGCGCCTCCGGGACGAGCTGCTCGTCGACTGGTTCCTCGATCCGGCGATCGTCGAGACCGACGGCGGGGTCGAGAACCGCTCGCCGCTGCTGATCAACACCGTCGGCTCGCTTCGGAACCGGCCGCCGGCCGACGTCGGCGTTGCGAACCTCACGCTGGCGAGCGACTACGTCCGGACGAATTCGGATCTGGCGTCGATGGAGTCGGCCAACGAGGCCGGGCGTCGCGCCGCGAACGCGATTCTGTCCCGACACGGTGGGACGAACGCCCGTGCAACGATCTGGGACCTCGAGGAGCCCGCGGTGTTCGAGCCGTTCAAGCGCCAGGATCGGATCCGCTACCGGCTCGGATTACCCCACCCTGCGGCCGTGACGCAGTCGCTCCGGACGATGACGCGCGGACTCGTCCAAAACGGATGACGCACCGATAATCGCCTCGTCGGACTCGAGTTACTATCGCGCTCACCGATCAGTCTCGAGTCGGAGTCGTGATCGCTACGCACCGGGTGTCGGACTCCCGATCAAATCGGAGTCAGTCGGCCCCTGCCCGTCGAACTCGCGGACGAATTCGTCGAGGGTCTCGGGGTCGGCGGCGCCGGTCAGTTCGCGCTCGGCCGTCGTGCACGCGGCGTCGACGCCGAGTCGATCGGCGACGAGGTCGGCCGTCGCTTCGGCCATCCGGCGGTAGGTCGTCAGCTTCCCGCCGACGACGCTGGCGAAGTTTTCTGCCCCCTCGTCGGGGTGCTCGAGGACGTGAAACCCTCTCGAGATCCCGCGACCGCCGTGTTCGGCCTCCTCGGGTTCGTACAGCGGCCGCACGCCCCACCATGTTCGGACGCGCTCGGCGTCTGCGACCGCCGGCAACATCGTCGCGCACTCCGAGATCGTCCCCTCGAGTTCCCAGTCGGCCGTCTCGTAGTCGTCGGGATCGTCGACGGGAACGCTCGTCGTTCCGAGGACGACCTGGCCGTCGTGGGGGACGATGATGTCGCCGTCGTCGGGGTCGCGACAGCGGTTGAGCACGGGCTCGAGGCCGTCGTGTTCGACCGAGACCATGACGCCTCGAGTCGGCCGCATCTCGACGTCGACGCCGGCCATCGCGGCGATTCGTCCGGCGTGGGCGCCCGCGGCGTTGACGACGTACGTCGGTTCGATCGTCTCCTCGGTACTGGTGCCGTCGGTCGCTCCGTCGCCGCGCTCGAGCGTAACCGATTCGACCCGTCCGTTCGCGACGGCCATCGACGCGACCGGCGAGTGGGGCAGAATTCGCGCCCCGTGCTCGCGGGCGTCGGCCGCGTTCGCCGCGACCAGCCGCGACGGAACCACGACTGCGTCGGGAACCCACATCGCGCGTTCGACCTCGGTGGAGAGGCCGGGCACCGCCTCGCGGGCCGCGTCGCCGTCGATTACGTCGACCGGGATGCCGATCTCCTCGCAGGCCGCGCGTTTCTCCTCGAAGTACTCCGGATCGTCCTCGCTTCGCTGGACGAACAACCCCCCCGTCTCCCGGACGCAGGCGCCGGCGACGTCCCTGAGAATTCGGTTCTCCTCGAGGCACTCGAGGGCGCCCTCGGGGTCGCTCTCCGCGTATCTGGCGCCGCTGTGGAGCAGGCCGTGTGAGCGGCCCGACGCGCCCGCGGAGAGGCCGTCGCGCTCGGCGAGTACCACGTCGACGCCCCGCAACGCGAGGTCTCTGGCGATTCCGGTTCCGGTCGCACCCCCGCCGATGACGAGGACGTCCGTCTGCGTGACCATACGGACCCAAGGGGCTCCGACGGGACGTACCTTTCACCGTGGTTCGCTTTCGAGTCGGCGCCCAGTTCGGAGACCGGCAGGTGAAAATTGGCGGGGGGTTTCTTTGTCGCTCCGCGGCATCTCCACGCGTATGCCGAACCACGTACTCGTTCCGATCGACGGCTCGCCGCCGTCGTGGGCCGCCCTCGAGTGTGCGGCCGAGCAGTTTCCCGACAGCCAGCTTACCGTCTTGCACGTCGTCGACCCTGTCGCGGGTAGCTACGGGGGAACCGAAGGGGCTTACTACGACGTCAACGCGTTCGACCGTGCCCGCGAGCGCGGCGAAACCCTCTGTGAGCAGGCCCTCGAGCGCCTCGAGGACGAAGGGTACGAATCCGTCGCGGACGTCGAGACGGCCGTCGAAACCGGCCGCCCCGCGAGAACGATCGTCTCGTACGCCGACGAGCACGACGTCGATCACGTCGTCATCGGCAGCCACGGCCGCTCCGGCGTGTCGCGGGTGCTACTCGGCAGCGTCGCCGAGACGGTGAGTCGTCGGGTCGCGGTGCCGGTGACGATCGTTCGGTAACGATCGTCTTCGAGAGCGGTTTGCTATCGTATCGTCGAAACGAGTAACACACTGCTCACGAGGCCATCTTGCGAGCAGATGGACACTGACGATCAGTGGCTACGAGAATCGGCGCAGGTCACGCGACTCGCGTCGGTGTTGGTCGGGTTGTGTACGCTGAAATCGTCGAACGAGCGAACGGTGACAAAATCGGCTGTCGGCCGCTGGCGTCAGTGATCGGGACGCAACTCGATGGGCACGTCGAGTACGGCCGACGCGGACAGCAAAACGAAAAACGCCGTTATCAGGGCATGGTTGAGGCGTTCGTATTCGCCGTATGCGGTATCGACACACACTGATGCGGTGTCACAGGCCACAGTGGTTCCGTCTTATCGGTTGGTGCGGTGCATCGTTGTTCGTGTCATCACCACCTCGACTACACTTACCGTTCGTCCCATAATAAAGGTATTTACTCGGGTAAACACTGCTACTCTGAGGATATAATGGGACAATCATGGTTATTTTGGCACTAAGGTGCCAATATATTCATTTGGGAGGAAGATTATGGTCGTTCGGTCGCCACGCGTCAACTTCTGGTCCGTTCTAACACAATCGCTCGGCATTACACCATACATATCGAAAAATCCGAATCGACAACCGACCCACCCATTCGAGCGAGCGATCGCTCGCGATCCACTCGCGCTACACGCGGTCAGTCGTCGGCGCGACGGCCCCCGACGTCGTCGGGGTCGCCCTGCTGGCCCTCGAGTTGGCCCGGCGTCGGATCGACCAGGTTGGCCGCCTCCGACGGCGGCACGTCGAGCGGCGTGACGCGGACGCTCGTCACCTTGTACTGCGGGATGTACGACGTCGGATCGAGTTCGTGCTGGGTGAGCTTGTTGATCGCCCCCTGCGGGAAGTGCATCGGGATGAAGACGACGCCGGGATCGGCGGTGTCCTCGACGTTCGATTTGACGACGATCTCGCCCTGACGGGACTGCACGCGGACGTACTCCTCGTCCTCGATGCCCAGTTCGGCGGCCATCTCGGGGTGGATCGTCACGAAGCTCTCCGGGACGTGGTTCATCGACGTCCCGACGCGACGGGTCATCGTCCCCGTGTGCCAGTGATACAGCACCCGACCCGAGGAGAGCGTGAGCGGGTACTCCTCGTCGGGCATGTCCGGCGGACTCGCGTAGTCGGCCGGGACGAACCGAGCCTTCCCGTCCTCGAAGTTGAACTCGTCCTCGTAGAGGTAGGGAGTTCCGGGGTCGTCCTCGTCGACGCAGGGCCACTGGATGCCGTTCGGCTCCGCCTCGAGTCGCTCGTAGGTGACGCCGCCGTAGATGGGGACCAGACTACTGATCTCGTCCATCACGTCCGCCGGACCGTCGTAGTCCCAGTCGTAGCCGAAGCGGCGAGCCAACCGGATGAGGATCTCCTGGTCGGGTTCGGCGACGCCGGGCGGATCGACCGCGGGCCGGACGCGCTGGATACGCCGTTCGGTGTTGGTGAACGTCCCCGACTTCTCGGCGGCGGAGGCGGCCGGAAGGACGACGTCGGCGTACTCGGCGGTCTCGCTCAGGAAGATGTCCTGGACAGCGAGGAAGTCGATCTCCCGGAGCGACCGCTCGACGTCGTCGATATCCGGCTCCGAGAGGACCGGGTTCTCGCCCATGACGAACATGCCGCGAAGCTCCCCGTCGTCGATCGCGTGGAACTGCTCGGGGAGGCGCAACCCGATATCGTTCGGCGGGCGGACGCCCCACTCGCCCTCGAACTTCTCGAGGACGGCCTCGTCGCCGAGGCTCTGGTAGCCGGGGAGGGTGTGCGGCGCCGGTCCCATGTCGCCGCCGCCGCCCTGGACGTTGTTCTGCCCCCGGAACGGCGAGAGCCCGGCGCGGGGTTTACCGAGGTTGCCGGTCAGCAACGCGAGGTCGGCGATGGCCATCACGTTTCGCGTTCCGGTGGTGTGCTGGGTCAGCCCCATCGCCCAGCCGAAGATACAGGTGTCGGCGGTGGCGATCGTCTCGGCGGCCGCTTTCAGCTCCGCCGCGGGAACGGCCGTCAGCTCCTCGACCTGTTCGGGCGTGAAGGGCTCGACCTTCTCCTTCAGGTCGTCGAAGTTCCGGGTTCGTTCTTCGACGAACGCCTCGTCGTAGAGGTCCTCCTCGATGATGTGTCGCATCATCCCGTTGAGCCAGGCGACGTCCTCTCCCGGCGTCGTCCGGACGTACCGGTCCGCATGTTCCGCCAGTCCGATCTCGCGCGGATCGAAGACGATGAGTTCGGCGCCGTCGCGGACGTTCTGCTTGATCCGCGTCGCGAGGACGGGGTGGGACTCCGTCGTGTTCGAACCCGTGATCAGGTAGCAGTCGGTCTCGCCGATGTCCTCGTTGATCCGGTTGGTCATCGCGCCGTAGCCGACCGTCTGCTGGAGCCCCGCCACCGTCGAGGAGTGACAGAGCCGCGCGCAGTTGTCGACGTGGGGCGTCCCGAGGACCTGTCGGGCGAACTTCTGGTTGAGGTAGTTCTCCTCGTTGGTCGTCTTCGACGAGGAGATGACCGAGAGCGCGTCGGCGCCGTGTTCGTCCCGGATCTCGGAGAGCCCCTCGTAGACCCGGTCGATGGCCTCCGCCCAGGTCGCTTCGCGGAACGCCTCGCGGCCGACGGGGCCGTCCGGGGCGTCTTCCTTGCGAATCAACGGCGTCTCGAGTCGGTCGTCGGCGTCGACGAAGTCGTAGCCGAACTTCCCCTTCACGCACGTCGAGAAGTCGTTCGCCGGCGCCGCCTCGGCCTCCGCGGGTCGGACGCCGAGGACTTCGCCGTCCTTCCCGTAGAGCTCGAATCGACAGCCGACGGCGCAGTAGTTACAGGTGGTCTCGGCTTTCGTGATTCGGGAGAGCCGCGCGTCCCCGATCGTCGTCGCGACGTTGAACAGCCGGCCAGCCGGCATCGCCTCGCTGGCAATCTCCTCGGCGACGTGTTCGAACTCCGCTAACGCGCGGTCGCCGGCCTCGAGGAGCGTGTGCCGAGCCCGGGTTCGCGCGTCGCCGGCTCGAGCCTTCGCGATCGACATGAAGCGGGCGACGCCGGCGAGGTCCTCGTCGGCATCGGTGGCCCCGCCACGGCCGTCGATATCGTAGGGCAGGTCGCGGTTCGGCGCCTCCGTCTGGTCGGCGGTCTCGGCTTTGGGGCTCTCGAGGACCGTCCCGATCGAGTTCGCTTGCGTGAAGCCCGGCAGCGGGATCGTCGCGGCGTCGGTCAGTCCCTGCTCGACTAAGGCGCCGGTCGGGCAGACGGTCGCGCAGTGGCCACAGGAGACGCAGGTGGACTCGTCGAACGTCTCCTCGCCGTTCTGGAAGGCGATGCGGGTGTCCTGGCCGTTGCCCTCCATCCGCAGGACGCCCTCGACCTGCACGTCGTTGCAGGCCTCGACGCAGCGGTTACAGAGGATGCACTTGTTGCGGTCGATCTGGATCGCCGGCGAGGTGTCGTCGAGCGGTTCGTACTCGTCGCGGTCCTCGAAGACGCCCCAGCGCGGCTCTTCGACCCCCTGCTCGATCGAGGTATCCTGCAGTTCGCAGCGGCCGTTCTGGCCGCAGGTGGTACAGCGCAGGTTGTGATCCGACAGCTGCAGGTCGAGGTTGACCTCGCGGGCCTCCGTTGCCCCGTCCTCGTCGGTCCGGACCGTCATCCCGTCCTCGGCGGGGTGCGAACAGGACGAGACGAGGCCGTGTTCCTCGGTATGGACCGTACAGGTCCGACACGCACCTCGCGGCCCGATCGCGTCCGCCTGTTCGGTATCGCGGTCGTAGTAACAGAGCGCCGCGACCTCCGCAGCGGGCTCGACGGCCTCGAGGGCGTCGATGATCGTCGAGCCGGGCGGGACGGAGACAGGGGTGCCGTCGACCGTGAGCCGGATCATTTCCTCGACAGCGTCGGCGTCGGTTCCGGCGCTGGTGGCAGTACCGGTGGCGGTACCGACGCCAGCGCTTCGCACGTCGGGGTCGTTCGCGGTTCCGGTTTCGAACTGCTCCGTCAGCGGCGTGCTCGGCCGCGGATCGGTCACGTTCGGCACCGACGGAAGTTGCGCGACCGCCGTCGGCCGGCGTTCGGCCTCGACGTCGTCGACGTGGCTCGCCGGGTCCTCGCTGCTCATCGGCCACCTCCCCGGCCCCGGAGGGCGCCGTTGCCGGCGCCGTCACCGACCTCGCACTCGCCGCTCGGACACCGCCCCTCGGCGTGGGCGGCCACTTCGCGTTCGAACTCGCGCAGCCCCGTAACGGCCGGGCGCGCCGCCGAACGTCCGAACTGACAGAGGCTCGTCTCGCCCATTACGCGGGTCAGTTCGCGGATCTTCGCATCTCGGTACTCGCCGCTGTAGACGTCTCTGAGCATGGTAGTGAGCTGTTTGGATCCCTCGCGGCAGGTGACACAGCGTCCGCAATTTTCCTCCATCGCGAAGTTCGCTCGGCGCCCGGCCGTCGCGAGAACGCAGGTGTCCTCGTTCAGCAGTTCGACGACGCCCTCGGTGCCGAGTCCGGCCCCCTCGAGTGCCGGCGCCGACGGCGACTGCGAGAGCGAGCGCGTGAAGCCGCCGAACTGGCCGCCGACGCAGGCCAGCTTGAACCGTCCCTCGAGCGAGACGGCCTCCCGGACGGCCTCGAGGCTCCCGCCGGTCGGCAGTTCGACGGTCGCCGGCGCGTCGACGTCGCCCGTCACGGTGAGGAGTCGCGTTCCGGGGTCCGCGTCGTCGGCGTCGAACGTGTCGGGGTCGAGCACGGCCTGCCGGACCTGCGCCAGCGTCCGCGGTGTGTGGACGACCGTCGGCCGCCCGTAGAGGCCGTGTTCCGCCGGCGAGGGGGGACGGAGCCGCGCCTCGAGTCGGTCGGTACCCTCCATCGCCTCGAGGGCCATCGTCGGCTCGCCGGCGATGTACCGGTCCGGGCCGACGACGACCTCCGGGCTGGCGGCGCGCTCGAGTCGGTCGCCGAGCGTCTCCGCGGCGTTGCGGACCGCGTCGTGGGCGCGTTCGCGCGCCCGGTCGTCCGCCTCGTTGCAGTAGCAAACGACGTCGTCGGCGCCGATCAGTTCCGCGACCGCCAGCGCGCCGTCGACGACCTCGCCCGGGACGGACTCGAGCAGGAGCCGGTCGGTCTCGTTCCGATCGTCGCTCTCGTTGGCGTTCACGACGACGACGGGGGCTCGAGCGTCGTCGGTGTCGACGGCGGCGTCTCCACCGGCCGCATCGCGGGCGATCTCCCACTCGTCTGTGACCGGCTCGTCGGTACGCCAGTCGCCCCGTCCGCGACCGAGGAGCCCGATTTCGCGCACTCGAGCGAACGCGTCCTCGGGGTGGTCGCTCGCGAAGACGGCTGCGGATTCGGTCGTCGTATCGCCATCCCCGTCGGTGTCGGCTCCGTCAGCAGCGGCGTCGGTACCGTCGTCGGGGACTCCACCCACAGGAACCGCCGTCGGCTCGAGCCAGCCGCATCTGGCGAGAATCCGGCGCTGTCCCACCGAAAGCGGACCCTCGTCGGGAGTCGGCAACGCCTCGGGAGTCGGCTCGTGATCGACGACCGCGATCGCATCATCGGTCGGCAGGTCGCCGCGCTCGAGGGAGTCGACCAGCGACTCGAGGCGCCCGGCGCCCGGAGACGGGTGAAACGCCGTCCGGTCGTCCAGCGTGAGCATCACGAGCGGCTCGTACTCGCAAATTCCCGTCGGCCCCGTCTCGAGGACGCGAGCGTCGGTCGCCGCCGACCGAATCGCCTCGAGGGCCCGTCGATTCCGTCGTCCGTGCGTCGAGCCGCCGGCGACGCGGATCACCGCCGCCCCGTCGCCCGACTCGCTCCGTTCGTCCATTGCTCGCGAGTTTCACGCACAGGACGAAAAACCCCGGGCTCGAGGGCGATCGCGTGGGGTATCGGTCGGGTTGTTAGAAGGGGGGCTCGAGCGACGGCTCGTCGCGTCGCCGGGTTCGACGAGCAGCCAGTGCGAGTACGAGTACAAACGCGAGTAGCGTTACAGCGAGGAAGAGCGCAGCAGGCCGTCCGAGAGGCCCTCGGCCGGTTTCGGACGCGGGTGCAGCTTCGGAGTCGGATTCGGTGTCGCTTCTCGACGACGACGGTCGGTTCCCAAACATGTAGCTTCGTTCGGCGGCGGAACGAATAGTCGTTGGTTATTCGTAACGATCAAGCGTGTCGGCAACTGCTACATCCTCGGCGAACGCGAACTCGTCGTGGCGGCGGTCCACAGTCAGAACGATAGGGAGAGCTAACTGTTCCGGCCATTTCGGTGCTTCCGACCGTTGGGATGGTTGTGCACCTCGTCGATCCCAAACCGGTCGACAGGAGACTCAGCGACCGTATGTCGATCGGGTGTAGTCCGTCACCGGTTCGCCGCGGGTGCGGACCTGCTCGCGTTCGGGCGGTTCGATCCCCAGTTCGGCTGCACAGAGTCGTTCCAGTTTCGCAGCCTGTTCGCTCCAGGAGAATTCGCGGGCTCGTGCTCTCGCGTTCCGCCCCAATTCTTGACGGCGGACGGGATCCGAGAGCAGGTCCCCGAGCGCGGCGGCGAGCGCGTCGGGATCCTCGGGGGGAACCGCGACGCCGTTCTCATCAGGGGTCAGGTAGGTCTTGATCCCGTCCAGATCGGTCGTTACGACCGGCGCGCCACAGCCCATCGCCTCGAGATTGACCATAGCGAAACTGTCGACGTGCGTCGGGAGACAGAAGACGTCCGCAGCGGTGTAGTAGGCTGGGAGTTCCTCGTGGGGGACTTCGCCTTCCAGAATTACGTCGTCAGCTATCCCGAGCGCCCGAGCCCGACGGCGAATCGCTCCCTCCGCCGGTCCGGCCCCGACAATCCGGAGGTGGACGTTCTGCTCGAGCGTCGCGACCGCCTCGAGGAGATCGAAGATACCCTTCGCCTCGATGAGGCGGCCGACGAAGAGGATCGTCTCTTCCTCGCGATCGAACGCCGGTAGGGTTTCCGGGTGGAACTGATCGACGTCGAGGCCGGGGAGCACAACCTCGTCGACGTCGTAGCCGAGCGTTTCGGTGACGTGATCGGCCAGATACGGCGAGATAGCGAAGTTCGTTTCCGTCTTCGTGTACCGGCTGTGGAGCGCCGTCCCGATGCCGCCGCTCTCGTCGCTGAGGAAGCCACAGATCGTCAGAACGTCGACCAAGTTCGAGAGTAAGAGGTCGTCCGGGAGCTGGTAGTCGATCAGCACGTCGACGTGCTCCTCGATGTGATCGAGCACGTCGTTGTACGCCGACCAGGCGATCATCGCGAGTTTGGAGATCGGCTGCTGTCCGAACGGGAGAGGCCACCCAACCGAGTACGACAGCCGACCGTTGAGCGTCGGGACGTCGAAGCGTGGCGTGGTCACGACTTCGACGTCCGAGTCCGCTAGTTCCGGTGCGATCTCTCCTTCCTGCGTGTACACGTAGACCTCGTGTCTGGACGATAGTTCGATGGCCAGTTCGCGTGCGTAGACGGCGATACCGCCCGCGTGTTTCGTTCCGATGCTGTCGTGGTAGACACCCACTCTCATGCCGCCGAGCAAACTATTGACGGGTATAACCATTTGCAGCGAACAGACGTCCATAGTAACGAACGTATCAAAATAGAATTGTTATACTACGGTCAGGATACAATTACAGCACTGTTCGTCAGGGACGCGTCGATACCACCCGTCGACAACGATCCGTTGTTTCGTCTCCCCCGTGTGCATCCTCGACCGGACACTGCCGTCCGCGATCGAGGACGTCTCAACAGTCCCCTACACGAGCTGGTTCCGCAACACGTCCTCGAGTTGCCCCTCACCGACCATCCCACCACGGGCACCCTGTTCGGTACAGTTGTAGCCCGCGGCTGCCGTCGCGAATCGGCCGGCAGACCGCATCGGTTCGTTCTCGAGCACCCACCGATGAAGCAATCCGCTTACGAATGCGTCACCCGCGCCTGTCGTATCGACGACGGGTACGTCCATCGCTGATAGTTCGACGACCGAGTCGTCCGTCCAGAGGAGTGCACCGCGCTCACCGCGGGTGAGCGCGCCGCGGGAAACACCGCTGGTCCGCAGGACCTCGACCGCGTCCCGTCCATCATCCCCGAGGTAGGACCTGATGGACGCCTCGTTCGCGACGAACAGGTCGAGGTATGGGAGCAAATCGTCGATCGTCTCGCGTTCGGTTCCGCGATCTGTTAGCCCGTCGAGCGGGCTGGCGAGGTCGAAGGCGAGTTCGATCGCACCGTTCGCAGCCAGACTACAGAGCCTGCTCGTGACTCGGTCCGGACAGAATCCGTTGGCGAACACGATGTCGGCCGATCGGAGAGTCGCTTCATCGCGTTCGGTCAGTCGCAGGTTCTTCGCGGCCCCTCCCCTGGTTACGATCGTTCGTTCCCCATCAGCGTCGCGAAAGACCATACAGTAGGTCGACCGTTCGTCGCCTCGTCTAACCCGGTCGAGCGCCACACCCTCCGTGCGGAGGTCTGCCGTGACGGCGTCGGCGATGTCGTCGTCACCGAGTCGGGCAACGACGCCGGTCGACCGATCCAGTCGCGAGAGCGCGACCGCCACGTTCGCGGCGACGCCGCCGAAAGCTACCGATTCGTCGTACGCGAACGCACCGCCGTCGGGTTCCGGGAGGTTCGAGACCGCGTATTGTTCGTCCAGTAGGGCGCTGCCGACGGCCACGACGTCGAGTGTCTCGGTCATTCGTCCCACCTCCAGAGCGAGTCACCCATCGCGCGCTCCGGACCCGTTCTCGGCATCGGCTCCACCCTCTGATCGCGAACCGGCCGCGTCGACACGTTTCGCATTTGTCGGTGGATTGTCCCGCCGTTTCTTCTCGGCGTACAGCCGGATACACCCCGAGTCACCAACGAGCAATCGACGAACAGTCGATTGTTTCGACCCCCGTTCGATCGACCGATCGACGACCGTTGTCCCCGACTGGCGGAGTAATTCGCGGAGTTCATCACGAGTGTAAAACGATACTAACAGTCCGGGTAACGCCTCGACGTCGATCCGCGAGGCGACTCCGGAGCAGTGTCTGAGCCCGAGAAATATCAGATGCGAGGTCAGCGTATCAGGACCAGCTCGACTCTCGTAAAAGATGTCTTTCACGAGTAGGTAACCGCCGGGTCGGAGGAGGTTCGTCGCCTCGACCAGGGCGGCCTGTGCACGTCGCTTTGCTTCCCAGCGGTATGGGCCGACGAGGTGGTGAAGCACGTCGCTCATCACGACAAAATCGAATCCCTCGCGCTCGAACGGTAGCGGAAGGTCTGTCGCCGAGGCGTGGAGATACTGGCCCTGGGCGTCGTTGTCGGGATCCGGAAGCATCTCCGTCGAAATATCGATGCCGTACGCTTCCGAAATATCGGTGTACTCGAGGACGTACTCGAGCAATTTCCCGTCACCGCAGCCGATCTCCAGGAGTCGATCCCCTTTCTTACAGCGGTGATCGATGAATTCGTCGACGAGCGGCGGCGGATCCATTTCGTCGATTTCTGTCTCTGTGGTATACACGTCGGCCGTCGCGTCGAAATACTGGCTGACTGCTTCCCCATCCATGTCACAGTCTTGCACAGCGGTCGGCCACATTAGTAATGTTCAGCAAGCCCGACCTATGGTTGGTGTACGACGCCCGCTTTCCCTGATCTGTTTCTGTAGGTGAAAATCGACGATTGTCGTATCAAGACAGTCGCTTAGCCCATTATGTCGAGGTACTCGCCGGCGAGTTCGCGATCGCGTTCGTTCAGTCCGAGCCGATAGAGCGACGCGAGATACACGACGACACCGGCGACGCTGCCGACGGCGACGAGGAGCAACCCGTCGACGTACAGTCCTGCGAACCACATCACGACGGCGGCGAGGGACGCAGCTGCGAGCGGCTTCCACAGCGCCGCGGTGTAGGCGAACAGTCCCTCGAGGTACCAGACCTGGGCAACTCGGAGAACGTTCAACACGGCGAGCACGCTCGCGGTCGCCAGCGCCGCGCCGACCAAACCGAACTCCAGGATGAAGATGTAGTTGAGGACGACGTTGAGGCCGCCGAATACCAGGTGGTTCACCATGACGAGATACTGGTGGTTCGTCATCGTCAGCAGGTCGTTGGCGGGGCCGGCGGCGGCGTTGAACAGTTGGCCGGCGACGAACAGAATTACGACGGTCGTCCCCGCGACGAACTCCGAACCGAACAGCGCCAGCACTTCGGTCCGGTAGATCACGACCGGGAGCGCCAGAATGACCGAGGCGGTGATCGACCAGCGGGTCACCGTCGCGTACACCGACTCGAGTTCGTCAATCGCTCCTTTGGAGTGAAGTCGCGAGGCCACCGGTGGAAACAACTGATTGATGCCGACCAGCGGCATCGCGAGGACGGTCGCGAGCAGCACCGCGACGTTGTAGATGCCGACGTCAGCAGCTGCGAGGAAGATTCCGACCATGAACACGTCGATGCGCTTGAACAGGAAGTTGCCGGCTTCCGACAGCGTCAGCGGCGCCGAGTAGTCGTAGAAATCGAGCGCCTCGCGCCGTGAGAAGTCGAACTCGGGCCGAAGAGTGGTTCGCTTGAGGACGTACCAGAACACGACCGAGAACGCCACGAGGCAGGCGGTCGCATACGCCGCGGCGACCCCGAGGACGGAGTATCCGATCGCTACTGCGATCACGACGAAAAGCAACTGGAGAACCGGACCGACGACGGCAACGACCGTCTTCCCGACCGCCATCTCGAGGCCGCGAAACGTGCTCGAGACGACGTAGGTGAGCGCCTGAAACGGCAGGGCGATCGCGAACACTTGCATGGCGGGCGTGAACAGCGGCTGATCGAGGGTGTAGGCGTTGATTGTCGGGGCGGTGACGAAGAGGAGGATCGCAACGGCGAGACTGACGCCGAGCGTCGTCGCGTACGCGAGCCCCAGGATTCGATTCTGGTAGGCCGTATCGTCCCGGTTCGCCGAGAGATACCGCGTCGCGGAGACGTCGGTTCCGAAATTAGCGACGGTCAATACCGACTGGAGTACCATCGTTCCGTACGCGTAGATCCCGTAGATCGTCGCGCCGAGCGTCCGTGTCAGGACGAGGGTCAACAGAAATCCAGCCAGGTTGATTACGATCGTCCCGATGTAGTGAAGCGACGCACCGTCAGCGACCGAACGTAACGACCCCAGTGCCGAGGACGATTGCTCAGACATTCGACTCGATTTCCAGTACCGACCAGTTAGTAGTGCGGTCGTTACGGGACGACGGCACGGATCCCGTCTGCTGACGGGGACGTAAGCGGTTCCCGTTCCGTCGACGCGGCCGGCGGCGGTTTTCGAAGCATACGGTTGTTTCCGGCTCGCGTATGGCGCCGATACAGCGTCTGTTTCGTCATCATTACAATTGCAACTGCGATAGGCGAGTAGCCGTATGGTGTCCGCGATTCTACCTGACCACTACTCCCGCGAGAACCTCCGGCGAGTGCTCGAGAACCCGCGTCTGGTGTACCGAGAGCTGTTCCACTGGACTCTCCGGGTGAACTCCCGGGTCCGGCGCGCGCTGAACGCCCTCGACGGAACCGACGACGGGTTCGACGCGATCGCCGCCGACTGGGACAACCTGCTGATCCTCGACGCCTGTCGGTACGATCTCTTCGAGGCCCGGAATCCGCTCGAGGGCGACCTCCGAGCGGTGCGGTCGAAGGGCAGCGACAGCTGGGAGTTCATGGAAGCGAACTTCGCCGAACGGGCGCTCCACGACACGGTGTACGTGACGGCCAACCCCCACGTCTACGAACTTCCCGACGACACCTTCCACGCGGTCGAGAACCTACTCGAGACTCGCTGGGACGAGGACGCAGGAACGGTGCAGCCGGAGGCGGTCGTCGAGGAAGCGATCGCCGCTCACGAGCGATACCCCGACAAACGGCTGATCGTCCACTTTATGCAACCACATTTCCCGTTTCTCGGTCCGACCGGGCGCACGTTCGATCATATGGGGATCGAAGAACTCGACGCAGACGAGCGGAGCGAGGCGCCTAACCCCTGGTTCGGGTTAATCTATGACGGGACCGTCGACGCCGAAACCGTGCTTACTGCCTACCGAGAGAACCTCGACCTCCTCTTTCCGCACGTCGAACGGCTGCTCGAGTCGCTCGGCGGAAAGAGCGTCGTCACCGCCGACCACGGCAACCTGATCGGCGAGCGTGGGTTCCCGATCCCGATGCGGATGTACGGCCATCCGCGCGGCCTCGATCGCGACGAGGTTCGAACCGTCCCCTGGCTCGAGGTCGAGGGTGCCGATCGCCGGCGTACTGTTGCGGAACCGCCGCAAAAAAGCGCCACGGCGTCTGACGAAGACGTCGTCGAGGATCGATTGAGTGCCCTCGGCTACGTCTGATCGCCGCCCGTCAGTCGCTGCGATTACCACGTCACCGATAGCTTCGGCTCGTCCGTACAAAAGGCTCGAAGATTGACCTCCTCCACGCCCTGAAGGACGTGGAATCCGACCATCGGATTTCCGCCGAGCGTGGCGTTCGAGGTTCCAACCCGCACTCAA
>NZ_AOHZ01000110.1 GCF_000337215.1 Natronolimnohabitans innermongolicus JCM 12255 | reverse complement strand
GTCATCGCCGTGCGAACCACCGCTGGTTCGCCACCCCTTGTGGTTCGGGGACGGCATCTCACGGTATTCGTAGCACTCCATGTTATGCATGGCCACACCAAAATGGTTACGATGGAAATCCAGTTTGGCCATCGATGGCAGATGTCGAGCCGGGCCTACCGCTTGACCTTCGCCTGAAGACGGAGGTATGCGCTATCGGTCTGTATCACCCATGAAAATTCTCACAGAGCGTTGTTATCCGCTGGGTAACGTTCCGTCAACGCTGGGCGAAGCTGGGGCCCGAGCCTCGGCCGGCGGTTCGTCATCCAGTAGTCCGTCCAGTCCGGACTCCCGGAGTAACGAAACGATCTCGGTCTGAGTCAACTTCTCGGCGTCGCCCGACGAACGAACGACATCCGTCGCAGACGTAAACTCCTCGAGTCCGTCACCGCGTTCGTCACCCACCGATTCCGGCCGGATCGCGTACAGCGAGTCGGTCTCGTGCGCTCGATCAACTTCTCGATCCGTCATGATCTCCTCGTGGAACGTCTCGCCCGGTCGGCGTCCGATCAGTTCGATCTCGATTTCTTCAGAGTCGTAGCCGTACTGGGGCGCGATTGCCTCGATCATGGCGTTCGCCAGGTCGACAATCCGGATGGCCGGCATCTTGTAGACGTAAATCTCTCCCCCGTAAGCCCGCTCGAGCGACTGCGAGACCAGATCGAAGACGTCGTCGTACGTGAGGAAGAACCGAGTCATCCGCTCGTCGGTTAGCGTTACCGGTCCCCCCGATCGGATCTGCTCGGCGAACCGCGGAACCACGGACTGCGAGGAGTTGATGACGTTTCCGAACCGGACGGAGGCGAGTCGGAGGTCGTGATCAGCGCGCGCGCGATGAGCTGCGACGAGCTGCTCGCTGAGGAGTTTGGTCGTCCCCATCGCGTTTGCGGGATTGACCGCCTTGTCGCTGCTGGTGAAGACGAGCCGCTCGACGTTCGCATCGACGGCTGCGTCGACGACGTTTTGGACCCCGACGACGTTCGTCTTGACGGCCTCGTACGGATCGTACTGGCAGACGTCGACGTGTTTCATTGCCGCCGTGTGGATGACGTCGTCGAACCCCGTCATCGCTCGCTCGAGGCAGTCGCCGTCCCTGACATTACCGACGAGAAACTCCAGCCGAGGATCGTCGAACTGCGCTCGCAGCTTCGCAAGTCTGGACTCGTCGTTGTCAAGCACCCGAAGCCGCGTTGGGTGCCGTTCGAGCAGTCGCGGAATCAGTGATTGCCCGACAGAGCCGGCGCCCGTGAGCAGGATTTCTTGTTCGGAGATCACAAACGAACTCTGGCCGACATGTGTATTAGTTAATCATTCCTGACGAAGTTTGTTGACTCATTTGTATAGAAATACTCGTGAATAGAGAGTTTATTGGATATTTGTTTCGGTTTGACCATACAATTGGGTGGATATTCGCCCCCACTATTCAGATATTCCAGAGTGTCGATCGAAGACGATCGTCTGGTTCGGTGACACGGTATGGAGAAACGCGCTGCGACCGAATACGACCCCATGGCCAACGACGCGACGTTTCGCCGTAAGAAACTCTCGAACGTTGACGGTGTCAACGACCTCGGGTGCACCGTCACCGCCGACAGCAGTTCGGAGAGTCGGTCGCCGACCGTCGGCACGCCGATCGGGGTGACGCCGGATTCCTCGAACCTGTTCGTGGTACACCCGCGTTTCAGTTTCAGATAGAGCGCCATTCTGTGGACTGCGATAGCTACGCTGCCATCTGCTGAAGGTCAACGGTGCTTTCGCCGGCGTGTCGCGACCCGGCAACATGATAGATTCCGATTCGAATGGGTGGTACGCCGGCCTCTCACCGATTGTATCTCGAGAGAGTGAACGACCACGAGTCGGGTGGCTCGCGGAACTCTCACTGCGTTCGGTAGAAAGTGCGTCAGGCGAACTATTTCGTTCGCTCGAAATGCTCCGTAACGTCTCCGCGTCAGTCGCCCAAATTCGAGACTGGCTGCGAGAACAAGCCGAGCGGAGGGAAGCGTATTCAGGGCGGGATCGGCGTCAGTTTGTATCTACGCCGTCGGTCGCGGCACCGCTTGCGGCCTCTTCGGCGGTCGTGGGGACACCGTCCGGAATCGAGAGGTCCGGATCGTCGCCGACATCGCCGGTCTGTACGGATCCCTCCATCCCGCCGCTGACGGCACCGGAGTCGAACTCGATCGTTCCTCCCTGATGTGAGACGAGCGCGTGGGGATAGTCGCCGCCGGCGAAGTCGGAGTCTTCGATCGTGATTAGACCCGAGGACCAGACGGGACGACCGTTGGTTTCAGTGTAGCCGCCGTAGCCGGGGCCATAGTCGGTGTCGTCGTTGTACGCGACGGAGTTCCTGATCGCGTCGTTCGCGCCGCCACAGCGGTAGGTGGCGACACCGTTGTTCTTCGCGTAACAGTTCTCGAACATGACCGACCCACCGCTGGCCGTGTTGGAACAGTAAAAGCCGTTGTTGGGATAGCCTTGCACGTTGCAGTAACGGAACGTGACATCACAGGCGGCGTCGTTGTGATAGAAAACTGCGCCCGGGCCGTGGACGAAGCCCTCGCCCTCTTTCGTGGCGCCGTCGCCGAGATAAAGATTCTCGATGAGTACGTCACCGCTCGGGGCAGCGATCGACAACTGGAATTCGGAACCCCGGTACAGCCCGTCGAACCCGACGTTCCGGATCGTCGAGTCACCACCCTCAACGAGCAGGGTGAGCGAGCCACCGTCGGTGAGGTCGACCAATTTGTTCTCGAGGGTCTCTCCCTCTCCGATCGTGATCGTCTGTCCGGTGGCCTCGATGACCTCGTAGTCGTCGTCGGCACTCGCAGTCCCGACGGCGGCACCCCCAGTGATCGCTGCGGCGGCGCCGGCGATAGATCGCATGCACGAACGGCGCGTTAATACCGAGTTACGCTCGGCGGTGGAGGGGTGATCGCGTTCAGTAGTGCGGGGTTTCTTCGACATGCATTCTGGCAACCCCGCGTTTCCGACATAAATTTTCTGCTCTTAGAAGTATAAAAATGACATATTGTAATTTGTTTAGTGTTTAATTGGGAACTAGATTGGTGCTATTTAGACGGAAACATATAATGTCTGTGGAGAGCGGATGAGCGGCGAAATTGCCGCAACCAATCTATTTCGGCGGTATAAACAGGATATTACTGGCTGACGGATCGACGTGTCATGGACGCTGACGGCAACGACTCCACTCGATTGCTCCTTGCCGACGGCAGGAACGCCCCGGCAATCCGTTTGAGACCGCGGAGCTACTGGAAACGCACTCACCAACGAGTTACTGGGAACGCTCTCACGATACTGAACGCGAGTTTCGAGCGTGCTCCGAACGACAAAATCAGATTGCCAACTGCTGCTATCGCTGTGCGGCGACGTTCTCCGCGAACTTCTCGCGGACCTTCTCGACTTTCGGCGCCGCGTGCATCCGACAGTAGGCGTCGTTCGGATTCTTCTCGAAGTAATTCTGGTGTTTCTCCTCCGCCTCGTAGAACCTCTCGAGCGGCTCGATTTCCGTCACGATCCCCTCGTAGAGCCCCTCCGCCTCGAGTTCCTCGACGAACGCCCGCGCGGTCTCGAGTTGCTCGTCGTCGTGGGCGTAGATCGCCGACCGGTACTGGGAGCCGACGTCCGGCCCCTCTCGGTCCTTCGTCGTCGGGTCGTGGACCGAGAAGAAGACCTCGAGTAAGTCCGCGTAGGCGATCTCGTCGAGGTCGTACTCGAGCTGGACAACTTCGGCGTGTCCCGTCCGACCGGAGCAGACTTCCCTGTACGTGGGGTTCTCGGTGTGGCCGCCGGCGTAGCCGGAGGTGACCGATTCGACGCCCTCGAGTTCCTCGAAGACCGCTTCGATGCACCAGAAACAGCCGCCGCCAAACGTTGTGCGTTCCATAGCGAGGGGTACGGGTCGCTCGAGGAAAGATGTGGCGGGTACGGTTGCGGACTGACGGACGATTCCGTCGGGTGGCGCCGCCATCCGTTCTCTGGGACAGATACCATCCTGCCTCTGTGCCAAGGGATTTCACCTCTGCCGACGAACCCGCCCGCATGTCCTGGGAAACCGTCGAACTCGAGTGGGACAACGACATTGCAACGCTAACCGTCGACCGACCCGAGGCGCTGAACGCGCTCAACGTCGACACGCTCGAGGCGATGGGAGAAGCGATCACCGAAGCCGCGGACGAGGACGCCCGCGCGTTGATCCTGACGGGTGCCGGCGACGACGCGTTCATCGCCGGGGCCGACATCGGCTACATGCGAGACCTCTCGACCGCGGAGGGCCAGGAGTGGGGCGAACTCGGCCACGACGTCGCCGACGCACTCGAGGCGTTCCCGGCGCCGACGATCGCCGCCGTCAACGGCTACGCCTTCGGCGGCGGCTGCGAGATGGCCATCGCCTGCGACCTGCGCGTGGCCGGCGAGTCGGCCGTCATCGGCAACACGGAGATCGATCTGGGGATTATCCCCGGCTGGGGCGCCACCCAGCGCCTGCCCGAACTGGTCGGCGACGAGACCGCCCGCCGGATGATCTTCCTCGGCGAACGCTTAGACGCCCAGTCCGCCGCGGAGGCCGGGCTTTTCGGCGAGGTTGTGGCGGATGAGGATCTCGAGGAGACCGTCGACGAACTGGCCTCGCGGTTGGCGGCGAAGCCGGCCGTGGCGATGCGCGCCGCGAAGCAAGCGCTCAACCAGCGCCACGAGGGGTCGCAGACGAGCGGCCTCGAGTACGAGAAACGGGCCTTCGCGAGTCTGTTCGGGACGCCGGATCAACGGGAGGGAATGGAAGCGTTCGTGGAGGAACGGGAGCCGGAGTTCGAGTGAACTTGGCGCGCCAGCATTACCGACGTTTCCACCCCGAACACTGACGCAATCCTTGTTCTCGGCAGAATCGATACCGACAACCAGGCGTGTCTGAGACGCCTGAGTATGTCCGGAGCTGATACACACCCCACAGTGCCGATGTAAATCTCTCAAAAATGCCGCCCACAGGTCTCGTACTTAAGAATACGAAACTACTAAACTTCGATTGAACGACACTCTCCAAAGAATATAAATACTATGTCTGTGTTATTGGTCATAGGTAGATCACGATAATTTTGTTGTGGACTTAGTCACAACTCGTCCAACTGAAGCGAACGTTCTCATTTAATCGGTTCTTTGCCTATTTGACCGATAGTCCTGGCTATCTCGGATACTCCTGACCAACCACTCCAGCGTTTCTCCTCCCCGTTATCAGTGGATTTACATCGGCACTCCGAGGGGGGTGTGTCCGTATGAACCGATCTCAGACGAATTCACTCCATCGGCATCCCGGGGTAGTCGCCATCTGTTCTCCCGTATTACATTGGCACTTCGAGGACATTACAGCGGCACTCTGGTCTATAAAACACAACCTAGAACCACTGAAGTCTTGATCTACGTCATTTACATTAGCATCTTGGGGTGCTTACAACGGAATTACGGTTGGCAAAGGTTAAGTAGCCTGTCCTACATTTTCAGCGTATGTCAGGTAGAGAGTCCTTCTTCAACGATCAAAATCGCATCTTTGCGAACAAGGACTTGCTCCGAATTTCTCATCTCGTCGAGGGCGATCGGATCATCGGCCGAGAAGAGGAACTCAACAACCTCGCACAGGCGCTCAAGGATGCAGTTCATGGCCAGACTCCGAATCACGTTCTCATTTACGGAAAAACCGGGACGGGGAAGTCGCTCTGCTCGAAGTACATAACCGAAGATCTGCGAATGAGCGCGTCGGAGAACGACGTCATGGTCGGTGCCGCGTATATCGACTGTCTCCAGCACGGAACCGAAACGCAAGCGATCCGTGCTATCGCACGCAGCCTCAACGATGAATCCGAAACGGGCATCTCGATTCCGTCGACCGGTCTGAGTACGGGAGAATACTACCGACGCCTCTGGAATGTACTCGATGCTCGCTATGATGTCGGAATCGTGATTCTCGATGAGATCGACAAGATCGACAACGACAACATCTTGCTGCAACTGTCCCGAGCTGTCGAAGCTGGAAAACTCGAGGATAGCACGCTCGGTATTATCGGGATCAGTAACAAGATCCGATACAAGGACGAACTGAACGAGCGGGTCAAGTCCAGTCTCGGCGAGCAGGATTTCGTTTTTCCACCGTACGACGCGAACCAACTCCGAGCGATCCTCAAATCACGGATGGATGCATTTCAGGACGGTGTCGTCGAGGAGGCCGTAATTCCGCGGGTCGCGGCGCTGGCTGCGAAAGAACACGGCGACGCCCGGAAGGCGATCGATATTCTGCGCTATGCCGGCGAGATCGCCGACGAAGAGGGTGCCGAAACGGTGACCGACGAACACGTCACGAAAGCACATACCCGCGAGGAGAAAAACCGGTTGGCAGAACTCATCTCGAAACAGCCGCCCCACTCGAAGTTACTGCTCCAAGCACTCGCTTTTCAGATACAGCGGGCCGAAACCGAAGAGCCCGCAATCCCGACGTCGGACATCTACTCGACGTACGAAGTGCTCTGTCAGCAGGACGGAACAGATCCACTCCGAATCCGACGCGTTCGGGAACTCCTGAGTGAATTATCGTTTCTCTCGATTATCGAGCAGACACGGAAGGGGCGTGGCCAGGGGAAGGGTGCACACACGATTCACGAACTCGTCGACGAACCAGAACTGGTCCTCGAGGCCTGTAAGTCGGTCTAGATCGATTCAACTGTGGGTGAAACCAGATTCGATGCAAAACGGACCGATTTTTTGAGTACGCTCTTGTGTAGCACTTTGTTGATTTCACAGCGTTGCTTTGACAGCGTGTTTGAGCGCTTCTCTCCCTGGTTTTCGCAGTAACTTT
>NZ_AOHZ01000109.1 GCF_000337215.1 Natronolimnohabitans innermongolicus JCM 12255 | reverse complement strand
ACGGACACCGCTGACGCGGTGTCCTTGCTCTCTTCGATTTCACAGCGACAGCTGACCAGTATCAACAATCTCCTACAGAAGAGCGTTTTGAGTATCCCGTCCTCCTCTGTAGCCTTTGTAACCGTACGAAAGGCGCATCAATTGCAGACAGTGAGAGGGGACAGATGCTTCGATAGTTCTGGAACCACTATAAGTGGTTTCCACTTGGGGCTTCTGGTCGGTTTTTCCGGACGGCCCCGGGTCCCCCTCCTCCGCTACGTCCCGATTCGGTGCGTGCTCCGATCGAAAAGACTCGGGAAAACTGGTGTGTGTTGGAATACGTCGTAGCAATACGAACAGCGAAGAGCATCGATTTTAGGGGTTTACCTGAGCGCCTCTGGTGTCTCGGTTCTCTGAGAACACTTGCAGAGTGGTGTGTGGGTACGGGACCGGACGCGACTCGAGATGGATCGTCACTATCGGGGCGATGGGTGCTCGCCGACGATCCCAGCCGTTTCGGGATCGCGTTTTTCGGGACGCCCCCGGGTCCCCGTCGGGGCCGCCCCGAAAACAACTCGAGGAAACTGGTGTGTGTTAGTGCCTCAACTCTTCACCGTCCACTGCAACAACGCCCCGTCGTCCAGTCGCTCGACGCGCTCGAGTTCCAGCAGCGGAAACTCCTCGACGAATCCCGTTCCGTCGGCCAGTGTCGGCGCGTCGCGGCCGCCGATGATCGTCGAGCCGACGAACAGCCGCAACTCGTCGACGAGTCCGACCTCGAACAGCGAGAAGATGAGCTCCCCGCCGCCTTCGACCATGATTCGCTCGAGGCCCTGTTCCTGCAACGCGGCGAACGCCCGCAGCAGGTCCACGCGGTCGTCGCCCGCCGTCACGAGTTCCGCGTGATCCGCGAGGTCCATTCGCGTGTCGACGGGCGCCGCCTCGCTCAGGCAGACGTACGTCGGCGCCGCGTCGCTGAGCACCGCCGCGTCGGTCGGCGTCCGACCCTTCGAGTCGATCACGACGCGGGCGGGCTGTTCCGGCGCGCCGCGCTCGAGGCGGTCCTCACACAGCGACTCGTCTTTGACGGTGAGGCGCGGATCGTCCGCGACGACGGTGCCGACGCCGACGACAACGGCGTCGCTGTCGGCCCGGAGGCGGTCGACGCGGGCGAAGTCCTCCTCGCCGCTGATCGCGATCTGCTCGCGCCGGCGCGAGGAGAGTTTGCCGTCCGCGCTCGTGGCGGCGTTGACGACGACGTGCATGTATACGCTGACGTGCGTGGCGACTCCTAAAGAAGACACCGTGTCTCCGCGTTCGGCGGCGCGTGTTCGGTGCCGTCGCACGCTGGCCTCGACGTCTACAGCCTCGAGTCGGATCGGGATCGGGAGAAGGGGGAGAGGTCCAGAGAAGCTGAATCCAGAGGCGTCAGACGGCGAGTCCGACGTCGACGACGAGCATGACGGTGAACCCGACGACGAACGTCAGCGTCGCGATATCGGCGTAGCCGTGGCCGTGGCTGGCGGGGATCAACTCGCGGAAGATGACGGCGATCATCGTCCCGGCCGCGAATCCGGCTGCGAGGGGAAAGATGCCGGTGACGACGGCGACGAGTGCGAACCCGGCCGCCGCGGCGATCGGTTCAGGCACCGCACCCGAGAGCGTCGTGTACAGGACGGTTTTGGCGTTCGAGAGTCCCGTTCGACTCGCCGGAACGGCCATCGCGAACCCGTCCGGGACGTTCTGGATCGCGATAGCGATCGCGAGCGCGATGCCGACGCCCTCGAGGCCGCCGGCGAAGGCGATGCCGATCGCCAGCCCTTCCGGGACGTTGTGGATAGTGATTGCGCTGCCGACCAACAGCGCCCGGCGGCGGTTTTCGGTGGGGTCGTCGCTGTCGTCGCTGCCCTTGCCGCCCTCGCTGCCGTTACTGCCCTCACTGTCAGCACCGGTGCCACCACCGACATCCGATTCGTCCGGTTCGGACGCCCGAGTAGATCCACTCTCGAGCGTGATCTCGTCGGCTTCGACGGTCTCCTCGGCGGCCGTCTCCGGATAGGTCTGGCCGTCCGCCTCGACCTCCTCGGAGATGAGCAGGTGAACGTGCGGAACGAGCCGATTGGCGACGAGCAAAAAGACGGCACCCAGAAGCACGCCGGCGACGACCTCCGACAGCGAACCGACCTCGAGGCCCGGAACGACGAGCGCGAAGACGGCGGCGCCGAACATGATCCCGGCGGCGAGTCCGACGGCGGCGTCGTAGAATCGGTGACTGATCCGGTCGGTGACGAACACGGGCAACGCGCCGAGCCCGGTCGCGGCCCCGGCCAGTCCTGCGATCACGACGACTTCGGCGAGCGAAACCACTGCTACACCGGTTTCAGGCTCTCGAGTAAAAGCGTTCGCACCCCAGTCCTCGAGTTCATCTTACGCTCGCGGAAGGCAAGAGAATCGGTCCGGAACGCTCAATCGCTCAGCCGCTCAGTCGCTCCGCCGCGGATCGTCGCTCGAGCCGAGCAGAATCCGATACACGACGTAGCCGATCAGAAGCGCGAACCCGAGCGTCGCCACGGTCTCGACGAACCAGATGGCGGCGTACAGCGCTCGCGTCAGGACTCTGATGACGACGATGCCGCCGAAGATCGCGACGACGAAGACCAATCCGCCGAGTGCGGCGCGGAGACGTTCCATACGAGTAGTGCCAGCGCAACCGAAATGAACGTACTGCGTTCGACCGGCGGGTGCCGGTCGTCGCGACTGTCAACGCCTCGATTCGCGACCAATCTCGGTCAGGTCGTCCGTTTTCCCCGGGAACGCTTTTAAATCCGCCGTGCGAATGGCCACTGATGGAACTCGACAATCATGCCGAGGATCTCGCCTCCGACCTCGGTATTGACAAAGAGGAGGTCAAATCCGACCTGCAGAACCTGGTGGAGTACAGCGTCCCGATCGACGAGGCCAAACAGAGCCTGCGTCGAAAGTACGGCGACGGTGGCGGCGGCGGTGGCGCCACCCCCTCGAGCAAGGAAATCGGCGAGATCACGACCGACGACGGCAACGTGACCGTCACTGGCGTCGTGTTGACGGCCGGCGAGCGGTCGATCCGCTATCAGGGCGACGACCACGTCATCGTCGAGGGGCGACTGGCGGACGAGACCGGCGCGATCGATTACACCGCCTGGGAGGACTTCGGCCTCTCGGCCGGCGATACGATCACCGCGGGCAACGCGGGCGTCCGCGAGTGGGACGGCGAACCCGAACTCAACCTCGGCGAGAGCACCTCGCTGTCGTTCGTCGAGGAGTCGCTCGAGCTTCCCGCCGAGTACGCCGACGTGATCGGCGGCGACGCACAGCTCGCCGACCTCCGGACGGGCGACCGCGCCGCCACCGTCGAGGTCGACGTCCTCGAGTGTGAGCGCCGAACGATCGACGGCCGCGACGGCGAGACCGAGATCCTGAGCGGCGTCTTCGGCGACGAGAGCGGGCGACTCCCCTTCACGAACTGGGATCCGGCTCCCGAAATCGAAGACGGCGGCCCGGTCCGCATCGAGAACGCCTACGTCCGGGAGTTCCGCGGCGTCCCCGAAGTGAACGTCTCGGAGTTCTCGACGGTCAGCGCACTCGAGCGCGAGATCGAGGTCGGCGCCGACACGACGACGATGGGCGTCGGCGAGGCCGTCCACACCGGCGGCATCTACGACGTCGAACTCGTCGGAAACGTCATCGCCGTCCGCGACGGCTCCGGGCTCATCCAGCGCTGTCCCGAGTGCTACCGCGTCATCCAGAAGGGACAGTGTCGAACCCACGGCGACGTCGACGGAATCGACGACCTGCGCGTGAAGGCGATTCTCGACGACGGAACCGGCGCGCTCACGGTCGTCCTCGACGACGAACTCACCGAGGACGTCTACGACGGTACCCTCGAGGACGCCCTCGAGCAAGCCCGCGAAGCGATGGACCAGGAGGTCGTCGCCGACACGATTCGCGAGCGGATCGTCGGTCGCGAGTACCGCGTTCGCGGTCACCTCTCGGTCGACGAGTACGGCGCCAATCTCGACGCCGAGACGTTCGCGGAGAGCGACGAGGATCCGGAAACGCGTGCGACGGCCTTCCTCGAGGAGGTGAACGCATGAGCGCGAACGACAACGGGAACGGAAACGGTGACGACGAGGAAATCCCGGGCCGAGAGGTCGCCTACCGGCTCTTTGCGGCCGAGTACGACGACGCCTCGTTCTCCTACGCCGAGAGCGACGAAGAGCGGGCCCCGAACTACGTCATCTCGCCGACCGGCGCCCGACTCAACCGCATCTTCGCGGTCGGGACGCTGACGGAGGTGACGTCGGTCAACGACGAGATGGTTCGCGCCCGCGTCGTGGACCCGACGGGCGCGTTCGTCGTCTACGCCGGCCAGTACCAGCCGGACGAACTGGCCGTACTTGAACAGCTCCAGCCGCCCGCGTTCGTCGCGGTGACCGGCAAGGCGCGGACCTTCCAGCCCGACGACTCCGATCAGGTCTACACCTCGATCCGTCCGGAGAGCATCGCGACCGTCGACGCCGACACCCGGGACCGCTGGGTCGTCAGCGCGGCCGAGCAGACGGTCGAACGGGTTGGAACCTACGCCGGTGCGGCCGAACTGGAGAGCGCGGAGCCGCGAGACGCGAACGGCGACGCACTGACCGACGCGCTCCGCGAGGCCGGCGTCGAATCCGGCCTCGCCGCCGGAATCCCGCTCGCACAGGACCACTACGGCACGACGCCCGACTACCTCGAGGCGCTTCGCGACTGCGCCATAGAGGCCGTCGAGGTCGTCGCCGACGAGCGCGACCAGGTCAGCGGACTCTCGCTCGAGCCCGGGGACTCGAGTCCCGATTCGACCGCGAGTTTCGCCTCGCTGGGCAGCCACGCCGACGCCGCTCTGTCGGCCCTCGAGTCGACCCTCGAAAGCGGGCCGGACGAGACGGAGCAGCCGGCGGACGCCGCCGCGGCGACACCCGGCGGCGCCGAGGCCGAGTCTGAATCCGGGTCGGTGAGCGAACCCGACGCGGCAACCGCCGGTTCGGCGGCGGGCACGGCGACGGGAACGGACCCCGAGCCGGCCTCCGAAGCCGAATCCGAGGCGGCCGACGCCGCGGCGCTCGAGACGAAGACGGAAAGCGAACGCGGGAGTGGGAGCGAAACCGAGACTGGGATGGAGGCCGAAACCCAGACCGAGACCGCGGCCGACTCGCCCGAAAGCGGAACCGAATCCGACGTGACCGCTGGAGTCGACGCGGAGACGGAGCCTGCGGTCGGCGAGCCGACCGCGGAGTTCGGCGAGGCGACGTCCGACGTGGACGACACGTCCCTCGAGGACGAAACCGACGCTAACAGCGGCGTCGCGACCGAATTCGACGAAATCCCATCGGACGCTGACGAGGAGGACGAAGACGACCTCGGCGACTTCGACGCCGGCGACTCGGGCATGTACGAGATGGACGACGAGGAGCGCGAGCAACTCGAGGCGGAGTTCGGCGCCGAGTTCACGACGGGTGCGGAAGTCGAAGAACCCGGCGAAGCCGAGATCGACGTTCCCGACGCCGACGAACAGCCCGCAGCCGACGGCGTCGAAACCGAGAGCGAGGCGGCGGCCGACGCCGCCTCGAGCGGCGAACCCGGCGCTGGCGCTGCGACGACCGACGAACCCGGCGACGACGCCGCCGTCTCCGCTGCCGACGACGAGGACGACGATCTCGGCGCGCCGCCGGAGTCGGGTCTCGCGGCCGACGCGGAACCCGCCGACGAGGAGCCTGACAGTGAAGGGACATCCGTCGACGAAGCCGACGATGACGACGACGACGCGGGCGATGCACCCGCCGACGCGGGTGATGAACCCGCCGAAGACGTCGACGCCGAAGACGTCGACCTCGAGTCCTACGTCGTCGAAACGATGGAAGAACTCGACGACGGCGACGGCGCCGACCGAACGACGCTCGTCGAGACGGTCGCCGACGACACCGGCATTCCCGAAGCCGAGGTCGAAGACGCGATTCAAGACGCGCTGATGGGCGGACAGTGCTACGAGCCGGACGACGAGACGCTGAAGGCGATCTAAGCGGTCTCGATGTCCGGACCCGGTGCGGAACCGACCGCTCGCGTCGAACCGGTCCCCGGCGAGCCGGCGGCGATCGCCACCCTCGGGGACGAACGCGCGCTGCTCGTCGCCGACTACCACGCCGGCTACGAGGCCGGACTGCGCTCCGAGCGCGGCGTCGACGTCCCCAGCCACGCCCCCGAGCGCCGCGAGCGACTACTCGAACTCCTCGAGCGCACGGTTCCCGACCGCCTCGTCGTGCTCGGCGACCTGATGCACTCGATCGGCGACCCCGGCAGCGCCGAGCGCGGCGAACTCGAGGTGCTGTTCGAGGCGTTCCCGCCGCAACTCGAGATCACCGTCGTCAAGGGCAACCACGACGGCGGCATCGAGGACTGGCTCACGCCGACCGACGACCGGCGAGCGGCCGCCCTCGAGTTCGATCCCGACCGCGTGACGGTCACCGGCGGCGCGGGCGTCGCGCTCGGCGACCGCGAGGTGGGCGTCTGCCACGGCCACACCTGGCCAGCACCCGCGGCGCTCGACTGCGACATCGTCTGCCTGGGCCACGAACACCCCTGCGTCCGCCTCGAGGACGAAGTCGGCGGCAGTCGCGTCGAACGAGCGTGGCTGCGCGGCCGACTGAACCCCGAACGGTTTCGAGACCGAGACGAGTACGCGGACGTGACGTGGCTCGAGGCGGTCGAAGAAAGCGCCGACGACGGACGCGTCGACGGAGCCGTGGACTCGAGACCGCGGGTCGTCGTCGTTCCCGCGTTCAACGACCTCGTCGGCGGCACGTGGGTGAACGTCCCGAACCAGTCGTTTCTGGCGCCGTTTCTCCCCGATGGGTTAGCCGACGGCGAGGCCTACCTGCTGGACGGAACCCGGCTCGGGCCGTACGAATCGGTGTAGCCGAACCGTTGGCGCACTCGCCAGCGCATTCAGGCCGAACCGCCATCCCGCCCTCGAGCGAATGCGTCCGTATGACGATGCAAACCTACCGCCTCGAGGTACGGGAGACCGAGTCCGAGGGGATCGACGCCGACGTCTACGGCGACGACGATCTCGTCGAGGAATCGACGCGCGTCTCCTACGCGGATTTCGACCTCGAGCCGCCCGAATCGCGGGACGAAGCGCCGGCCTACTCGGAGGAGATTACAGCCGACGTGACGACGATGAATCTCCAGTACGAACGCGACGACGGCGGCTTCGAGTTCCGCCTGCTCGGCGACCGAGACGAGTTGACGCGGATTCGGATCGACGACGAGGAGTGGGATCTGAACTGAGCGAAAGCGACGCGAAGAGGCCGGTGAGACGCGACGAAGCGTAACAAATACCGGAGTACAGTGCACCTGCCCTGGCGAGGAGAACGCGCGAGCGGCTCGTGATTGATCGCTCGGTCAGCGGACCCCGAGCGACGGCCAGTCGTCGGTGGAGCAGCGCCTACGCGAGGGTTGGTGTCGCGGCGCTCGAGTTCGGCTCCTTGTCCACGGACGATTGCGCACCAACGGCTCGATCAAAATGATTAATTTATTCTATATTCTCACTGGATGGTGAGACGCAGAGATGACTAACGAACGTACACTCTCGGCCCCCGGTCAGTTGATTGCCGACGTGATTGCCGTCGCTGTCGTGTCTCTCGCATTGTTGTTCGGCGGGACGCAATCCGGGATGGTAACGCCGACGCTCACGTGGGTTTCAGGGGTACTCGTATTGGGAGGCCTCTGTCTCGGATTCCTCTTCTGGAGATATTCTCTCGGGAACGAACAAGGAGTATTCCGCCCTCGCCTTTCGGGATTCCCTCTCGCGCTGTTCTTGATCGGTATCCTTTCTTTCGGTATCCTCTGGCTCGGATTCGGTCCCTCGAGGTATGATGGGGACCTCGTCTACGGCGTACTGGCGCTGGTCTGGACGGCGTTCGGTCTCTCGTACGCCGGTTGACTTTCGAGTCGGGTTCGTTGCAATCGGGTGTCCAGTGACGGTCAGTGGCTACCGTGTCCTCGCTGGACCGTCTTCGACTCGATCCGATCGCCGTCGCGCCACTGGTAGTAGTGGTACGTCGAGCCGGCGATCTCCTTGACCGTCACACTCGCTCGAGGCGGGACCCCTGCAGGATACTCGAGTTCCGAGCCATCGGCGGCGTCGGCGGACGCTCCGTCGGCTGCTGTGCTCGAGTCCTGCTCGCCGTCTCTCGAGTTGGCACTGGTTCCAGCCGTCGCGGCCGCATTCGGCGTGCCGTCGGCTTCGGCGGCCCTCTCCCGGTCGGCGTCGGGCTCCCAGTCGTTGCTCGTCGCAGCCTTCCACGCCGCGAGGTCGACGAGGTACTCGCCGGCGGCCCGGAGGTCGTCGATGTCGCGGTTCTCGAGTCCCGCCAGCGCCGCTCGAGCCTCGTCGTCCAGCGCGGTCGGCGGACGCGGTCGGTCGCCGTCACCTGACGTCATTATCCGCTACTCGAGCGTCGTCGCAAAAGGACCCTCCGATCTCGCTTCCGTCCGCTGGTTTGGGTCGGTTGTACGTCTGTCTCGAGGCGACGAGTGAGGAAACGGCCGACGACCTGAGTGACCGCTGATGACGAGGAAACTCGCGGTTTTGGGGCTGTGAATACGCTCTCGAGCGCCGGACTAGTCGAACGGTGCGGTAGCGAGTCCGTCATCGTGACCGATTCATCGTATCGATCGTGGGGTGGCGAGATTGTTCTACGAACGAGGAGAGACCCACCCCACTATGTCCAGTGTCTTTTCCACCACTACTACCCGTATTCTTTGGTCTCCGAACAATCTGATCTGTATAGTCTTAGCGACGTACTTTGTACCGCTACTGGGGAACGTCTGCAGACACACCCCACTATGTCCAGTGTCTTCTGACTCAGAAGTCACGTGTGAGACGCTTCTGGATCGCTTCTGTCATCCCTACTCTGTCCACTGTCTCCTCGAGTGCTTCGAGTAGAAGATCCGGACTCGTATCGAGCGAATACTCGTAATACCGACCGCCAGCTTCGCCTTTATTCCGCTCAACCCAAGTCGCGATTCCGAGCATCGAGAGTTCCCCCAAGTGATCTCGCATTCTACGGGGAACGAGTGGATCGACTGCTGCTCGGTCACAAACGATTTCGTAACGGTCCTGTATATTACGTGCCCGGATAGGGGTTTTCTCCTCTTCGTGGAGCTACTGTTGGAGTTCGTCGTCACGGCCTACGATTTCTTCAGGCTGATAGTCTTCTCGGAGGGCATCCCGATAACGGAAAATATCCGTATCTGGTTCAAACAATGCCATTGATTGGTTTCTTATTTAATATTCATATGGTATAAAACCCCCGTGTCGAGTGTGTCCAGTGACTTTTGATCGGGGTATAATACCACCCCATCGCGTCCAATGTCTTCGATCGTAAGAACACGTGCTTCGGTGGAATGATTCGATAACTCTTCCCACTAAAACACTGGACGCGGTGGGGTGTGGTCCCCTCATTCTATAGCAATATGAGATAAAACATCTCCGAACTTGTTGTTCACCATGGAATATTGTTCCTATTTTGTTTCATCCTCAGTTGGAAAACGATAGTTCGCACTCTTCTGGGAAAGACGAAGGCTGACTCCGAACTAGCGGCAATAGAACGCCGGTGTAATTCAAAGTCAGTTCAAATAGACTGAGATGCGAGACACTGGACACAGTGGAGAGGGTTTTCACGAGACTCTTGATCGGAATTACACGTGATGAGTGGAATTACACGGGATAAAGAACCGATTGAGGACGGATTATAACGGATCGGTGTCTTCGAGACACTGGACACGGTGGGGTGACCTCTCCGCCAGACCAGTGAAGTGACCCGTTCTTTTTTGAAGAGAGGCGATGACGGAATTGAAATTGACTGCCGAAACAAAGTTATGAACGAGAGGCAATTCACACGACTCTTCGTGACCTGAGACACTGGACATGACGGGGGGGGTGTCCATTCGGTACGGGCGTTCTACCGTTCCCACCGAATGAGACCCGAGTAGCCCGAGTGATCAGGGCGAACAGCTAACCAGGGACCGCCGGAGTGTCTTCCGGAACCGACCTCGGCTGACGCTGGTTCTCGGTCTCCGCTGTCACCAAACGCTCGTGAAAAGTGGGGGACGGAGGCCGGACATCTCGCCCGTTCGGACCGCCTCTCGAGAATTCGTTCTATGTGTCGGATTCAATTCGAGCCCATGGCTACCCGCTTGAGGTGCCGACACCGGCACTCACTCGACGACTGTCGTCGCTCGCTGAAGCCCGATCTGTGGACTCGAGCACGCACACGGAACACAAAAAGAGAGCGAAGGCACAACCAGTGTCAACCGGTGGGTCGCAGCCCCGAGTTCAGTACTGCTCGAGGTAGCGGTCGATCTCCCACTCGGAGACGTCGATGAGGTACTCCTCGAACTCCTGGCGCTTGGCCTCGACGAACTTCGGCGCGACGTGTTCGCCCAGGGCGCTGTAGACGGCCTCGTCTTCCGCTAAGGCGTCGACGGCTTCGCCGAGGTTCGACGGCAGCGTCTCGATGCCGTACTCCTCGCGTTTGTCCTCGTCGAACTCGTAGATGTTCTCGCGGACCGGGTCGGGACACTCGAGGTCCTGTTCGATGCCGTCGAGACCCGCCTGGATCATGACGGCGAAGGCGAGGTAGGGGTTACACGACGGGTCGGGCGAGCGCAGTTCGACGCGCGAGGCCGCGGGGACGCGGGCTGCGGGCTTGCGGACCAGCGCCGAGCGGTTGCGGTCGGACCAGGCGACGTAGACGGGCGCTTCGTAGCCCGGAACCAGTCGCTTGTAGCTGTTGACGGTGGGGTTTGCGACCGCCGTGATCGCCGGCGCGTGCTCCAGGATGCCCGCGAGGTAGGAGTGGGCGGTGTCGCTCAGGTTGAACTCGTCGTCCTCGTCGTGGAAGGCGTTCTCGCCGTCCTCGGTCATCAGCGACATGTGGGTGTGCATCCCCGAGCCGTTGATCTTCGGGATCGGCTTGGGCATGAACGTCGCGTGGAGGTCGTGTTCGGCGGCGATGGCGCGGACGACCGTCCGGAACGTCCCGACGTTGTCGGCCGTCGTCAACGCGTCGTCGTACTCGAAGTTGATCTCGTACTGGCCGCGGGCGACCTCGTGGTGACTGGCTTCGATCTCGAAGCCCATGTCCTCGAGGCCGTAGATGATGTCGCGACGGACGTCGCTGGCGAGGTCTTTCGGCGCGAGGTCGAAGTAGCCGCCGTGGTCGGCGGTCTCGGTCGTCGCGCGTCCGTCCTCGTCTTCCTTGAACATGAAGAACTCCGGCTCCGGCGCGAAGTTGACCTCGTACCCCATCTCGTTGGCGCGTTCGATGGCCTGCTTGAGCACGTAGCGCGGGTCGCCCTCGAAGGGCTCGCCCGTCGAGGTGTCGTAGACGTCACAGATCATCCGGGCCGAGGCGCTGTCGCCGCTCTGTCTCCACGGGAGAACCGCGAACGTCTCGGGGTCGGGGACGAGACGCATGTCCGACTCCTGGATGCGAACGAAGCCCTCGATCGAGGACCCGTCGAAGTAGATGCCCTCCGAGAACGCCTTCTCGGCCTGACGGGCCGGGACTGAGACGTTTTTGACCGTACCGAGAATGTCGGTAAACTGCAGGCGCAGGAAGTCGATGTTCTTCTCGTCGATCTCCTCCAGTACCGCTTCTTCCGCAGTCGTCAGGTTTCCGCTTGTCATCTTTTGCTCGAGTAATCGATTGGATCCGACTACTAAAGCTCTACTGTTGTGGGCGAATATACTCATATAAGAATAGAATCGCCCACATGACCAGTATAGAATGACATGGCAGGGAGTGTGGTGTACAACGCTCAAAAATAACGTAGAAAACTGGATAGTCGTCTACCAGATGTCCGATTTCAGACCAATCTCGACGGCGTATTCCAGCGGTGACGAGTAAGTGATCACCCGACTGTAGGGGGTACGTCACCCGATCGATCAGCGTCGCGGCGGACCGACGGACGGACCGAGAATCGCTGCGATCCCCGACACACCGATTCCGAGGCTCGCTCGCCAGACCTGCACCGTCGCGTGAAGCGTGCGCTGCCACGCGGCGCTCGGCCGTGGCGCTGATCGCCCGCGTCCGAGTCCACGTCGACGGCGTCCCTGAGTCGGCGTCGCCCGTCGCGGCTCCGACTGCTTCCGAGAGGGGCGGCTCGTGAGCGTCGTCTCGCAATGCGGACAGACGTAATCGACGTATCCGTCTCGTGGGCGTCGGTTCCAGTCGCCGTCCATGGGACTCGAGTGATCGCACTCCCAGCAAAACAGGGTCGACTTTCGTGGGACCGACGCGGTCCCGTCGCGGGGTGGTTCGGAGCGAGTCATCACACCGGTGTAGGCGAGCGGATTATAAATCCATCCCCGACAGTTCGTTCGCTCCGATCGGGTATACGATGGATTTCGTTCGAAACGGCACGGTTCCGGCGATCGAAACCGAGTCCGCACGCGGTCGACACTGGCGTTTTACGGTGTGATCGATTGGGAACCGTTCGGCGGCGCCACCGGCTGTCGGGGTTCCGTTCTGGAATCGGTTCACTCGAATTCAGTCGACTGGAAGACCCGTCATCACCGTTCACCGGACTCGAGTTCGGTCGGTGACTCGATCGAATACGAGTCGCGATACCGACGGCAACGATATCGGTTTCAGCGTGCGGCCGGTATCGACGGTATGGACGGAGCGCCCAGACCGACGCGACTCGCCGACGGCGACGAACTCGCGACGTTTCGCGAGCGCAACGAGGTGGCGCTCGTCGAGTTCTACACCAGCGGGTGCGGGAAGTGCCAGGCGATGGAGCCCGTGCTCGGAAACGTCGCGCGCGAGACCGAGGTTCCGATCGGGCTGCTCAACCCCGGCGACGACATCGAACTCGTCGAGCGATTCGATATCAACTCGGTGCCGACGCTGATCCTGTTTGCGGACGGAGCGGAGGTCACCCGTCGCGCCGACGGCTTTCTCGGCGCCGACGACGTCGTCGCGATGCTCGGGGCCGTCCCGTCGGACATCGACGTCGACGTCGACTGTCAGTAACCCGCCGACGGACGACTCGAGACGACGATTGCGACGGCAACGACGACGACACCGCAACCCACCTCAGTCGTCTTCGGGCTCGAGGTCGTCCGGATCGACCTCGCCCTCAAGGTAGCGTTCGCCGCGGTCGGTGATATCGTACATGCCGATAGCCAGCTTTTCGAGCAGTCCGTACTTCGCGAGTTCGCGACAGCGGTAGGCCGCGTCGGGACCGCGACAGATGCCCGCGTCGTCGACGTCGGAGGGTTCGAAGGCGTCCGGGTCCCGCATAAGCTCGAGGATGTCGTCGTCGACGGGTGCCATCCAGCCGTCTTCGCGGGGCTCCCAGTCCTCGCGATCGGTCGACTCAGTGCTCCCGTCGCTCGGTTCGTCGGCGCTCTCGTCGGTGTTGTCCGTCATCCGTACTCACTCCGTGATAGTCGAGGAAACCTCGCCGCACTACATGACAGTGTTGAATCGCGCGTCTCTGTGCAGGTGTGACTCTCGCCACCGGGGAGACGAACTGCTCGTGCTCAGTCGAGGACCTGGAGGGCGATAACCGGAACCTACGACTGAGACCGCTCGGGTGCGGCGTAGTCGACGTGGACGTTCGGCGTCGTTGCGGGCGAGACGCCGGTGATCTCCCGGTCGACGAACGTCACGTCGGTGAGGTCGCCGGTGAACGCAACGCGGATCGTTCCGTCCTCGATCGCACCCTCGACCGTCGATCCGGAGACGACCGTCGACGACGCAGCGGCGGGCTCGTCGGTTACGCTGATCTCGCCGTCGACCGTAATCTCGAAACTCGAGGGCGTTCCATGACCGATAATCGTCAGTTCGTTCGACGCGTCGGTATCCTCGCCCCGCGTCGCCGCAACCGTCACCGTCGGTCGATGCGCGTGCGGGTTCACTGGCGGCGCGTGCGCCGCGGCGGCGGCCGAACGGTCGTCGTCACGTGTCTCGGCGTCGGTCGGGGACTCGCGTTCCATATCTGGTTGAAGACGAGCATGCAAGCATAAGCCTTCCTTCTGAACTAACTCTAGGATTTGGTGAAATATTTGCGCTCGTTCCCGTATAGCAGCCGAACAGGTCACTGTACGGATACTCGCTCGAGACGGGATTGCGAAACACTTAACACCGAATCGCCGGAATAACGCCTCACTGAGTTCTATGACACTCGTCCGTCTCATTTCAGATCTCTTTAGCGATTCGGGGCCCGACACCGAATCACCGACGACGGCACGAACAGACGGCGAGAACGAGTCAGTGGAGTCTCCGACGGTCATCTACGAGTGTCGCAACTGCGGCACGAACGTCACGGCCGACACGAACCGATGTCCGGCCTGTGAGGGCGAGGATATCGTCCGTTACTCCATCGACTGATTCGGCGATCGCTCGAGGTCGGCGTCGCCGTCGCTCCGATCGTACTTTGCGACCTCGAGGGTCTCGTTCTCCTGAGCGTCGAGATAGATCCCGATGCCGAGCGAGACGACGCCGACGAGCAGCGCGACGAATGAGGCGATCGCACCCGTAAACCCCTCCTTTCCGCGCAGCGTGCGACCGACCGACGCGCCGAGGCCGGCGCTACCGCCGGCCAGCCCCGCGCTGCCGGCGCCGTAGAAGACGACGGCCGGGTGGAACCGCTGGACCACGTAGCGCTGTTTCAGCCGCCAGAGGAAACTCCGGAGGAGCAACAGCGAGACGAACCTGACGAACGGGACGTACCGGATACTGCTCTCCTCGTCGCCGTAGACGGCCGACATCGAGACGTCGGCGACCCGGAAGCCGGCGACGTTGAGGTGCGTGAGGATGTGGTTGAGAAAGCCGTACCGGTCGGTGATCGACTCGAGATCGAGTTCCTCGATCGCCTCCCGCGAGATGGCGGTGTAGCCGTTTTGCGGGTCGCTGATCGACCAGTAGCCAGTCGCGAACTTCGAGAGGCCGGTGAGCAGCGAGTTGCCGATAAACCGGAACGTCGACATCCCCTCGCGGTCGTCCGGGTTGAGCAGCCGGTTGCCCTTCGCGTAGTCGGCTTCGCCCTCGACGACCGGATCGATGATCCGGTCGAGGATGTCGGGATCCATCTGGGCGTCGCCGTTCAGGACGGCAACGACGTCCATCTCGTCGCCGGCGGCGTGCTCGTAACCGGTCTTGACCGCCGCGCCGTAGCCGCGGTTCTCCTCGTGCTGGATCGGCACGACGCGTCTGGCGTCGCCGCCATCGGTGGCCGCGAGTTGCAACGCCGGCTCGGCCCGCTCGTTGACGTGTGCGGCGGCCTCCTGGATCGCGGTCCAGCTGTCGTCCGGCGAGGCGTCGTCGACGGCGTAGACCCGATCGACGAAGTCCGGCACGGTCTTGATGACCTCGCCGACGAAGTCCTCCTCGTCGTAGGCCGTAACCACGACGCCGATGCGTTTGCCCTTATACATCGTCGCCTCCCGACGGATCGTCGGTTCGATCGGCGCTACTCGGTCTGTCGACGGTACCGCCGTCCGCGGTCAGCGACCGATCGTCGACGGTGACCGCGTCTGTCTCGTCGCTCGAGCCCGTCGGCGAGCGGCCGCTCGAGGCCCCCGCGAGCGTGTACTCGCGGTGGTGGGTCGCCGAGAGGTCGACGGCGTCGCGGCCGTCGAGGACGACCATCGGCGCACACTCCGTCCAGTCGATCGCGTCGAACTCCTCGTGGGGCGTGACGATCATCGCGGCGTCGAACGGCTCGGATTCGAAGTCGTCGACGGCGACTCGTCGAGCGCCGTACTCCTCGGGGTCGACCAGCGGATCGACGCCCGCGACGTCCGCGCCGCGTGCGTTCAGTTCGTCGATGACGTCCAGCGCGGGCGAGGCGCGGGTCTCCTCGACGCCGGGGCGGTACGTGACGCCGAGGACGACCACCGACGCGTCGGCGAGGTCGGTGTCGGTCGCCGCCAGTTCGCTCTCGAGGCGGTCGACGACGACCGTCGGCATCTCGTCGTTGATCCGCCGGGCGGTCCGGGTGAGATCCATCGGCTCTTCGTTCTGCGAGAGCAGGAAGTGCGGGTAGTAGGGGATGCAGTGGCCGCCGACGCCCGGGCCGGGATCGTGAAGCTGGCACATCGGCAGGTCGTTTGCCGTGTCGATCGCTTCGCGGGCCGAGATGCCGAGTTCGTCGGCCAGCCGGCCCAGCTCGTTCGCCAATCCGATGTTGACGTCTCGGTAGACGCCCTCGAAGACCTTGACGGACTCCGCGGTCGTGGCGTCGGAAACCGGATGGACGTCGTTGTCCGAGATTTCGTCGTAGACGACCGACGCGGCGCGCGTGCTCTCGTCGTCGACGCCGCCGACGACCTTCGGATACGCCCCGCGGATGTCCTGAAGCGCGCGGCCGCTCAAGGTCCGCTCGGGACAGAACGCGAGCCCGAACTCGTCGCCGGGGAGGCCGCTTTCCTGCTCGAGGTGGGGCTTGATCACGTCGCGACAGCTCGTCGGCGGCAGCGTCGATTCGGCGATCACGAGGTCGCCGGGCTCGAGTCCGGCCGCGATGTCGTCCGCAACGGACTCGACGGTCGCCAGGTTCGGATTGTCGTCGTCGTCCAGCAGCGTCGGGACGATGATCACGTGGATCGTCGCGTTCGCGGCCGCCTCGGCGCCGTCGGTCGTCGCCTCGAACCGGCCGGCATCGACCTGCTCGGCGACGAGTTCGTCGAGCCCGGGTTCGCCGATAACGTGGCTCTCGCCGGCGTTGATCGTCTCGACGACGTCGGGGTCGACGTCGACGCCGGTGACGTTGCCGGTCGTCTCGGCGTAGACGCCCGCAAGCGGCAGCCCCATCTTGCCGAGACCGTAGACGGCGACGGGAATCTCGCCGCTCGTGAGCAGGTCGCGCTGACGGTCGGGAGACTCGCTCGAGCCGTAGAGCCCGGCGGCGGACTCGGTTGCGGTGTCGTCGCTCATCGCGCTTGCACCTCCCGTCGATTCGCGTCGCCATCGACGAGCGATTCGACCGCCTGCACCGTCTCGAGGGCCGCGATGCCGTCTTCGGCGGTAACGACGGGGTCGGTGCCGGTCCGAACCGCCTCGACGAACGACTCGAGTTCGTGGCGCAGCGGTTCGCCGTTGTCGACCCGCGGGCGTTCGATGACGCTCTCGTGGCGGTAGCGGCGCTTGCCGTCGTCGACGACGTACTCCGGGTAGGAGTTGCGGTGGATCAACACCGACTGCTCGAGGTAGTCGACCTCGACGAGACACTCGCGAGCCGTAACGGTCAGGGTCCGGACTTTCTTCTGAGTGACGCGACTCGCCGTCAGCGAGGCGACGACGTCGTCGAACTCCATCGTCGCCGTCGCGTACTGTCCGTTCTCGGTTCCGGTCGCGGTCATCGAATCGGGCCGGTCGTCGAGCAACGCGCCGACGACGTCGATGTCGTGGACCATCAGGTCCGAGACGACGTTGCCGAGCGCGTCGCGGTCGAGCGGCGGGCCGAGGCGTTCGGCCTCGAGGCTGATGACGTCGAGTTCGTCGATCAGTTCGGTAACCGTCCGGACGGCCGGGTTGAACCGCTCGATGTGTCCGACCTGGAGGACGAGGTCGTTCTCGTCGGCCAGTTCGGAGAGCGCCTCGCCCTGGTCGGTCGTCTCGGCGATCGGCTTCTCGACGAGAACGTGAACGCCCGCCTCGAGACACTCGGAGACGACGTCGTAGTGGGCCCGCGTCGGGACGGCGACCGTGACGACGTCACAGCGCTCGAGGACGGTCTCGAAATCGACGGCCTCGGTGCCGTACTCGGCGGCGACCCGCCGTGCGACGTCGTCGTCGTGGTCGGTGACGCAGGCGAGCTCGACGTCTCGTAGTTCACTGTACACGCGTGCGTGATTCTCGCCCATCGAGCCGACGCCGATGACGCCGGCCCGGATCGGTGGAGAGGGTGTTCCTGGTCCGTTCATTGGGAGTTGAAGTGGTCCTGCACTGCTTCGACGACGGTTCGTCGATCCCGCTCGGAGAGTCCGGGATGAACGGGCAACGAGAGGACCGTCTCGGCGGCCCGTTCGGCGTTCGGAAGCGTCGCCGCGGCCGTGCTCACCGTCTCGTAGGCCGGCTGGCGGTGGATCGGCGTTCCGTAGTAGATACCGGTATCGACGCCGTGATCGTCGAGCGTTGCCGCGAGGGCGTCGCGGTCGTCGGTTCGGATCGTGTACTGGTGGTAGACGTGTCGGTAGCCCTCGGGAACCGTCGGCGTCTCGACGGGTACGTCCGCCAGCTGCTCGTCGTAGTAGGCCGCGTTCTCCCGGCGCGCCTCGTTGAACGCGGGGAGGCGCTCGAGTTGTTCGCGGCCGATGGCGCCGGCCATGCTCGTCATCCGGAAGTTGTGCCCGAGCGCGACGTGTTCGTAGCTCCCGCCCTCGCCGGCGTCCCGGCCGTGGTTGACGTAGCCGGCAGCTCGGTCGGCGAGGTCGTCGCGGTCGGTCGTGACGATGCCGCCCTCGCCGGTCGTCATGTTCTTCGTCGGGTAGAACGAGAAGCAGGCGGCGTCGCCGAGCGCGCCCGCGCGTTCGCCGTCGATTTCGGCGCCGTGGGACTGGCAGGCGTCCTCGAGGACGAACAGGTCGTGTTCGTCAGCGAGATCGTTCAGGCGGTCCATGTCGGCGGCCAGTCCGTAGAGGTGGACCGGTAGCAGGCCGACGACGTCGTCTCGTTCCTCGAGAACCGCCTCGACGGCGTCGGGATCGAGCGTGTAGGTCTCGGGATCGATATCCGCGAAGACGGGTTTGCCGCCGGCGAGTCGGATCGCGTTCGCGCTCGCGACGAACGAGAACGGCGAGGTAAGCACCGCCTGACCATCCTCGACGCCGAGCGCCTCGAGGGCGGCGTGGAGCGCGGTCGTCCCGTTCGAGGTCGCGACGGCCCGCTCGGCATCGCAGTAGTCGGCGAACTCCTCCTCGAAGCGCCGAACTTCGGGGCCGTCGGCGAGCATGCCGCTCTCGAGAACCGAATCGACGCGCTCGAGGGCGTCGTCGCTGAGTTCCGGCGCGGCGATCGAGACGGTGTCGTCGACCGTCGACTCGTCCGAATCGGTCGAACCCGCGTCCTCGACGACCGCCTCACCGTCCGACGGGTCGGTTTCGGCGACACCGCCGTCAGTCTCGGCTGCGCCGACGTTCGACTCCGTGCCGGAATCGGTTCCGGTATCGGTGTGTTCGTCCGTCATGCGATCTGGTTCGGTCCGTCGAGCGGTTCGGGCAACGCCTGAATCGTCGCGGGCGTCCCGACGGCGAGCGTACCCGGTGGTACGTCCTCCGTAACGACCGAGCCGGCCGCGACGAAGGCGTTCTCGCCGATCGTGACGCCCGGCAACAGCGTGGCGTTCGCGCCGATCGAGGCACCGTCTTCGATCGTCGGTCCCTCGAGGCCGTTGTCCGTCCGAATCGGGTACTCGTCGTTGGTCAACGCGGCGCTCGGGCCGATGAAGACGTTGTCACCGATCGTCGTCTCCGTCGGAATGTAGACGTTCGTCTGCAGACTCACGTGCGAGCCGATCGTCGTCTGGCCGTCGATGACCGTCTTGGTGCCGACGAGAACGTCGTCGCCGATCGTCGTCCCCTCACGGACCAGCACGTCGTGGCCCGTGGTGAACTCGTCGCCGATCGTGACGTCCCCGTAGACGATCGATCCCGCTCTGATCGTCGCGCCGTCGCCGACCTGCGTGGGCTCGTCGAAGTCACCGTGGCCGACCGTCGCGTCGTCGTCGACCGAACAGTCGTCGCCGTGAACGAACCCGCTCACCGGACGACACCTCCGGCGTCGAGACTCGAGTCGGGTGCGTCGGATCGACACAGTCGTTGTCGTTGATACATCATTGATTACACGATACCCGCGAGGGCAATCGTGCTGATACAGCCGGTAACACCGCTTTGTTATCCCCGCCCTGACGATCGCGTAGTCACGAACTATAGGCTAGAGAGGCATGAGCGGAGCCGAATTACGGCCGTAGCGGGGCTCGATCCCGCGATCAGCGCGTTTCGGTACCATTCCCCCGAGAAATATCGGATTAGATGTCAGTCATGGCAATAGATCGGTACAAATCCCTTTCGGACGGGTAGTCGAGCGATAGTAAAGTGCCAATAGCTGGCATTCGAGTGCGTGAGGTATCCGAACATCCCCAGAGACCGGATTCGAGCACCGACTCGGGAACGCGAGGACGCTCATGTCTGATCACGAACTGACACAGGCCGAACTGTTCGACGTATTTAGTAACGCACGGCGTCGACGGGCCGTCCAGTATCTCAAGCGACAGAACGGCAGTTGCGATCTCGCGCCGCTCGTCGAGCAGGTCGCCGCCTGGGAAAACGACATCGATGCCGAAGAGGTAACGCGCACGCAGCGTCGGCGGGTGTACATCTCCCTCTACCAGACGCACCTGCCGATGCTCGAGGAACACGGAATCGTCGACTGGGACCCCGACGACCACACGATCGATCTCCTCCCCCACGAGGACGCGTTCGATCCCTACCTCGACCACCGACTCGAGGACGACCGCCCGTGGCACCGGCTCTACGTCTCCGTGACGGGACTCGGTGTCGTCGCACTGCTGCTCTCGTGGCTGTCGGTCGGTCCGCTGACGGTGACGGTCGCGCCGGCGATCGCGCTGGGGCTCTGCGTGCTCGTCCTCGCGGTCTCGGTCGTCCAGCACGTCTCGAGGCGACCCGACCTCGAGTTACCGCTCGGACTCACTGGGTAAGGGAACTGCGAACTGTCGTCCTGTCGACCGGCGCGGCACGGGTTCGGATACTGGAGTCGATACCGTACGTCTCCGCTCTCGTTCTCGACGCGATCAGCGAGTAGACGACCAGCAACTGCGCTCCTCGGCCGCCGCGCTACGGCGAACTCTCGCTCGTGACGGGTCGAAGAATGGACACGGCCATCACCGCTCGTCAGCGACGTGCTCGCCGACTTCGGTCCGTCGTCGCGCCGAATCGCTACTCAGTGGATACGATAGAAAAAAGCGGATGCCTGACGGGACTGCGACCCCAGCCAATCGTGGCGAAAAATCGAGTCGCTCGTCGTCTCGAGACCAAACGGGGAGGATCACTCGAGCAGACGCAATCGAAGCGGCGTCTGCAACCGAGCGACGATCACAGCTCGCCGCCGACCGTCGCTCGCGAAACCGCGAACGCGATCAGTCCTCGACGGTGACCCAGAAGTAAGTGTCCTCCGTAGCGTTGTCGTTCGTCGGCTCCTCGGGCGCCTCGCCGTCGTAGAGCAACACGCTCACGCGGACCTCCTCACCGCTGTCCGCCGTCGGCGTTACGTCCAGATCGCCGGTCCCCCGCGTTCCGTCGTCGAGGGACGTCTCGAGTTGCTCGAGGTCGTTCCGTTCGACGACTTCACCGTCTTCGATCACCTGCTCCTGGACGACGACCGTGTACTCGGTCTCTTCGCCCTCCTGATTGTCGATCGAGACGGTCACGGGGACGGAGTCGCCGGCTTCGATCTCGCCGCCGATGTTGTCGGTGACCATGTCACCGTCCTCGTTTTCGGTGTACAGCGCCAGCTCGGTGAACCCGCCGGTCGACACCGGAGCGAGGAACCCGACGAGGAGGGCGCTGGCCGCGAGTCCGACCGCGAGCACGAGCACGAGCGACGACGCCGTCGCGACGGTCCCGGACTCCCGCCCGGCGCCCGAGATGTAGGCCAGCGGTGAGACGGTAAATCGCTTTGCAGCCGGAAGACGGAGCCGTCTAACGACGCCGACCTGCGCGAGGACGACCGTGATGATCGCGAGCGCGGCCGCCGTCGGAAGCGTCCCGAAGCCCCACGACGTAAACGGGAGCGCGAGTCCGACGAGCGGAACGACCGCGAGCGAGAGCGCGCCAGAAAGCCCCAGCCGTTCGACGACGTCGATACCCCGGACCTCGCGCTCGATCGACCTTCCAGTCGTCTCTCGAGCGTTCCTGCTGGCCGCCGGGAACAGGACGGAGACCAGCGCGTACCCCGGCAGAAACAACAGCAGTGGGAACGCAGCCAGCAGTCGCAGGACGCTTCCCTCCGGAAGCGACGTGGCGAGTGCGTACGCCAGGACGGCGACGACCGAGACGACGGCGAGGTCGACCGGATACTGGCGAACGACACCGAACCGCGTTAGCGTACTCGTTTCGTGGCTCATCGGTAAGACACCGGACGTTGCTGCTCAGTATTCGGCCTGGTCGGAGACGACGCACAGAGCATTCTCGTTGGCTCGGTTCACCCTCTACGGCTTTGTTATGGCCGGGTTACCGGTAGCGTTCGGAACGCGGGAACGGCTGCTACCGTCGTCTATCCGTTGTACCGGTGTGCTCGTCGATTACGAAGACGGGACGACGAAACGTCGGGATCGGAACCCGTAGAGTCACGCCGTGTGGGACCCATCAGGCGCACACCCTACGGATTCCAGACAGTTCGCCGACGGTCCGCTCGGGAACCGAACGGTCACGATCACAGACGAGTACGACGTCGCTCCGGAGCGTCCGACCACGGGCTAGAAATCGACGTACTGTGCCTCCCACTCGCGGCGTTCGTCGATTCGCTCCCGACCAGTCTCCGTGATCGCGTAGTAGTTCGTCCGCCTGTCGAGTTGACCCTTCTCGACCAGCTCTTTGTTGACGAGCGTGTCGAGGTTCGGATAGAGGCGACCGTGATTGATCTCGGAGCTGTAGTACTTCTCGACTTCGTCTTTGACGGTCTGTCCCGACGGCTGATCAGCGCCCGCGATCACGTACAGGAGGTCCCGTTGGAAGCCGGTCAGATCGTGCATTGCTCAATCACAGTGACCATTCCCCTGAATAGATATTTGTTATCCGTATCATACAGCAGTGTTAGAACTCCTTTCAGAACAAGTTTCAGGAACTAAAGTGCACGTTCCGCCGATTCTCACCGACGAGAGAAAATCGTCAGTCGTATCGCTACTCGGACGACCTCCGGGCGGCGAGATACCGAACCGAACAACGAGACGGCGGCCACCGCAATCGATGTGCGCTCGAGCGATCGGGACGAGTCGATCTTATTCGTCGGTCGCGGACAGCGAGACGTCGATACCGTCGGCCTGAATCTGTACGCTCACGGACTCGATCGTCGCCTCGTAGGCGGTCGTGTGCGAGCCGTCGTCGTCGAAGCGCACACACTCCGACAGCAGGCCGCTCTCGAGGAGGTTGTTGATCCGACGGTAGACGGTCGCCGAGGAGCTGTCCGTCCGCTTGGTCAGCTCCTTCGCCGTCTTCGGTCCGTCGCTCGTCGCGACGAGAATCATTCGCGCACACTCGTCACCGAGGACGTCGAGCTGGGCGGCTGGTTCTGGGGTCGATTCCGATCGCGTGTTACTTGCGTGCATTGACATCGTGATCACCGAGTTTGGGGGCAGTTGCGTTGGGACGGTCGCGCGAGAGAGGCGCCGATACGGATCGGCTGGGGAGTGAGCCTCCCTCTATCGCGGCTCCACCGGTACATTCCAGCACGACAATCGGTAAGCGATAGTGGTATTTTATAACGATGTACCTTATGGATCGGAAATAAGATAATTCGGCACCGAAATACGGCATTTCGCCGAAGAAAGGGGGCCTTTCGAGCGTGTCACCCTCATCAATATCGTCTTTGGGCAGTCGAATGCAAGCTAAGCCATCTGAATTCGCTGTCGTCCGTCACAGGACGGAATTCGGCCAGAGACCTGCTCAGCGGGACTCTCGACCGATACGATCCAGAAACTGCGTATTTCGCGGTTCTTACGGCCCCTCTCGAAGTGAACGGTCTCCGTCCTTTATTCACATCTGCCCCCCTCGGTAGAAGTGACGCTCGAGTGAATACGGGAACGCGGCGGTCCACACCCGAACGCGCCGCGGGCGGCCGCCGACGGCGACCGACGATCGGCGGTCGGTTCCGCTGTGCCGGCCGACCGGGTTCCCGCACTCGCTCGCGTTTCACCCCCTCAACTATGAACTCCACCCAACACGACTGGAAACCCATGGAATCGTCGTCGACTGCGGGCGCTCGCTGCCGAAACTGCGGCACGCACGTCACCCAGCAGTTCGCACGCGTCTTCGGCGACAACGGTGACGTGGTCCACGGCTGCCCGGCCTGTACGACGTACCGAGAGATGCAGTCCGGCGGACACCTCCCCGGTGAGTAACCCCATCGTTGCAGTTCCACCACAGCGTCGTACTCGACGCTGACCACCTTTTCGACGCCAGTTCCCGCGATCTGAGCTCCGTTCTCGAGCCGCGATACGCGACCCGACCGCCGACTGTATCCACACCATTACTCGATCGCAGTCGACAGTCCGAAAGCGATGAGGGACGCTGCCAGTCGGACAGCCGCGATCTAGCCTGCAAAAGTTAAAGTCAGTGCTCTCCGAAACGCACTCGTGTATGGTAGCTGGTGGTGGATGCTTGGTCGATAACGCGCCCCCTTCTTGATCGATGTCTGTCCAGACTAATCGCGACGAGTCACTCGAGGAAAGTGAGGTGTTTCACATCCTCGGGAACGACAGACGACGCGCCATCGTGCAGTTACTCGCCGAAGAGGGCGGACAGGTAGACGTCTCCGACGTCGCCTCCGCGATCGCGGCCGACGAGACGGATACGACGCCCGTCCCGAACAACCTCTACAAGAGCGTCTACGTCTCGCTGCAGCAGACACATCTGCCGCAGCTCCAGGAAGACGCCGTCATCGAGTACGATTCCGACGCGAAAACGATCCAGCCCGGCCCGCACTTCGACGACGTTCTCGGCTACATCGACGGCCACGGGGAGACCCCGTCGGTCGCGCTCCAGGTACATCTCGGGCTCTGTGTCCTCGGACTCGCTGTTATCGCACTCTCGGGACTCGGAGTTCCAGTCGTCTCGGCCGTCGATCCCGTCCTCTCGAGCGTGCTCGTGTTGTCGCTGGTGGCGGCGAGCAGCCTCTACCAGCTTCTCGCCTGAGCCGGACCGTCGTAACCGACCGTCAGGCGTTGCTATCGATTCGCCTAGCCAGGGGCGCGTCCCATCGGTTCGAAAAAAGCGAACGACTCGAAGTGGCGACTCGAGACGATGTCTTAGACGGCACCGATCATCGGTGCGCCCTCGTCGGCAGCAGTTTCGTCGCTGTCTCTTATACACATCTCTGATGGCG
>NZ_AOHZ01000108.1 GCF_000337215.1 Natronolimnohabitans innermongolicus JCM 12255 | reverse complement strand
CCGGTTCCTCCTCTACGGGCTCCTCTTCGACGTCTTCAGGTTCCTCTTCAACCGGTTCCTCCTCTACGGGCTCCTCTTCGACGTCTTCAGGTTCCTCGTCGTCAACGTCCGCCGGTTCTTCCTCAACTGGCTCCTCTTCGACGTCGTCAGGCGCTTCCTCGACGCTAACGACAGCTTCGTCGGTCACCGGTTCTTCATCGGCCGTCAAATACGGACCGTCTTCCTCGCCGTCGGTCTCGAGGAAGTCGAACTCCTCGTTGTCGTTCGTATCCATGTGGGCCATCGCGATCAGCGTCTCGTCCTCCTCGAGCGGCTCGTCGAGGGCGATTTCGACGTCCTCGTGTTCGCCGGGCTCGAGGTACTCGGAGACGCCGATGACGCTCTCGAAGACCTCGCCGACGAGCAGGCTGCTGTCGTGGATCACCACGAAGCCGCCGTCCTCGAGTTCGGCCTCGTCGACGACGACGGTGTCGTCCTCGACGGCCTGGTCGGAGAACGTCACGGCCGCCTCGAGGTCGGTCGCTTCGGGCGGTGCGTCGTCGGGTAGTTCCTCGTCTATCGCGTCGTCCGCGGGTTCGTCGTCGGCGTCGACGTCGTCATCGTCGGCTGGTGGTTGCTCGTCCGCGTCGGGCTCCGCCTCGTCCGGTTCCTCTGGTTCGGTGTCGGGTACGTCGTCCGCGTCGTCGGCCTGTTCGTCGACGGCGGCCGGCGCGGCGCCGGCGACCATCGCCCCGCTCGAACAGATCATCATCAACGCGGCGAGTACCGCAAGTAACTGGTTGCGTGCGCTCATGTCTCGTGCCCTCTGAAGGCAGTAGGTACTCGCGCGGTCGCGGGATAAACCGGCAGAACCATTTCGTCCCGTAACAGACAACTACCGCATTTCGCGCCGCGTGGAAGGCCTCCGACCCCGACGGAAAACAACAGTTGTTGATAGGTTTCGTACGGACGTCCGCCCGTCGGTACCGCCACGAGCGCGACCCGATCCGAGGTCGGGGCGGGCGTGCGGGGACGGTGGGTCGCTCACTCGCTTCTCGGCCGCTCCGGAGATCTGGACGCCGTCGGCTCGTGACCCGGCAAACAGACCAGATTCTCCCGCCCGAGGCGAAGTTTCGTGACCCGGTCGTCGTCCTCAAGTTCGGCGAGCAGCCGGCTCACCTTGGCTTTCGACCAGTCGACGGAGTTGACGATCTCCGACTGTTTCATCCGGCCGCCGTTCTCGCGGATGAGCTGTTGTACGCGCTCGCGATCCGTCAGAAACTCCTCGTGGGGCGGCTCGGAATCGGCGACGAACGCGGTCTGTCCGTCGAGACGATTGCGAGCGACGAGGACGCTGCCGAGAAACACGAGTGCCAGAATGCCGACCAGGGCCGCGAGATGCGGACTCCAGTCGATCTGGAGCGGTCGGCCGTGGCTCGAGAGGATGACTGCGATGAGTGGCTCGGTTCGCTCGGCTGCGGTCGCCGCGATCTCACCGGTCGAGCCAGCATCGACGACCGTCGCTGTGGACACTCGATTACTCATGTCGGGGTGGTGGGGTTCGTTCGTTCACGGTTCGTGGTACGGTCGGGATCGTTCGTCGAATCGGTTTTTGTTGCCCATCTGTTGTTCTGTAACCATCTGCCACTGTCGCTCGGACGTCGTCTGTTCGGTCATCGGTGGGTCGAAGGCGGTAGTAGGGACAATCAGTCCCGACGACTACGTATCCGACCCATGCAGACGCAGCGTTGGGGTTGTGATCGCGACCGATCGAAACGGTCGGTCGAACCGACGCCGCGATCGGCGGGTGGGAGTGGCCGCTACGAGGACGTAGGCCGAGAGGGCGAATAAACGGGGTCGGACGTTCGACACGGCTAGCGCGGATTCGGCTCGCTTCAGTCGGTAAGTAATCACTTCCGTGAGTGTCTCGAGGAACGAAATTAGCCGGCTACAGCGTCCGGTGCCGCGTGCCTCGGTGCGGAACGCGGGTACACGGCGCCCACGAGCGGCCACCATCGCCCGTTAGACGCCCGGAACGCCGGCGGCCTCGAAGCCGGTGACGCCGATCAGTGCAAGGACGTAGAGGACTACCAGCACCGAGAGCCAGGCAACGATCGTGATCGCCGCAGCGTCGACCCAGCCGCCGGGATAGCGGGCGTTAATCACGGCGAGGTACGCGATGAACACCAGTAGCGGCCCGAGCAGTGGGATCCATCCGAAGAAGAAGCCGACGACCCCCCAGACGATCGCCCCCAGAAGGGCGGTGATAATCGCGTACGTGTAGTCTTCGGTGTCGACGATAACCTTCGCACCGACGTAGATGCCGATCGCGCCGATCAGCAGGCTGACGGCGAAGACGATCAGACTCTCGATCATACGAGTGTGTGAGGCCGGGAATACCGTTAGTTATCTTTCACCTACACTCACAAAAGCGGTTCTGTAGGAACTCTCGCGTCGATATTCGAGAACGTTACGGACTCGAGTGTGTCCGGCAGCAGGGAAGAGACGATGCCGACCCCCTGCGGCTCAGCTCACCCGTCCTTCCTCTCGACGGGAGTCGTCCGCCGAGTCGGTGTCGGTCTCCACCGGCGCCAGTCGCGTCCCGTCGACCAGCGATTGGATGCCGGACTCGAGGCTCACGCGAGACTCGAACCCGAGCGTCCGTTTCGCCTTCGAAACGTCGGCTCCGCTGTGTCTGATGTCGCCGGGTCGGGGGTCGCAATGGACGATCGGCGACGAGGAGTCGGTGGCGTCCCTGATCGTTTCCGCGAGTTCGCGAACCGACGTTCGGCTGCCGGTACCGATGTTGAACGCCTCGCCGACCGCGTCGGTCGTCGCCGCCCGCAGGTTCGCTCGGACGATGTCGCTGACGTGGACGAAGTCCCGAGTCTGTTCGCCGTCGCCCTCGATCGTAATCGGATCACCTGCGCGCGCCTGCTCGAGGAACGTCGAGATGACGCCGCTGTAGGGGCCCTGCTGGCGCGGCCCGTAAGCGTTGAAATAGCGCAGCGCGACCGTCTCGAGGTCGTACAGCTCCGCGTACCGCCGCGTGTACTGGTCGAGTGCGAGTTTCTGGATGCCGTACGGCGAGGTCGGTTCGGTCGAGGCACCCTCCGTAATCGGCAGTTCGTCGGGGTGGCCGTAGACCGCGGCGCTCGAGGCGACGACGATCCGAGCGTCCTCCTGGCGGGCCTGCTCGAGGAGGAGGAGACTCGCCTCGAGATTCGTCTCGTTGCTCCGGCGGGGTGCGTCGACGCTTCGGGCGACGCTGACGACCGCGGCGTGGTGGAAAATGAGATCGACGCCGCGTGCAGCCTTCTGGACGGCGATCGGATCGCCGAGGTCCCCCTCGACGACCGTTACGTCGTCGGGAAGATAGGATCGATCGCCCGAGGAGAAGTCGTCGAGAACGCGGACCTCGTTGTGCGGCGCCAGCGCTTCGACGAGGTGGCTCCCGATAAAGCCCGCGCCACCGGTCACGAGCACCGTCTTATCACGGATCGCGTGGGTTTCCATCGACTCGCCGTGCCAGTCCCGCACCGTTTAGTATAGGATTCGTACCCTCGTGGTATCCGCTGCCTACGGAAACACATCGTCTCGCTACCGTGCTCGTCCGTCGACAGACTCCGCCGATGGAGCAGCGACTCGAACCGTCAGTGACCGGTGTGCGCTGACCGTCCAACAGAAGCTATATGCGCGGTCCTCGGCAATTCCCGGCAATGACCGTCGACCTCGCCGTGCACAACTGTACCGTCGTCACCCCCGCCGGACGGACGCCCGACGCCGGCGTCGCCGTCGAGGACGGGACGATCGTCGCCGTCGGTCGCAGCGACCGTCTCCCCGACGCCGACCGCGTTCTCGACGGCGACGGGAACGTCCTGGTTCCGGGCATCGTCGACTGCCACATCCACAACCGCGAACCCGGCCTCGAGTACAAGGAAGACTGGGAGTCCGCGACGCGAGCGGCGGCCGCCGGCGGCGTCACAACCGTCGTCGGGATGCCTAACACCGATCCCGTCATCGACCGGCCCGAGCACCTCGAGCTCAAGTTCGAGCGCGGCGAAGACTCCGCACACGTCGACTTTCAGAGCTACGTCGTCGTGACGAGCGAGAACCTCGAGTTGATCCCCGACCTCGACGAGGCCGGCGCGCTCGGCTACAAGATCTTCCTCGGGTCGACCGTCGGCGACGTCCCGCCGCCGAACGACGGCGAGATCATAGAGGCGATGGAAGCGATTCGGGAGACGGGCAAGCGACTCGGTTTCCACGAAGAAAACGGCGAGATCATCGACCACTACACCGAGCGGTTCCAGGCCGAGGGGAGAAACGACCCCATCGACCACTCCCACTCGCGGCCCGTCATCGCCGAGCGGGAGGCCGTCGAGCGGATGATCACGTTCGCCGAGGAGACCGGCGCGAAGATCCACATGTACCACGTCTCCTCCGGATCGGCCGCCGAGGCCGTCGCCCGCGGCAAGGATCGCGGCGTCGACGTCACCGCCGAGACGACGCCCCACTACCTCTGGTTCACCGAGGAGGTCATGCGCGAAAAGGGCAACCCCGCACGGATTCAGCCGCCCATCCGAAACGCCGAGGAGCGCGAGACGCTCTGGGCGGTCGGAATGGACGGCGGCGCGATCGACTGCATCGCGACCGATCACGCGCCGCATACGCCCGAAGAGAAGATGGTCGACGACCCCTTCGGCAACACGTGGGACGCAATTTCGGGCTTCGTCGGCCTCGAGACCGAAATTCCCGTCATGCTCAGCTTCGTCGCCGACGGCCGACTCACGCTCGAGGAGTGGGTCCGTCGCCACTCGGCGCGTCCCGCTCAGGTGTGGGGGATGTACCCGCAGAAGGGATCGCTGCAGGTCGGCACCGACGCGGACTTCACGATCGTCGATTCCGACCGGGAGTGGACCCTCGAGAGCGCCGACGAACTCCACTCGAAAAACTGCGTGACGCCGTTTGTCGGCGAATCCTTTACCGGAAAAGCTCTTACGACGGTCGTTCGCGGCGAGGTCGTCTACGCTGACGGCGAGGTCGTCGGCGAGTCGGGCCACGGAACGCGCGTCGACGTCGACGGCGACTGAGCGCTCCGCCGTCGCTTCTCGCTCTCGCCCTCGAGCGTACGCGACCCGCAGACACCGTGTGCGTATTCGTTTCCGCGCCCGGTATCACCCGCAGTTGAGACGGCTATCGTAGCCACTGAAACGAGTGGCACACCGATCGCGACGCTGTCCGGAGATCAGGTGCAGTGACGGTCAGTGGCTACGAGAGGGAGGCCGCGTTCTCCCATCGCTGAAGAATAAACCGTTCGTCCACCATCGTCGGTTTTGGGATTCGTTCCAACCGTAACGAGTACCACTTCTGAATAGTTGTTCTCGTCAGACAGTTCTCAGTTCCTGAGAGTCGCGATAGAAATATATACTCCCGCCATACCACGGGATCACTGCGGACCCGTCCCATGACCGACACGAAAACTGAATCCACTACCGCGACGGAGAAGACGGAACAACTCAAAGCAGTGTATCTCTCCGTGACCGGCGGCGACACCGAGCCGGTCGTGGAGACGCAAGAAGCCGACTCGAGTACGCGAGAGGTCCCCGACGACGCGCGCAGCGAGGTCGTCGGCCCCGCCGAACACCACGGGCTCGACGACGCGATCGACGACCACGAGCCCGGCTAATCGCGGCCGTCACGCCGCGTCCTCGAATTCGCCCGAGCGTCCCCGGAGGTCACTCGGCCGTCATCGGTGCTCGAGATCTGCGCCGACCGCCTCCTCGACCGACGAGAAGCCGTCGCGCTCGAGGAGCGCGACCAGCCCCCGGTTAATCCGCTTTGCCGTGGACGGTCCCTGGTAGACGAACCCCGTATAGAGCTGAACGAGCGAGGCGCCGGCGCGGATCTTCGCGTAGGCGCTGCCCGGCGAGTCGACGCCGCCGACGCCGACGATCGGCAGTTCGCCGTCGGTGTGCTCGGCGATCGAGCGAATCACGGCCGTCGAGCGATCCTCGATCGGGTCCCCGCTGAGGCCGCCCCACTCCTCCTGATTCGGCGACTCGAGTCCCTCCCGACTCGTCGACGTGTTCGTCGCGACGATCCCGTCGAGGCCGAACTCCTGGACGATGTCGACGAGGTCGAGGATCGCGTCCTCGGGTTCGTCCGGCCCGATCTTGACGAGCATCGGCACGTCGGCGTCGTTCTCGGCCTCGAGCGTCTCGAAGATCGCCCGCAGGTGCTCGGGCGAGGCCTCGTCGAACTCGTCGGGCGTGTTCGGACAGGAGACGTTGACGACGACGTAGTCGGCAAACGGCGAGAGGCGATCGAAGACACGCCGGTAGTCCTCGATCGACTCCTCCGCCGTCGAGGAGTTCATCTTCCCGACGTTGACGCCGAGCGGAAAGCCGGGCGTGCCGTCGGCCTCGAGTCGTTCCTTGACGCGTTCCATTCCCTGGCCGTTGAAGCCCATGCGGTTGACCATCCCCTCGTCTTCGCGCAGGCGGAACAGCCGCGGTCGGTCGTTGCCCTCCTGGGGATAGGGCGTCACCGTGCCGATCTCGACGAAGCCGAAGCCGAGCGCCTCGAGCGCGTGGGTTACCTCGGCGTTCTTGTCGAAGCCGGCCGCGATCCCGACCGGGTTCGGAAACGTGGTGTCGAACAGGTCGACCTCGAGGGCCGGATGGTCGTACCGGTACGCGGCGGCGAGGGCCCGTCGAGTGGGCCACGTCGACTGGGTCGCCCGGAGCGTCCGTTTGCCGAGATCGTGGGCCGTCTCGGCGGGAAGCATGAACGCGAGCGGGCGGACTCGCGAATAGAGCGTCATTTGCTGGTGTTCGGGACGGCTGGTAGGTAAACGTCTCGAAGCGTCGACAGCGTCTGTTGAGCGCGCAGTTGCTATAGCGGGTCGAGCAGCGTGCCGTGCGGCGTCCGTGCGCCGTCGACGAAGACGATACTGCCGCTCGAGTCAATAGAAAGCATAGTGGATCGACCACTCGAAGGCAGATCGCTGTTGGAGACGGGGCGTGTCGCTCGGGAGCTCACACCCCACGTTTCCGCTCTAAAGCGTCCGTAACGATCGGTTATCCCGGTCTAACGGCGCTATCGATATTGATCGGTATTCGGACGGGTACTCGAGATCGATCGCTGTCGACTCTCTGGAGTGATCCCGGAAAATATAGTAGCCACTGACCGTCACTGCACGCCTGATCGCACGACAGCTGTACGATCAGTGTGTGAATCGTTTCAGTTGGTACTATAGCGTGATCGTCTCTGTGGAGAGAACTGCGGACACGATGGTGTGTCGGGTGACCGATCCCACCCCTGTATTTGCACCGGATTAGGACAGAGTAGTCCGGAACTCTCACACCACTCTGTCCGCTGTTCTCCGTCGACCGGCTACGCCGGTCATCGGTATCGCTCGGTCGCGGAGAGACTGTGCTGAACGATAGCGTCTGTTCCACCGTATCGCTGTCGTCTGAGACTGGATTCGTTGGCAGTATTGTTGCTCTCGAGATTGGGGGCCCACCACCGTTTCAACAATTCCGAACGAGGCACTTACCCCTCGTTATCGAAGCGCGAATTAGCGATCCCTGTAGAAAGAGCTGCGGACATGGTGGTGTGTGGTAAGTGTGCGATCTCGCTGCATTTGTGGTTCTGATTCGTTCTCATCGCTGAATTGTGGACAGACGCCATCGATACACCCACACCACTCCGTCCGCTGTTCTCCATCCACCGGATATGCCGTTCATCGGTGCCGAACGATCTGGACTGTACACTCTATCGGTGACATCTACGAATCGGCTTGCTGGCGATTTCCCATTACTCTCGAGATAGGGACACACCACCGTTTCAGCAATTCTGATCGAGATACCCCCTCTCCGTTATCGAAGTGCAAATTGACGGCCCTTGTAGGGAGAACTGCGGACACGGTGGTGCTGTGAGAAAGCTATATCACTGTGTTCGCGGTTCATACTCACCTTCGCTACTGAATTGCGGTCAGAACGTTATCGAGACACCCACACCACTGTGTCCGCTGTTCTCTTTCCGCTGGCGAGGCTGATTATCGGTAGCCGATCAGTTGCGTTGGACTACGTCGAACGATACGAATTGATATCGTCGGAGAAGGGGGTCGTTGGGATCTGCCGTTCCTCTCGAGAACGGGAACACACACCACCGTTTCAACAATTCCAGTTCGGGCGGGAAGCGGCTGATCGTCATTAGATCATGTAGATGTTCCCTTAATGCGTTAGAAATTCAACTCGGATTTGATGAGGACATACACACCATCCTGTCCGCAGTTCTGTGGGAAAGACCGAAATTAGAACAGCGGACACGGTGGTGTAGATCCAATATCAACTCCTGTCCCATCTAATAAGTACTACACTGAAATGCGTCATGTGCTGGATAGTCTTTCCCGAACGGTTGATAAAACCACCACGTCCGGAGTGTCCGTAGCTTTTAACTCTTATATATTGAGGCCAGAAATACCCACACCACTGTGTCCGCTGTTCTCCGTAACACCTGTCATCACTTTTGAGACCCAGAAAAAGACTCCCCGACACTGTTTCGGCAATTCCTATCAAAATAACTACTGGTGAGCGAAATATCAATCAGCGCTATCCACACATATTTATATCCCGTTATAATCCCACTAGTAATAGGTGATAAATACATATAGCTGCTGTTATACTTGGAACTATCTTATTTGACAGAAACCTTTATGTTTGGTAATGTACTCTACTGAGCTCGTCTCTACCGAAATTACTGCGGACATACTGGTGTGGGTGTGTTATCGATTCATTATAAGTGGATAGAACTGCGGACACTCCGGACGCAGTGGTTTTATAACTAGTTACGAGAAATGTACTGTGAGGAATAGGAATGTTCGAACGGGACACCAAGATCTACAAGAACCGCGATGCGTTGCGAGAGGACTATCAACCAAACGAACTAGTAGGTCGTGATGAGGAAATTCAGAAGTATCAGGCGGCTCTTCAGCCAGTCATCAACGGTGAACAACCGAATAACATCTTCCTGTACGGGAAAACTGGTGTCGGAAAGACCGCAGTGACCCGGTATCTCCTCTCTCATCTCGCAGAAGATGCTTCTCAGTACGAGGATCTCGAACTACACCTAACATTTCTCAACTGTGACGGACTCACATCCTCATATCAGATTGCTACCCGGTTGGTTAACGAGTTCCGAGATGAGACGGCACAAATCAGTTCGACAGGCTATCCGCGAGCTACCGTCTACGAAATGCTCTGGAAGGAACTCGATGCAATCGGTGGAACCAATCTGATCGTTCTCGACGAAGTCGATCACGTTGAGGACGACTCTATTCTCTATCAACTCCCCCGTGCTCGTGCAAATAACAAGGTTTCTGGGGCAAAAATCGGGATAATCGGTATCTCGAACGATTTCTCATTCCGAGACGATCTTTCGCCGAAAGTCAAGAGTTCACTCTGCGAGCAAGAGATCCATTTCCCCGCTTACGACGCTGGTGACCTCCAGAAAATCCTCGAACAACGTAGAGACGTGGCATTTCGCGACGGCGTTCTCAACGATGCTGTCATTCGTCTCTGTGCTGCCTATGGAGCAAAAGACGCCGGTGATGCACGTCAATCGATCGATCTCCTGATGAAAGCCGGAGATCTCGCCCGGGAAGAAGAAGCAAAAACTATCACAGAGAATCACGTCGAAACTGGCCGCCACGACCTCGAACGGGGACGAATAGAAGAAGGGATTCGAGGACTGACCCAACACGGTCATCTAGTACTGTACTCCTTGCTCACATTGCATTTACAGGACGGCACACCGGTTCGATCACGAGATATCCGACCTCGCTATACGAGTTTCGCTCAGCGGGCCGGTCGTGATCCACTCGTACCGCGACGAATGCGAGATCACCTCTCGGAACTCGTCATGCTCGGGCTTGTCTCCGTAACTGAACGGAATGAAGGTCGACGCGGTGGCACGTATCGCGAATACTCGCTCGCTATGAACGTCGAACTGGTTCTCTCTGCCCTAGATGAAGTAGTCGATGAGGTCGGCATCCACGAGTCGATTCATTCTCTCGTAACCGACGACATTTTTCGGGACTCATAATGTCCCTTTCTACACCACTATGTCCGCAGTAACACCTTCCGATAAGGGCTTCCCTGCGGTAATTCTTGATCTGAACGCGTCGCTCTGATCGGAAGGAGTGATATCGTTCTCCGCCAATCGGTTACTTACCCCTACTATTTCCCCAGCAGTCCTCCGACTCCGTCCCGATCCCCTCCGGCCACCTCGGCGGCCAACGGCTCGGCGCACTTGCGTTTCAGTACCATCGGCGTACGCTCGAGGCACAAGACCAACTCGTCGTCCTGATCGTACGCCCGGAACTCGGTCTCGACGATACCGACGTGGTCGCGGGACTCGAGTTCCCGCTTCTCAGCACTTCACTTCGGCGAAGAGTGCGTCACCGTAGAAGACGGGCGCGTGATGGTGGATATCGTCGTCGCCGGGGTTCGCCGTCGCGTTCACCGAACCGTCGATGACGCTCATCCCGACGGCCAGCGCGATGACGAAGGTCCGTCGACGAGGAGGTCTCGAACTCCGTCTCGGCGGCGTGGGCCTCGTCGAAGTGCATCGGGTCGAGATTCATCGTGACGTTCGTCATCCAGACGCTGTCCGTCTCGGTGACGGTGCCGTCGAGAGAAGGCTTGTAGACTCGTCGACCGCGGAGTCCCCGTCGTAGCGGCCGTACCACCCCTCGAGGTCGGTCGTTTCTCGGCCGCTTCGTGGTCGCCGCTCGTCCGTCGTCGGTGTCGTCCGCGTCGGTCACGGGACTGTCTCTCAGTCGTCGGTTTCACCGACCGGTTGAAAGCGATCCCGAACGCGCTCGCGCAGCACCGTCTTCTGTACCTTCTCGCCGTTGGGCCCCTCCGTCGTCGGAAATTCGTCGACGAACTCGAGCGCGGCGGGCACCTTGTAGTCGGCCACGCGGTCGTCGAGGAACGACTCGAGGGCCGTCGAATCGACGTCGTCACCCGCGACGACGAACGCGACGGGGACCTCCCCGTGGCGCGGATGTGGCGCACCGACGACCGCACACTCGAGGACGGCCGGATGGGCCTCGATGGCGGCGCTGATCTCCCGCGGTGCGACGAGAAAGCCCCGCGTTCGGAGCGCGTCGTCGAGCCGCGAGCGGTAGTAGACGTAGCCGTCGTCGTCCATCACGCAGAGGTCGCCCGTGTAGAACCAGCCCGACTCGTCGAACGCGTCGGCCGTCGCCTCGGGCTTGCCCAGGTAGCCGTCGGCCAGCGGGTAGCCCCGAATCGCGAGTTCCCCCTCCTCGCCGGTCGGCAGTTCTTCGCGCGTGTCGGGATCGACGATCGTCGACTCGATTGCGGGGTGGATCGGCGGGCCGCCGACGCGCTTTCGTCGCTCGAGCGGATCGTCGGGGTCGCCGACGAAAAGTTGGCTGTTGGCCTCCGAGAGACCGTAGGGCTGGACGACCGGGAAGCCGAAAGTCTCCTCGATGCGCTCGAACAGGGTCTCGTCGTACCCCTTGCTGACGAACCCCACGACGCCCCGTTGGACCGAGTCTACGCGCGGGCGCGCGAAGCGTTCGTGGTCGAGCATCCGGTCGAACATCACGCCGAGTCCCGTCAGCGAGGTCGCCTCGTGGTCGTCGACCAGTCGAATCGTCTCGCCGGGATCGAAGTGCGTCTGTGTGACGAGCGTCGCGCCGACCGCCAGGTGACTGAACAGCGTGTTGTAGCCCCAGATCCCACAGAACGGGAGCGTTGCGACGCCGACGTCGGCCGCGGTCACTCCGACGTGGTCGGCGACGTGAGCCGAGTGGTTCAACAGCGACCGGCTCGACTGCAGACAGCCCTTGGGGTCGCTGGTCGTGCCGCTGGTGTAGAAAATCGTCGCCGGCGCGGTGGCGTCGGACGCCGGTTCGAGAGCCTCCGGTTCCCGTTCGCCTCGCGTGCGTCCCGCCTCGAGGACGCCATCGTAGCTCCGGGACGCAGAGAGTTCGTCGGCCGCCTCGAGGCTGACGACGGCCTCGAGCGAGGGGATCGAGTCGGAGTCGAAGTCGTCTGGCGACTGCGAGCCGACCTCGGGGACGGCGTCGGCGAGCATGCCGTGGAAGTCCCGGCCGAGCAACGACGCCTCGGTGACGAGCACGCTCGCCGCCGAGTCGGTCAGCATGTACTCGAGTTCGTGGCTCCGGTAGCGGGTATTGACGGCGACCGTCGCCGCGCCGAGCGCCGACGCCGCGAGCTGGCAGGCGACCCACTCGGGTCGGTTGCCGAGCCAGACGGCGACGACGTCGTCGGCTTCGACGCCGAGGGCGGCCAGTCCGCGGGCGAGCGCCCGGCTCTCGGCGAGCAGGTCGGCGTACGTCCACGTCGTCGTCTCGTCGACGAGCGCCGGTCGGTCGGGTCGCTCGGCTGCGACGTCGGCAATTCCCTCGTAAATGGTCGCGTCGGGCCACTCGAGCATCGGTACGGTATGTGTTACAACCCGACAATAAAATCGTTTGGTCGGAGTCGTCCCGGTGCTCGCCGCCGGCGCGAGCGCTTAGTCGTCCGTCCGCGCGGCGTTTCGATCGGGCTCGGAGCCCGAGTCGCCGCCGACTCGCTGCGCGTTCGGGCCGAATTCGGCCTCGAGCAGGGCGGGAACGTCGTCGGGGCGGACGTTGGCGTACCACTCGTTTCGGGGTTGAATCGTGATCGCGGTGCCCTCCTCGCTACAGAGGGCGAGACAGCCGGTCGTCGAAACGCCGATCGGCGACCAGAATGCGTTGCGCTCGCGAAGCCACGTCTTGACGGCCTCGAGGGTCTCCTCGGCGCCGGCGTCGCCGCAGCAGGCGTACTCGGAGTCGCGGTCGGTCGTGCAGACGAAGACGTGGGCGGCGAGTCGGTCTCGTTGCTGGTCGGTTCGTCGGTCCATCTCAGGAACTCGTGAGCGGCGTTTCGTTCATTTCGGTCGTCCTGACCGCGCCGCTGCGACGCCGGGCCCAGTTGAACGACGCCGCGATCAGCAGCCAGATACCCGCCTGACTGAACGCTGCGAGCGCCTGATAGACCGAGACGACGTCACTCGAGAGGTCGGGGTGGGTAACGACCGTCGGCGTCGCGAGCGGGAGAACGGCGACGATGGCGACGATCGGTACCGCACCGGCGACGAGTCCCAGTCCGCGATGGCGCGTCGCGGCCCGTTTGTACGCCCCGATCGCGAGCGCCGAGACGAGGATGCCGAGGGCGATGAGACCGACGTAGATCGCGAGTCGCTCGTTGATCGAGTACAGCTGCTCGGCACCCGGCGCTGCCGGCGGAAGGACGAGCCACGGCGTCGCCGAAATCGAAAGGAAGCCGGCGCCAGCGAGCACGTAGGATGCGACGCCGTCCCGACCCGGTAGCGTCGGCTCGAGGACGTACAGTGCGACGGCAAAGAGGCCACCGAGGAAGATCGCCCAGAGGACGCCGCTACCGGCGCTGACGACGAAGTTCGTCGTCTCCGAGACGGCGTGTTCGTGACCGTGGTCGTGGCCGTGTCCGTGATCGTGACCGTGCCCGTGATCATCACCGTGCCCGTGGTCGTGACCGGCGTCGTGGAGGTACTCGCTGAACGGATTGCCGACGAACACCATATACAGCCCGTACGCGAGGCCGGCGACGACGCCGGCGAAGACGCCCCGTTTGAGGTAGTCGGCGATCATCGTCAGTGACAGGTGATACCGGCTGCGTGTCGGAAGTTGTGCATCGCGTCGTGGACCATCGGCTCCTGGACGAACAGGAGGGTAAACGCGATCGCCGCGCCGAACGCGAGTCCGGCTGTGATCTGCAGCGGCGTCAGTTGATTGCGTGCGAGGTCGATACGGTCACCGACGGTTTCGTTCGCCGTCATAAATTCAGATTGTGCTACTGAAAGTGCGATTGTAAACGTTGCGGTCCGCGACGGTGAGAACGAGTGGCGAATAGAACTCGCATCGTCCGTTTCCCGGCAAAACGGCGCGGCCACACCGGTTCGGCATCACCGATATTGAACGATCGTTTCTTCTTTCACCCAATCTCGAAACGTGTATAAAAATGCGTGAACAATTAACAGGGATATATTGGTTCTACGGACCTACTGGCGGATAACGAAATAGTTTTCCTGCGGGTGACGCTTGAGTCGACTAACGAGAAGTGAGTCATGAGTAGCAAACAGCGGTCACCTGGAGGGGGAGACCGTGGCGGGTAACCGACCGATCGTGTCGGTGCCACCGCTCGAGTCGACCGGCGTACGACGGTCGGCTCGAACACCCGCTGCGGGCGTGCTCGAGGCGTGTAGCCGACTTGGCCGAACGGCAATAGGCTCACGCCTCGAAGAACCCAGCGTCCGCGTCGCGGTCGCCCGGAGGTGGCCGAGATGAGCGACCGCGGCGGGGTCCTCGTTCCGGTCGCGCCGTCGCCGACGCTCGAGGAGACCGTGTCACACGCCGTCGACGTGGCTCGCGAGACCGGCGGAGGAATCCACCTCGTCAGGACTGTGCCAGGCCACCACGTCGGCAGGGAGACCCTCGAGAGCGACGAGCAGGTTCTCGAACGCGCCGAACAGCGCGCTCGGGAGGCATCGCCGGACGGGTTTCCCGTGTCAGCGACGCTACTCGGTGCACAACGGTATATCGCCGGGCCGACCGAACACGTCGAGTATTTCCTCGGATACGCGGACAAACACGACCTTGCGGGAATCGTCGTCGACCCGGAGTACTCCATCGACGCGACGGCGCCGACGCTGCAGTCTCTCGAATCGCTGTTCGCCGACGCGGGATTCACGTACGAGATCGCGCCGGTTTCGACCGGCGGTTGGCGGCCGACTAGCGGCGAACTGCTCCGAGCGAGCGTCGCCGGCGTAATCGCCTTCGGGTTCTATCTCGTCCTCGGCGGAACGGTCTACGGTTTCCTCGATCCGTTCGTCCTCGGATCGGGCGTCGTCACCGGGCTCATCGCTGGGGGACTGTTACGTAACGTGGCGTTCGAGACGACGCCGAGCGTCGGACCGGTCCTCTCGACGATCGGTCGTGGCATTCTCTTCGTCCCGTATCTGCTCTGGGAGATCACGAAGGCGAACGTCCAGTTCGCCTACGTCGTCCTCCATCCGCGACTGCCGATCGATCCGCGGCTGGATCGAGTCGACGCCGCCGTCGGCAGCGGGATGTCGGTGACGGCCTTCGCGAACAGCATCACGCTGACGCCGGGAACGCTCACCGTCGACGCCCACGGCCACCACCTGCTCATTCACTCGCTCAACGCGAGCGCACAGGAGGACCTCTTCGAAGGCGTTCACGAACGGCCCGTCCGATACCTCTTCTACGGCCGCGAGAGCCTCGAGCTCCCGGGACCGGCCGAACGCGGCGACGCCGAACCGCTCATCGGCCCCGACGCGCCGGACGTCGTCGAAGACGCGACAAACGCGACGACGACGGAGACGAACGGGGCCGACGAATCGGATGGCGGCGCGGGAACGGACGGTGACGACGATGAGTGATCTCGCCAACACCGTCATGCTGGCCGCGGCGGCGATCGTCGTCGTGCTAGCAGCGATCGTCCTCTACCGGGTCGTCGCCGGGCCGACGACGCACGATCGCGTCGTCGCCGTCAACGTGATCGGGACGAGCATCGTGATCGTGCTCGCGTTGCTCTCTGCGGGACTCGATCGACCGGAGTACCTCGACATCGCGATCGTCTACGCCCTGCTCAACTTCGTGTTGAGCCTGGTCGTCGGTCGCTTCACGTACCAAAGCGACGGGGTGAAGTGGCGATGACGCTCGTCACGGCGCTCGTCGTCCTGTTCGTCGCCCTCGGCGTCTTCTTTACGTTCGTCGCCGCCGTCGGCATGATCCGACTGCCGGACGTCTACTCCCGTTCGCACGCGGCGACGAAAGCGGACACGCTCGGCGCCGGCTTCGCGATTCTCGCCGTCGCGGTGTACTTCGGCACCCTCGGCGAGGTGATTCGCGGCGCGTTCTTGCTCGTGTTCATCTACTACACCAACCCGACCGCGGCCCACGCGATCACGCGGGCCGCCTACAGCCGTGGTATCGACGTCTGGACGACCGAGGAGAACAGACAGGAGGAGTCACGATGATCTGGCTCGAGCTCGCACTGATCGCCTTCGTCGTTATCGGCGCGCTGTTCGTCGCGTTCGCCAACGACGTCGTCGGCGCCATCGTCACGTACGCCGGTCTCACACTTGGGATCGCCGTGATCTGGGTGCTGTTAGCGGCCCCTGACGTCGCGCTGATCGAGGCCGCCGTCGGCGCCGGCGTCACCTCGGTGCTGTTCATGATCACCGTCGTCCGAACGACCGGGATGTTCGGCGACGGCGAGGACGACTCGAGTGCAAGCCCGGCGTTCCGATCGGTCAACGTTCCGGCGCTGGTCGTTCTCGGCGCGCTCGCGATTCCGCTCGCCTACACGTTCCTCTCGCTGCCGGAGATCGGCGCCTCGACCGCGCCGGCGATCTCCGAAACGTACGGCACGACCGGCGAGCAGACGCCGTACGGGTTCTACATCGAGGAGAGCCTCGAGGACGCCGGCTTCCCGAACGCCGTCGTCGCGGTGCTGGTCGTGTATCGTGGACTGGACACCCTGGGTGAACTCATCGTCGCCTTCGCCGCGGCGGTGAGCATCCTCATCGTACTCGAACGGGAGGACATCCTATGACGGGAGACAACCGCGATACCGACGTCGATGACGGTACCAACGCGGGCGTCGACGAGCGGACCGACTTCGAGTCCGACGCCACTCAGAGCACGCGAAGCGACGCCGAGATCCACGGCTACGACGTCGACGAGGAGTCTCACGAAGACCCCGGCTCCGCCGCACGGGACACCGCCGAGCGAGCGGAACCGATCGGCCCCGAACGCGGCGAGGACGAACTCGAGACGGTTACCGACGTCGCCGAGAGTCCCGTCGTGAAGACGGCCTCGCGGACGATCACCCCGTTCGTCATCGCCTTCGGGATCTACCTGACGCTGTTCGGCACCAGTCTCCCCGGCGGCGCGTTCCAGGGCGGCGTGGTGATGGCGACCGGAATCGTGCTGGTGGCGATGGCCTTCGGCTTCGGGCCGACACAGGAGTGGCTCGACGCTCGCGCGCTGGTGGGCCTGTTCCTGCTCGGGAGTGCCATCTTCGGCGGCGTCGCGTTCGGCGCGCTCGTCTACGGCGGCGACGTTCTCGAACTGTACGTCTTCCCGCTGTCGGTCGAGGACATGGTCAAGCTAGTCGAGGTCGCCATTGCCGCGCTGGTCTCTGGCGTGATTATCGGGCTCGTCGTCTGGCTTGCGTCGGGCTTCGAGAAAGGAGGTGAGTCCATATGATCGATATCGACATTCAAGCGTATCACTACTACTTCACGTCGTTCGCCCTGTTCCTGATCGGGCTGTACATGATGATCGACAACCGGAATCTCATCAAGAAGATCATCGGGCTCAACTTCGCCCAGATCGCGGTCTACCTGATGCTCGTGACCATCGGCTACGTCGACGGATCGACGCCGCCGATCATCGGCATGGAAGAGCCACACGCGAATCCGCTGATGCACGTGCTCGTTCTGACCGCCATCGTCGTCGGCGTCGCGCTAACCGCGCTGGCGCTGGCGCTCGTCATCCGCCTGTACTCGGAGTTCGGGACGCTAGACGCCCGCGAGATCGAAGCGGCGATCGCCGCCGACGACACGACCGCGTCGGACAACGGAGGTGGGAGCGATGACTGAACTGCTCGTCGCACAGACGACGACCGTCGAGTCGATCCGTCCCGCCGCCGTGCTGGTCATCCCGATTCTGGCGATGGGGCTGATCTTCCTCTCGAAGAACCGGCCCAACGTCCGCGAAGCCTGGTCGATCCTCGCGGCGATTTCGATGTTCGCCATCGTCGCCAGCATGGTGCCAGGCGTCTTAGACGGCACCGTCTACGAGACCGACTTCGGGGCGTTCGTCGGACTGGGCGACGAGACGATCGATCTCGCGCTCCAGGCCGACGCCCTCGGCATGGTGTTCGCGCTCGTCTCGAGCGGCCTCTACGTGCTGACGGCGATCTACAGCATCGGCTACATGCGTGGCCACCACGAGCCGTTCCAGACCCGCTTCTTCGCGATGTTGTGTGCGAGCGTCGGCGCGGCGCTCGGCGTGGCCTTCGCCGCGAACATCTTCGTCCTCCTCGTCTTCTACGAGGTGCTGACGCTGGCGACCTATCCGCTGGTCGCCCACGACGAGTCCGCCGAGGCCCGGACGTCGGGCTACAAGTACCTCGCGTACGCGCTCTCGGGCGGTCTCGCGGTCTTCGGCGGGATGGTAGCGGTGTTCTGGCTCGCCGGCGATATCTCCTTTACCCGCGGCGGGATCGAGGGGCTGGCGACGCTCGCCGAAGACGATCCGTGGGCCGCACGGGCCGCGTTCGCCCTGCTGGCCGGCGGCTTCGCGGTGAAAGCCGGCGTGATGCCAGTCCACGCCTGGCTGCCGAGCGCGATGGTCGCGCCGACGCCCGTCTCGGGGCTGCTCCACGCGGTCGCGGTCGTCAAGGCCGGCGCCTTCGGCGTCGCCCGAACCGTGATCGACGTCTTCGGTCCCGAAACCGTCGCCGAGATCGGCATGGGGACGCCGCTTGCGATCCTCGCCGGCGCGACGATCATCATCTCGAGTCTGTTCGCGTTGCGCCAGGACAACCTCAAGGCGCGACTCGCCTACTCGACGATCGCCCAGCTCTCCTACATCGTCCTCGGGCTCTCGTTGCTGACCCAGATGGGGCTGATGGGCGGCCTGTTGCACATCCCCGCACACGCGTTCGCGAAGCTGACGCTGTTCCTCTGTGCCGGGGCGCTGTACGTGCAACTCGACGTCAAGTACATCAGCGAGATGCCCGGCATCGGGAGACGGATGCCGATCACGATGTCGGCGTTCGCCGTCGGCAGCTTTAGCATGGCCGGCATTCCGATCCTCGCCGGGTTCGTCAGCAAGTGGCACATCATGTGGGGCGGCGCCGAAGCCGGGAACCTGTTCGTCCCCGTCGTGTTGATCGCCTCGGGTGCGTTAAACGTCGCGTACTTCTGGCCGATCATCTACACGGCCTTCTTCGAGACGCCCGACGACCACGGCGGGAAACCCGTCCTCGAGCACCCCTTCGGCGGGACGCCCATCAAGTCCCTGCAATACCGTCCCGACGGCGGTCACGCCGGCGACGGCCACGACGATGACGGTGACGCCCACGACGACGGTCACGGTCACGGCCACGTCGAACTGCCCCCGAGCGACGGCTGGGATCGCCCGGCCGGCCGCCTCTCGGAAACGACTCTGCTGATGCTCGTACCACTGATGTCCACGGCCACGCTCGTGTTGCTGTTCGGAATCGCGCCGGATCACATGGTCTTTTTCGACCTGATCCAGGGAATCGTCGAGAACGCCGGGGAGGTGAGTAGCTAATGGACGCGCTGCTTTCCGTCCCGCCGGCCGCGATCGTCGCCGTTGCGCTCGTGCTCACGCCGTTTCTCTCGCGGCGGCTGGCCCACGGCCTCGCGACGCTCTCGCTGATCGCCGTCGTCGCCTGGGGAATGCTCGTCCCCCTCGACGGAACGGCGCTGACGGCGACGTTCATCGGCTTCGAACTGATCGTCCTCGAGGTCGATCAGTTCACGCGACTGATGGCGATCATCTTCGGCGGCTTCGGCGCCTTCGCGGTCGCCTACGCCTACTTCGCCGAGACGGACAATCGCCACCTCGCGTGGGGACTCGGCTACGTCACGGCCTCGCTGTGGACGGTCATGGCCGGCGACTGGCTCACGCTCTTGCTCGGCTGGGAGGCGATGGCCATCGCCAGTACGATCTTCATCTGGCAGTCCGGCGGGCGCGCGATCCGAACCGGCTACCGGTACGCGCTGGCCCACGCCATCGGCGGGAGTCTCCTGCTCGGCGGGATCGTGCTCTATCTGGCCTCGGTCGGCCCGAGCGCGACCGCGCTCCACTTCGACGGCACCGGCATCGGCGGCTTCGAGGTCGCGCTCGGCGACCTCGAGTTCTCGGTGGCCGCGCTGCTCGCCGGCGTCGGGATCGGCCTGAACGCGGCGATAATCGGCTTCCACGCCTGGCTCCCGGACACCTACCCGAGTCCGCACGTCGCCACCTCGGTCTTCCTCGCCTGTTACACGACGAAGACCGCCGTTTACGCCGCCCACCGCGCGTTCCCCGAGGGGAACCTCGTCCTCGCGTACATGGGCGGTGCGATGGCTATCTACGGGGCGGCGTTCGCGTTAGCCCAGAAGGACATGCGTCGGCTGCTCTCCTATCACATCCAGGGGCAGGTCGGCTTCATGCTCGTCGGCATCGGCGTCGGGACGCAACTCGGCATCGCCGGCGGCTTCGCTCACCTGTTCAACCACATCCTCTACAAGGGCCTGCTGTTCATGGCCGCGGGGATCATCATCATCAAGATCGGCAAGGAGAGCCTCGACAAGTACGGTGCGATCGGTACCTCCGCACCGATCGCACTCGGGGCGTTCCTCGTCGGTGCGCTCTCGATTTCCGGCGTTCCGGGATTCAACGGCTTCGTCAGCAAGGGGATGTTGACCGACGCGGTCATCGGCGAAGAGCTGGTAGCGCTGGAGTGGATGCTCTATCTCGGCAGCGTCGGCACCTTCGCCTCCTTCATCAAGTTCGGCTACTACGCCTTCCTCAACGGTGAGCCGATCAACATGCCCGACGCCGACTGGGGCCACAGTATCGTCGTCGGCGGCGTCGCCGCCGGCTGTATCGGGTTCGGTATCTACTACCCGGCGCTGTACGCGATCGTTCCCTTCAGCGACGCCTGGGGCGCCGAGCCGTTTACGCTCTACCAGTTCACGAAGACCGCGCTGCTCGCCGCCGGCGGATTGCTGGTGTTCGTCGTCTCGAAACCGCTGCTGGACACCTTCCACGGCGGGATCGACGTCAACCGCGGCCACGATCCGGCCGCCTTCTACGGCGCGAAGGCCGCCTCCGGCGGCATCGGTGGCGCGTACAACCGCGTCAACGACGCCGTCGTCGACACCGGCTGGGCGCTCGTCCGAACCGCACACGACCCGAGTCGGACCATACGGACCATCGTTCCCTCGGGCTGGCGAAACCGCTACGACAGCCGGCTCGAGACGACGCCCGGGAAGACCGGCGCCAAACTCGGTATCGGCCTGACGATCTACGTCGCGACCGGCGTGCTCATGCTCGCACTCGGATTCGCGCTGTTCATCAACTAACAATGACGAGGACCACGCCTACTCCACTCGAGACGATTGCGACGGCCGCGACGCAAACGGAGAGCCGTCGCGAGGACGGACCGAGCGCAGACGAACCGGCGCTAGCTGGCGCCGGCGAGCGACCGGAGGTGAGCTGAGATGGACCAGTACGAGTGGTTCGTCGCCGCCATCGTCCTCCTGCCGCTGTTGACCGCAGCGATACCGGTCGCGGCCGGTCTGCGCTGGAAGAACGTCGGCTGGAGCTTCGCCGCCACGATCCTCTCGGTCACGCTCGCCCTCGCGGTAACGGTCGCCTGGATGATCCACGAGAACGGCCCGATCCACTACGAACTCGCCGGCGTCGAGGTCCCCTTCGGGATCGAGCTCTACGCCGACGAGTTCTCGATGCTCGTCGTCTTGCTCACGCTGTTGATCGCCCTCGGCGTCCTCGTCTACACCCGAATCGGCGGGCCGCGGGGCAACAGCTTCTACGCCGGCTTCCTGCTGTTGAACGGCGGAATGTACGGCGTCGTCATCACGGGTGACATCTTCAACCTCTACGTCTTCCTCGAGATCATGGCGATCTCCTCGTACGCCCTGGTCTCCTCGTCGAAGTACCGCTGGTCGACGTACGCGGCGTTCAAGTACCTCCTCGTGGGAACGGTCGGGGCGTCGTTTTACCTGCTCGGCGTCGCGCTGACGCTCGCGGCGACGGGCACCCTGACCATGCACGAGCTGCCGGAGCTGATCGCCGAAGCCGGCTACACCGATCCCGTCGTCATTACCGCCTTCGTGCTGATGGGCGTCGGGCTGGCGATCAAGATCGCGTTGTTCCCGGTCCACACCTGGCTGGCTGACGCTCACGCCTCCGCACCCGACGGCATCAGCGCCGTCATCTCCGCGCTGATGCCCGCCGTCGCCGTCTACGCGTTCGCCCGGGTCATCTACACCGTCTTCACGCCCGAGTTCCTCGATGCCAACCCGACGGTCGCCCAGCTCCTGCTCGTCGGGGCGCTCTTGAGCCTCTACGCCGGGAGCTTCTTCGCGCTCTTGCAGGATCACATCAAGCTCGTGCTGGCGTACTCGACGGTCTCGCAGTTCGGGATCATCCTCACCGGCATCGCCGTCGCGAACGAGACCGCGCTGTTCGGATCGATGCTGCAGATCTTCGGTCACGGGATCGTCAAGGCCTCGCTGTTCATCCTGGCCGGGATGTTCGCCCTGCGATTCGGCGGGATTCGAACCGTCGACGAGTACGCGGGGCTGGCAAAGCGCGCGCCGATCATGGCCGGCGCGTTCGCCGTCCTCGGCGTCGCGATGATCGGCCTCCCGCCGACGGTCGGCTTCGTCGGCAAGTGGTACATCGCGCTGGGCGCCTTCGAGGAAGGGCTGTGGCTCGTCTCGGCGCTCGTCCTCGCGAGCACGCTGCTCTCGGCGGGCTACATCCTTCCCTTCATCAACCGAATCTACTTCCACCCCTTCGAGGGCGAAGACGTCGACCGCGCGTCGATCACCCACGGCATGCTGATCGTGATCGTCATCGGCGCCACGATCGGCCTCACGCTCGGGTTCTTCTCCGCGGAGATCCAGGGGATCCTCGAGAGCGCGGTCGAAGATATGGTTGTCTGACCCGGGGAGACCGCTATCCGACTCACTATCACTATAGTAGCCACTGAAACGATTTACACACTGATCGCAACGCTGTACTGCGATCAGGTGTGCAGTGACTTTCAGTGGCTACTATATTTCTCCCGCTCGCTTTGAGACGAGTACGGGTTGAGACAGTTCCGACGGAGCGACTCGAGTCGACTCAGTTCGAGTCAGTTGACGCCGGTCCCGTTCCCGTTTCCGACTCGCGTTCCGTCTCGAGATCCGTCCACGAATCGACGAATTCGATTCGGGGCGGCTCTCGGGGCACGGCGAGCGTCCGTTCGAACGAGGGGGCGCGCAGTTGCGGCTTCGACGGGCGGGCCTCGCGTCTGGTTCCGTCGTCGGGACGGTCGCTGCGGACCCCCCGCGGCGTCAGGTAATCGCCGTCGACGTCGACGCCGGCGTCCCCACAGAGGCGTTTGAGCACCGAGCGGGCGCCCTCGGTCGTGATCGTCGGCGGCGCGATCGCCCGGTCGCGGGCCAGTTCCGTCGCCGTTCGGTCCTCGAGGAGAGCCTCGATCGTCGGGTCGTCGTGGCCTCGCTCGCGAAGCGCCTCGCGAACGCGACCGGCGATCGACGGCGCGTGGCGCGTCGGGAACAGCGGCCAGTCGTTCGACGGCGGATCGAGGACGACGCGATACCGACGCAGCGCCGTCCGAGCCGGGGCGAACATCGTCACCTCCTCGAGGCGCTGGGACTTGCCCAGCACGCGGATCGTCCCCGTATAGAAGTCGACGTCGTCCCAGGTGGCGCCCGTCCGCCGATCGTCGTCGGGCACCCGGAACAGCTCCGAGCCGCGCACGCCGGAGTGAGCCAACAAGGCGACCATCGCGTACTCCCGGAGGCGCGTCACCCGCTCCGCGTGATCGGGTTCTCGATCGTCGCTGGCAGCCGCAAGGGCCCGCTCGCGAACGTAGCCCTCGAGGCGCCGACGCTGGTCGTTCGTCCAGGCGTCGTCGCCGACGGTGGATCGGTCCTCGGGGGTGGGCAACGCAGCCTCGGCGACGTCGGTCGCCGCCGGATTCGACTCGAGAATCGCGCCGCGGACGCACCACGAGAGAAAGGCGCGAACGACGGCGTAGTAGGTCCGCGCCGTCGACGGCGTGTACTCGCCGCGGTCGGCACGCCCGCGTAGTTCGTCCGCGTAGGCGCGCATGTGCGACCGCTCGAGGGCGAACAGCGAGGTCACGTCGTGAACGTCGTCGAGCCAGTCGGCCCACCGGCGCAGGATCGACTCGGCGTTCGAGGCGTAGGTGCCGGCGCCCGAGCCGTCCGGATCACCGACAGCCTTGCGCTGGAGGTAGGCATCGACTGCGTCGACGACGGCGACCTCCGCGTTCGACTCTGTACCCGTCTCGGCGTCGCTCACGGGACGTTCACCCCGCGATGGTGGACTCGATTTCGATCCCCGTTCCGGTTCTGGTTCTGATTCTGATTCTGATTCTGGTTCCGGTTCCAGTTCCAGTTCCAGTTCCAGTTCCAGTTCCAGTTCCAGTTCCAGTTTCGAGCCAGAATTCGACTGCTGCGCACTTGAGAACCGCGTCGACCCCGTCGCTCGCGGCCGCCGCGAAGACAGTGAGAACGCGTGGGAAGATCGACGCCGCGGGTCATCTACTCGTACGATACTGCCCCACCGTCGTAAATCTGTGTTTCGGTATCGGAAGGCCGGAAAGAAATGTTCGCGGGTCCGGTCGATCGGGCGGAAGACGAACGCGAGCGCCGCCCGTCGGCTCGGCCGACAGTCGCTTCGTGTGACTGTCGCCGTTATAGTATTCGACGGTATACGACACACTATGACGCACACACCGTCACGGCGAGCGACGCTGGTCGGCGGTGCCCTCGTGGCCGTCTGCGGGCTGAGCGGCTGCCTCTCGGGCAGTCGCGACGTCGAGCGAACGGTAACGGAGAGTCACGCCACCGACGCGGTGACGGGCGTCGCCGTCGAAACAGAGCACGGCGACGTCGAAGTCGTGCCGACCGACGACGGCGAGATCGACGTTACGGGTCAGAAAGCGGCGCTCACCCGGGACGACCTCGAGACGATCGGACTCGAGACGATGCTCGAGGACGGCGTCCTCGTCGTCGCGGTCGACCGCGACGACTCGCGGACGCTGTTCGGGCTTCGACCACCGCCGGTTGTGGATCTCGCCGTGAGCGTTCCCGATGGACTCCCCCTCGAGCGCGTCCGGACGGTCGCAGGAGCGGTCGACGTCACCGGCGTCGAGGGCGACGTAAGCGCGACGGCGGAGGCCGGCGACGTGACCCTCCGCGATGTCGGTGGCACCGTCTCGGCGACGACCGACACCGGCGCCCTCACCGTTCTCGAGCCGGAATCGATCGACCGCCTCGAGACGCAAACCGGCGACGTGACGGCGTCGCTTCCCGGTCTCGACGGCGACGCGACGATCGAGACGACAACCGGGGCCGTCGACCTGCGACTACCCGACCAGCTCGACCTCAGCCTCGAGATGACGACCGAGACGGGCACCCTCTCCGTCACCGACGTCGACGACCTTCCCGAACTGGCCGGCGACTCGCTGATCGAAGCCGACGTCGGCGACGGGACGCACCGACTCGAGATCACGACGGAGACGGGAGACGTACGGGTGTCCGGACGGGACTGAGAGGTGTCGAGTGGTGTCGGACTCGAGGCCGATTCACCCCGGTCGTGAAATTTCCATATCGCGCCATGATGTTTATCGAAGCGAAGGCCCCGAATATCCGCAGATCTATGTAACTACATTGTCTGCACGAGACACTGTAGTACATAGTATTTTTTAATAGCTGTCAGATGCTGTGAGACGGACGTAAATGCGAGTCGTCGAATCCGACCACCCCGAAGCGAACGGTCGTCTCGAGGCGGAGCGACCATGACCGAAACTGAAACCGAATTCGAATCCGAAACCGATCGCATCCGCTGGTCGCACATGTCGCTCGCCGACCTCGAGACGTTCTGGAACGCCCGGATCGAACCGGCGCTTCGGGACGCAGGCCACGACCTCGAGGATCGTCCGACCTACCAGGACCTGCTCGAGGTCGGCTACGGCGGGATTCAGTACACGCTCCGCGAACACCACGATCTGACGCTCTCGGCGTTCTGCGAGCGCGTCGGCTACGTCGACGCCGACGACGAGTCGGGCTATCGGTGGGGGATCGACGACGAAGCCACGCTCGAGGAACTCGAGTCGTACGTCGACACGCTCCGTCGCCGCCGTCGCGAACTCTCCGACGCCACCGTCGAGACGCGTCGCTCGAGGCTGGCGACGTACGTGCGCACCTATTCGCGCGTCCACGGCGACGCCGCGCTCGTCGACCGCGCCGACGACCCCGCGTTGCACGCCGACGAAATTCGGCGGGCCCTCGCCGTCTTCGACGAACTCGATCGCGACCTCGAGAGCGACGAGTCGAAGCTCCGGTACCTCGAGTCGGTCGACCAGTTCTACCGGCACCGCATGCGGCGGAAAACGGCGGCGTACAACCCGGTGGAATCCATCGACGAGGAGTACGGCTGGCAGCGAAAACGCCGGGACAACCCGCCGCTGTCGGCGAGCGACGTTCGGGCCTTGAACGCGGCCGCCGGCTCGCTCGCGGAGCGGGTCATGGTGCTGGCGTTGTGCGGGTGGGGACTCCGGCGCGGCGAGGTCGCTCGACTCGCACACGGCCAGCTCGCACTCGAGGGCGACGACCCGCATATCGCGTTCGAGGACCGGAAGAACGTGGCCGTCGACGACGACCAGGTGACGGTGCCGATCATCTACGGTCGAGAGACGATCGCCGATCGCGTCGCCCAGCTCGGGACGCGAGAGGACGGGTGGAACGGCTACGTCTTCCCGTCGTCGCGGTCCGCGACCGGCCACGTGACGCCGAAGACGATCGCCGCCCGGTTCGAACGGCTCGCCGAGCGGGCTGACGTGACCGTTCGCGGCGAGACGCCGACGCCCCAGTACGGTCGCCGGTTCTGGTACACGACGTACCGAACCGCGATCCGCGAATTGCTCGAGAACGAACTGCAGTTCATCGCCGACGAACAGGGCAGTTCCGACCCGATGGTCGTCTTTCGAAACTACTTCTCGGAGGACGAGCGGCGACGGCTCGCCCGGGACGTGATGCGGGATCGACTCGCGGACGCGTTCGACGAGTGATAGAGCAAAATAACGTGATATGGACAAGTAAGAGGAGTAATTCGATAGGATTCAGCACCACAAGGTAAACAGACCTGTAGGTCTATCTCGTTTGAGCGCTGTCTTTCTCACGGAGAATTTCAGCCACATCTCCGAGTCGTGCAGATTCTTTTGGTAAGTTTTCGAGCGCTGTTTCGAGGTCAACTGCGAGTGTATATTTGTTTTCCTCACCACGGCCTCGACCTTGCTGTTTGTTTAGGATATTTGTATCAGCGAGATCATTAAGACGGTCTCGGAAACGACGGTTTGATAAAATATTGACGTTCTCATACTCACAGAAACTCTTGTATTGAGTATAGATTGGTGTCGTTGAGACGGGGGCATCGCTATTTACCGCATGGAAAGTAACTGCCATTAGTGCAAGCATCCGTTGGTTGGGAAGCGTCTGGATACCTGATTCGATAGCTTTTGTCTCGAGAAAGTCACGTGCTTTCCGGACGTGGTCTTCTGTGACGATTGTTTCGCCAGCATCGTCGGCAAAACGGGCAGCACGAAACAGTAAGCGGATTGCTGCACGAGCATCGCCCGTGTCTTGTGCACCTAATGCTGCAGCAAGTGGGATTGTATCATCGGTGAGGACACCACTCTGGAGATGACGGTAATCTTCGATACCGTCGTTAAAAGAGGTGTCGCGAAGGGCCCCAGCAGCCCGTCGAGCAAGAATATCACGGAGTTGGTTTGCGTCGTATGGCTCAAAACGGACTTCGTCCTCACCAAGGCTCGATCGAACATCGGCATCCAGATTCTCTCGGAACTGAAGATCGTTTGTAATACCGATCAATGAAAGACGAACCCCGTCTGGATTAGAGCGTGGTAGTTCGTAGAGAATGTAATCATCGTCACCAATGGCGTCGATTTCATCAAGAACGATGATAATGGTGCCCTCAATTTCCTCCAAATTTTGGATCACCATATTGAGAAGCGTCTTCCGCTGATGACCACTCGGGAGTTCCTCACCAGGACCAAAACGTTTCTCGCGAAGCCGCTTCACGAGGTTTGTTAGAACATGGTAAGAACTGCCCATTCCCTTACAGCGGACATGAACTACAGTGAGATCCATATCAGCTTCATTGGCATATTCTTGAAGCTGGTTGGTCTTTAGACGGATTCCAACTGTTTTCCCTTGACCCGATTGCCCATAGACAATTAGATTCAGCGGTGTTGATCCCATCGTCGCCGGGCGAAGTGCAGAGTGGATCTGATCCAACTCCACTTCTCGTTCGGGGAGTGCTTCCGGCTGGTACGTCTGCTCGTTAGGATTGAGGACGTCCATATCTTCGAAGATTGTGTCTTCATCACCGAACGATTTCATGGTCACAAATTATATATTCATTGTACATAAACCCCCACGTCCAGCAAGTCCGGCTGTCTAAATGGAGGGGGTACTGTCCAGAACGGACGCTTTGGGTTGAGCTTGTGATAGCCTACACTACGTGTGACGAACAGAATCCCACGGGGGTGTGTCCAGCAAATCAGGAGAATACGGACGGGGGAAAGTTCGTCTAGCAAAGGTCTCAAGAACTCTACCAAATAAACCACGGCTAGGAAGGAATCTACATTAGAGATTGCGAATTCCCCTATTTCCGATTTACAGAGGTTATCTGAGCGACTATTATCCTTCAACGCTCTTGTGTAGCACTTTGTTGATTTCACAGCGTCGCTTTGACAGCGTGTTTGAGCGCTTCTCTTCCTGGTTTCCGCAGTAACTTTCGTCGAAGCTGGAACGCTCGGAGATACTGTGTGAGCTTATCTTTTGAGACGCGTCGATGAGGCGAGAGCCACGGTCGCAGCAGCGATCCGTGGCTCTCG
>NZ_AOHZ01000107.1 GCF_000337215.1 Natronolimnohabitans innermongolicus JCM 12255 | reverse complement strand
TCCGCTGCGACCGATTCCGATCCAAACACATCTAGCGGAATCATGCCTAACGGACACCGCTGACGCGGTGTCCTTGCTCTCTTCGATTCAACAGCGACAGCTGAGCAGTATCAACAATCTCCTACAGAAGAGCGATCCTTCAAATTAGCTAGCTAGTTCCCCGGGAGGGGGGTGCGTCCGACAAAGTCATTTTTACAGGCCCATAGAACGACTCCCAAATTGTAATCTGGTCGTTATATAATTCTTGTTTCTAGTACAGTTTTGGTTGGATAGTAAGATACTAAAATGTTTCTATACCTAACTGTTCGCTGAGGAGGTTTTCACCCCATTCACCGTCTTGTCGGACGCACCCCTCCCCCCTGTTCTTTCAAGCGAATATCAGTACTGACTTCGCCGATAGTCGCCCCTGAAATGAGCTATACATCGATCGCGACGCCATCTGTAATTTGGCGTGCAGTGACGTTCAGTGGCCACTATAGCCTCGTGAAAGAGATTTTCCCGGTTGGAATCAGTATGCAGCACTCCTCGCCACCGACGCGAGCAGCACCGATTTGAACAGACGGATACGAACCATCGTCGAGCGAACCATTCCTCGCCTTCTGCGTCACCGATGGTTAACCGACGATCAGATTCAGGTCCAGCGCTAAGTGCCCTGACTCGCATTCGTCGAACGTCTCTCGTGACGACAGCAACGACCTCGAGCAGATCCGAGTTACGTACGCACACACCCACAGTTCGAACGTCTGCCGACCGTCGGCGTCAGCGCTGGACGCACGTCGCCTCGAGCGCCACGAACCACCGATGACCGACCCAACCGTTAGGCGCGGCTGGCTCGTCTCGGCCGTCTCAGTCGCGCTCGGGGTCGCCAGCGCGCTGGCGCTCGCCGGCTACGCATTTGTCATCGGTCCCTCCGGAAATCACCAGGCGGCGGCCGCCCAGTTCACCCAGCAGCCCCTCGAGGCCGTGACCGATCCGCTGATCGCGCTGGTCGTGACGACGCTCGCGTTCGGTGCGCTGGCCGCGCTCTCGCTGCTGTACTACGTCTACGCGCAGTGGCGTTACGCGCGAAATCGACGGCTCGAACTCGAGGGAATCGCAGAACCAGACTGAGCGCGAGGACCGCACTCGAGGCGTGAGCCGGCGACTCAGACGTCGTCGGCGTCCGCGTCGCCGCCGTCGTCGACATCGTCCTCGTCGTCATCATCCTCGTCGTCGGTTTCCTCGGCCTCGTCCGCGTCGGGTCCGGTGCCGGTCGGCTCCGCCTCGTCGTCGGCGCCGGCGTCGCCCTCGTCGCCGACTTCGTCTGGATGGTCGGCCTGGTCGTCGCCGTCGTCTGCCGCCCCGTCTTCCTCGTCCTCGGCATCGTCGTCTTCGCCGGGACCCTCGTCGGCACAGCCGGCGAGCAGCGCCAGCGATCCGACCGCACCGAGACCCGACAGCTCGAGCGTCCGTCTGCGAGAACAGTCCATCGTTGTGTCCGGTCGCTACTCGATATCGAGACATATCCGTCGTGCTTGCAATGCCGTACCGGTGGCCGCGTCGGCCGTCAGGACGGATCCTGGTGGCTGATCTTCTCGGCGGTCTGACTCGGCACCGGCGTGCCGCAGTCGGAACACTTCCAGTTTGGCGTCGTCGTTCCGAACTCCTTCTCCAGATCCTGCTTGAACTCGAGGCGAGCGCCGCAGGTACACCGGTAAGTCGTGCGGCTCATATGCCACGACTCGGGGCGAGCGAGCGTAAACGCTGTGCCATCAACGGCGATTCCGCGACACCGAGTCGAGCGGTCGCGCGGGTCGGAAGATAGCAACGCCTACGGACTCGAGCGCCGTCGGTCCGGCCATGAGCGAAACGAGCCATCGGATTTCGGTCGCCGACGGCGAGTCCGTCGCAGCCGTTCACCACGCGGCGGCTGACGACGACGGTTCCGACGGCGACGGCCGCGGCTGGATCGTCTTCTGTCACGGCTTCCTGAGCGACAAAACCGGCAGCTACGAGCACCGCTGTCAACGGGCCGTCCGGGAGGGGTACGACGCCGTCCGGTTCGATTTCCGTGGCTGTGGCGAGTCCGACGGTCAGTTCGTCGACCAGACGATCGGTGACAAACTCGCGGATCTGCGAGCCGTTATCGAGTACTTCGATCCCCCAGCTCTCGTCCTCTTCGGCTCGAGTTTCGGCGGAAAGGTCGCCTTCCACGCCGCCGTCGACGAGTCGCGAGTCGAAGCGGTCGCGACTCGAGCACCCGTCACGTACAACCGGACGTTCGACGAGTACCGATCAGTCGTCGCCGAAACGGGCGAGTTGGTGTTCGACACCGGCGTGTGCATCGACGAGCGATTCTTCGAGGCGTTCGACGCGTATCCATTCGCCGACGTCGCCGCCTCCCTGTCGGTCCCCGTCGCGATTTTCCACGGGCGCGACGACGACTCGGTCCCGATTGCGGACAGCCTCGAGGCTGCGTCGGCGCTCGAGACCGACGTGCTGCTCGAGGCGTTTGCGGGCGAGGGGCACCTGTTCTCGGCGTCGGCGGAAGCGCGGTTGCTCGAGCGACTGTTTCACTGGCTCGAGGAGTGAGACGGATGAATCGTATAGCGCTACATCATTTTGAGGCGACGGGGGTGGGGATCGTCGAGCGATCGGTTTTCGGTCGACGTCCGTCTCGTGATCGGGGCGAAGAGCAGTTTCTGGGTCAGAAAAATCGGGTCCCTTTTCATACTAATACGGGAACCAACAGGTAGCAGTGAGTGAGGAAACCGACCTCCCGACGGTGCTTGCCGTACTCGACGACGAGTACGCACGCGAGATCCTCACCCATACGAGCGTCGAACCCATGTCTGCTAGTACCCTGAGCGACCGTTGTGATGCGTCCCTGCCGACGATCTATCGCCGACTCGACCGCCTCGAGGCGTGTCGACTCGTCACCGAAGAGACTGAACTCGCCCCCGACGGCAACCACTACAGCGTCTACAGCGCGAACCTCGACCGTCTCGAGCTCTCGCTCGACGAGGGATCGTTCGAACTCGAGCTTACGTACCGAGAAGAAGACGTCGCCGACAAGTTCACCCGTCTGTGGGAGGGGATGCGATGAGCCAGGACGTCGTTCGCCTCGACGAGGCGCCCCTGTTCGAACTATTGACGGTGGCGAGCCTCTTTCTGGTCGCGCTGATCGGGACGCTCATCGCGTACCAGGCCTACCGCGGCTACCGTCGTAACGACGTTCCGTCGATGCTCTATCTCGCCATCGGTCTATTGTTGCTCACGCTGTGTCCGTTCCTGATCAACGTCGTCGTCACGACGCTGTTCAGCGCCGAGCAGGTCGTCATAGTCTTCCTCGAGAACGTCAGTCGGCTGCTCGGACTGGTCGCGATTACGTACTCGCTGTACGGGAAACACTAGACGAGTGTGACGACTCGACGCGAAGAAACGATCGAAACCGAGTGAAGCGACCGTCGGAGCCGAAGTGTCGCGGGGACGTCGCGCGGGAGGGTCCGACGAACCAGCTGTAGGCGCCAGCCGCTGTCGGAGCGGACGGGCGCTGGGACCGAAGGCGATACGTGATCGCGTTCGAGCCCGCGCCCGTGTGGAATGCAGCTATCCTCCCCAGATTCACCATTCGACCCGCTCCTAATAGTGTCACGAGTGCGTTTTCTGGGTCGGAAAATCCTCACGCGACGCCGGAGTCGTCTCGTCCACGCACCCGCGTTCAGTACACCGACATATTGTGACTCCCTCGTTCAGGTGGAAATATAACGAGCAGATAGAGTTCAGGGATACAATAACAATAGTATACTAACACGACCATCAGTCTGGATCATGACAGAACTGGTGGAAGAAGGGATGACTCGGGATCGTGGGGTCAACTCGGAGACGGTCGATCCGACGGCCATCGAGACGACGTCCGACGACGAAGACGAGTTCGTCGTCGCAGTTCATCAACCGAACTACCTTCCCTGGCTCGGATACTTCGAGAAGATTCTCCGAAGCGACGTCTTCGTGTTCCTCGACGACGTCGAGTACTCGGCGAATTCCTTCACGAACCGTAACCGAATAAAGACCCCGGACGGCTGGACGTGGCTCACCGTTCCGGTCAGCGGTTCGAGCGACGAGATTCGGGACGTCCAAATTGCGACCGACCAACGTTGGCGGAAGAACCATCTGAAGAATCTCACGTACAACTACGCGAACGCCCCGTATCACGACGCCTTCGAGGAGTTGTTCGAACGGACCTACGACGAACAGTGGCACTCGATCGCCGAGTTGAACATCCACTTGATCTGTGAACTCGCCGCTCGGCTCGAACTCGAGTGTACGTTCGTCCGCTCCTCGGAGATGGGTATCGAAAGCACGAAAACCGATCGTGTGGTCGACATCTGCACCGAACTCGGTGCAGACCGGTATCTCTCCGGCGCGGGCGCACGGTCGTACCTGACGCCGTCGACGTTCGAGGCGGCTGAGGTCGCCCTCGAGTACCAGTCGTACACCACACCACGATACGAGCAGTGTTTCGACGAGTTCGTCCGCGATCTGTCGATCGTCGACGCCCTGTTCAACGTCGGTGCGGACGGGACCGTCGAGTTACTTCGAAGGGGTGCGAGCCGATGACGACCGTCGAAGAACCGGCCCTCGGAGGCTGGTCCGGCGATTTTAGTTACGAGTACTACCGAACCCTCATCGAGACGCTCGAGGCCCGATTCGACGTGCGGCCGCTGTCGGCGTTCCGTACGGCAAGTCGGACGCAACCCCTGGCGTTGCTCCGCCACGACGTCGACGTCTGTCTCGACCGTGCGGTCGAACTGGCCCGGTTCGAACGCGAACTCGGCGTTCGGTCGACGTACATGGTGATTCCGGATTCGCCGCTGTACGACGTCGAAGCGAACGCGGAGGCGTTGCGGACGATCGAAGCGATGGGACACGAGATCGGCCTGCACTACGCTCACGAGTACGGAGAGAGCGAAGACGGGAGCGATGACGTGGACCTCGAGCGCCAGCGGATGCGAATTCGCCGGGCACGCCGGCGGCTCGAATCGCTCGGTATCGGTCCGATAGCGTCGGTATCGTTTCACCTGCCGACGGATCGAGTGCTCGAGGGACCGTCGTCGATCGCGGGGCTCGTAAACGCCTACGGTCGCGAGCTGATGTCGACGTACATCTCCGATTCCGGCGGTCGATGGCGAGAGGGACCGCCGATCGGATCGATCGACGGGCTCACCGATCCGTCCACCGTACAGGTGCTAACACATCCGATCTGGTGGGGGCTGAGTCACGAACCACCGATCGTCCGATACGTCGAACGCGTCTCCGAGTACGACCGACTCACCGACGAAATGATCGACGAACTGGTCACGATCTATCCGAAAGCCGAACCGTACGTGAGGGCGTCGGCGAGAGACTGGGACGCCGATTCGATCCGCGCTTCGAGAACCGCTGGTGAGCCAGAACGCCGACGAATACCTACGAGTGAGCGACCATGACGGAAGCGTACGACATCGCGACGGGCGGCGCGTTCCCCGAAAAGGCGTGGGTGCTGACGGAGATCGAGCGAATGCTCGACGGCGAGACGAATCTGACGATGGGCGACCACTGTGACGCCTTCGAGCGCGAGTTCGCCGCGTACGTCGGTCGCGAGCACGGTATCGTGACGAACTCGTGTACGTCGGCGCTCGAGACGGTCTTCCGGACGCTCGACGTTCGCGGCGAGGACGTAATCGTCCCGGTTCAGACGTTCGCCGCGAACGCGACGTCGGTGCTGTCGACCGGCGGCGAACTCCGGTTTGCGGACATCGAACCCCACGACCACAACGTCTCGGTCGAGTCGGTCCGAGAGCGGATCAGCGACGACACCGCCGCCGTCGTCGTCGTCCACTTCGCCGGCAACGTCTGTAACCGAACGGCGGAACTGCGGGACCTCTGCGAGGAGCACGACGCCGTCCTGATCGAGGACTGCTCGCACGCACACGGCGCCAGGATCGACGGGAAACCCGCCGGGAGCATCGGTCACGTGGCGTGTTTCTCGTTCTACGCGACGAAAGTGATGACGGCCGGCGAAGGCGGGATGATCCTGACCGACGACCGGGAGTTCGCCAGGGAAGCGGCGGCGATCCGAAACCGCGGTCTCGATCCGGCGACGGACGATTCGCGCTTCGAATTCGTCGGCAGCAACTACAGGCTGTCCGAAATGGCGGCCGTGCTCGGTCGGAGCCAGCTACCCCACGTCGACGAATTCGTCGCTCACCGCAACGATCTCGCCGACGTGTACGACGACGTCCTCTCCGACCTCGCCGACCGGGAACGCGTCCGCCCCGTGTCGCCTCCGGCGAACGTTCGATCGAGTTACTGGCGGTATCCCCTCGCACTCGAGAACGGACGGAACCGGCCTCGGATCCGGGATCGCCTCCGCGAGGACGGAATACCGATCGACTGGGCGTACGACCCGCCGTTACATCGCCAGCCGTTCGTCACCGATCGGTACGACACCGACGGCGTCGCGCCGAACGCGGAGTCGGCGATGGGCCGCCACATCTGTCTGCCGATCCACAGGGATCTCTCGGTCGAAGACGCGAAATACATCGGCGAACGAGTAGACGCAGCGATACGAGAGATGGAAACGGCGACCGCGAATCGGTGACTCGTCTCGAGCGGCTTTCGTCCTAATTTCGCGGATCGGTCGAATACCGACGCCCTCGTTCTCGGTCGAGCTTTCGACGGAGCACCGTCAGCGAGCCCTGCGCACCCATTCGAAGCGTCGGCCGTTTCGCAGTTTCTTTGAGACGTCGCGCCGGATAGTCGATATGCACTACCTCGCCGGCGCGACCTCCGTCCATACGACGGCAGCGATCTGTGACTACCTCGACGAGCGGGCGACAGCCGACGATACCGTTACGGTCGTCGCCGTCGTGTCGGCGACCGATGCGGCGGGACCCGAACGACGGGACGCACAGGAGGCGCTCAACGTCGCGCCGGTCAGGCTGGCCGCGGTCGGACGGGTCGAGACGGAGCTTCGGGAAACCGACGCCGAGCCGGCCGACGTCCTCCGCGACGTGGCGACTGCGGTCGGCGCCGACGAACTCCTGGTAACGCCTCAAGACGGCGACCCGTCCGTTTCGGCCGACTCGGACGACACCACGGAATCTCAGCTGGGCTCGACCGCTCGAGCGCTGGCCGCGGACACACCGGTGCCGGTCGTCGTCGTTCCTGCACCGAAACTGTAGCTGTGGTGGCCGACGGGACGACGGGAACGGTCACGAAAACGAGCCGTGCTGACGGGTGGTCATCGGCGAGCACAGCAGCACGGTCTGGACCCAGATCGATCCGAGTTGAAACCGATTGTAGTTACGGAAAGTACGGCATTCCGGAGAGTAACGAACGGCTACTTAATCGCGTGTCTCGAGAACCGACCTTCGATGAGTAACGAGATCCCGTTGTTCGAAATACCGTGGGACGAGAACGACGTGGCGAACGCCGTCGATTCGATCACCAGAGGGTCGTACTGGGCGAACGGGCCGTACATCGACGAGTTCGAGCGCGGACTCGAGTCGTATCTCGGCGTCGACCACGCCGTGACGGTCAACTCGGGAACGACGGCCTTAGTCGCCGCGTTGACGGCCCACGGTATCGACGAGGGCGACGAAGTGATCGTCCCCGCGTTTACGTTCATCGCGACAGCCAACGCCGTTCGACTCGTCGGCGCCGATCCAGTCTTCGCGGATATCGAACGCGAGACGTACGGCCTCGATCCGGACGACGTTGCGACGAAGGTCACCGACGACACGGCGGCGATCCTCCCGATCCACCCCTACGGCGCGGCCTGTGATATCGGCCCGCTCGCCGAAATCGCCGCCGAGGCGGACGTCCCGCTGATCGAAGACGCCGCCGAAGCGTTCGGGGCCGACTACGAGGGGCGAACGCTCGGTACGATCGGCGATTCGGCGGCGCTCAGCTTCTGTCAGAACAAGGTCCTTCCGACCGGCGAGGGCGGCGCCGTCGTCACCGACGACGACGACCTCGCGCGCCGACTCGAGCAGTTCCGGTCGCACGGCCGCGCCTCCGACGAGTACTTCAGTTCGAGCGGCAGCGGCGAGTACGTCGACGTCGGGACCAACGTCCGCATGCCGGACCTGATCGCGAGCATCGGCTGTGCGCAACTCGAGAAAGTCGAAGACCACATCGCGAACCGACGCCGCGTCGCGTCGCAACTGTCCGACGGACTCGCCGGGTTCGACGGCGTCGAACCGCACACGGCCGCCGGCCGCGGCCGACACGTCTACCAGCTGTACACGGTTACCCTGGGGGAAGATATCGATCGAGACGCCGTTATCGAGACCCTAGCGGACCGCGAGATCGCATCGAAGGTCTACTGGGAGCCGGGCGTTCACCTGACCGAAAGCTACCGCGACGCGTACGACTACGAGCCCGGAACGGTCCCCGTAACCGAAGAGATCGCCGGTCGAGTGCTCTCGCTTCCGATTCATCCGGATCTCCGAGGAGACGAGATCGATCGGATCGTCACGGCCGTCGGCGCCGGACTCGAGCGTGGACGATAGTGAGAGGACCGTCCCTTCGTGATGGGATTGTTGGAGTAGTAACAATTGAGCGTGGTGGATATTTCTACACTGAGGAATCAAGCACGTTCTGACTGTCTCCCCAAGCGATCCATAACAAAGGGAAACCGTCCTGACTAGGTGAATAGGCCGCACCGGTACGGACCGAGAACCAGCAACGTGCGGCAGTTGGGGTTACGTTATCTATGAGATGGCCAGTTACAGCCGATGCGGGACTTTCGATTCGGAACGCAATCGCTCGAATCGACCGCGCTGACTCCCGAGGAATCGTTGTCGTCGACGACGAAGACCAGCTCGTTGGAATCGCAACGAGCAGACGACTGAAAGAGACGTTGTTCGACGGTGATACGCCCGAGACCCCGCTCTCGGCCGTCATCGAAGAGGACCCAGTCGTCGTCGACGCGAGCGGCTCGATTCGCACCGTCGACGGTGCAGCGACCGTCCTCGAGGACGAGGACGGCGACTCCGAGACGGTTGTCGCACCCGTCCTCGACGAGGACGGAACGGTTACCGACGTCACGACCGTCGACCTGACCAACACCACGGCGAGCACCGTCGAGAGGTCGGCGAGCGACGAAACCGTACTCGTCGTCGGCGGCGCGGGCTATCTGGGCTCGGTCCTCTGTCGACAGCTGCTGGACGCGGGGTTCGGCGTTCGCGTTCTCGATCCGCTCTTCTACGGTGCCGCCGGTGTTTCCGATCTGACCGAAACCGACCGGTTTTCGCTGCACCGCGGCGACGCGCGCTCGGTCAGTACGGTCCTCGATGCGATCGCCGGCGTCGACGCCGTCGTCCATCTCGGCGGCATCGTCGGCGATCCCGCCTCCGAACTCGATCCGGAGAAGACCCTCGAGTACAACCTCCACTCGACCCAGCTGCTGGCGTCGCTGTGCAAGTACCACGGCATCAATCGATTCGTCTTCGCCTCGACGTGTAGCGTCTACGGGCGCTCTCCGGACGACGACCGGCGCCTCGACGAAGACGCCGAACTGAACCCCGTCTCGCTGTACGCGCGGCTGAAGATCCAGTCCGAACGCGTCCTTCACGACCTCGCCGACGAGCAGTTCTCGCCGACGATCCTGCGAATGGCGACGATCTACGGCGAGTCGCCGCGCATGCGGTTCGATCTCGTCGGAAACATCCTCCCGGCGAAAGCCTACACCGAAGGCGTCATTCCCGTATTCGGCGGCGACCAGTACCGACCGAACGTCCACGTCGCCGACGCCGCCCGCGCGTACGTCGACTGTCTCACCGCGCCGATCCAAGACGTCGGCGATACCGTCTTCAACGTCGGCTCGAACGAACAGAACTACCGAATCGACGAACTCGCGACCGTCGTCGCCGACTGCTATCCCGAGGCGACGATCGAGTACCACGACGACCAGACCGACGAGCGAAGCTATCGCGTCGAGTTCGACAAGATCGAGACGGAACTCGGATTCGAGCCCGAGCGAACGATTCGCGACCACTGTCTCGACTTGCGAGAGTCCTTCGAATCCGACGCGTACGACGCCTACACGTCGACCCGCTACAACAACTACGAGACGCTCGAGCAAGCGCCCAGCTACGAACGAACGGAGGCCGTCCTCGAGTCCGACTCGATCACGCTCGAGCGTCGGCAGGAGACCGTGGCGTCGAAAGAGGCGTAAGTAGCGTCCGAAACGTAACGGCAGTCTTCTCGCGGTTGGTTCAGTAGTGAGTCGGTCCGTCCCGATCGATTCAAGACCGTGTCGATCAGCCGAGACCGAAGCTCAATCGAGGTCGACCGACTCGAGTTCGTCCGGTTCGGCGGCGGCCTCGCGAACCGACTCGAGGCAGTCGTCCGTCTCCGGGTTCGAGACGAACACGTCGCCGCCGCCCGGCATGAGCGGCGTATCGCCCTCGAACAGTTCGACGCCGGTTACGATCGGGCCGTGTGCGAACTCGCCGAACGCCTCGGTCGCCGAAATCGTCCGATCGTCCGCGACGCTACCGACGGGTTCGGTGATCGTTCCGACCCAGCCGTTTTCGTCCCACCAGAGTACCGAAAGCATCGCGTCGCCCGCCGGACGCGTCACTCGAACCGTCTCGCAGTCCAGAAACTCGACGCCCTCGGTGGCGTCCGTTTCGTCGCCGAATTGCTCCGCGTGACACGCCTCCAGCGACGGATTCTCGACGTGCTCGGCGCCCAACCCGGGCATCCCCGGCCCGGTTTCGAACAGTTCGACCGACTCGAGGACGGTCCCGTCGGACGGGAGGTCAAACGCCGCGGCGGCATCGATCGTTCGCTCGCCCTCGACCGCGCCGACCGAATCGACGACGGTCCCCGTTTCCCCGTCTTCGGCTTCGAACGTCGCGCCCAGGACAACGTCCGCCCACTCGCCGGTGACACGCACCCGCGCGCAATCGAGGAACTCGATCGCCGTCGACTCCGCCGCCGATTCGACACGTTGTGCCGGATCACGCTCTTCCCGTCCGTTCTCACCGCCGTTCGATCGCCGTATCGCGCTCGAGTCGCTCGAGTCACCGTCGACCATACGTTCCGTATTCTCGAGGCGACACATCAATCATTTTTCACGGATCGATGATTCTCAGCGAAGCGAATACGTGCGATCGCAAGACGACAGTGCAGTCATGGATTTCGGTGTTCGAAATTTGTCGAACGAACACCGAATGTGGTTTGTTAGTTGATGATTGGAGTCGACGGACGCGTCGGACACGTACGCTTCATCGAAAACGTCGCAGTGGGTAATAGTGGGCGATTTCATCCAGCAGTAGGCTCTAGTTGAGAACATGACGAAAGTGGATGCGCGAGACCTCCAGACCAACGAGACCGACGACCGAGGCCGAATCTATCTCGGGACAGAATACGCGAACAAGCGCGTAACCGTCGCTGTCGTCGAAGTGGAATCTGGTCATCCCGACGAGGACGAACTGGCTGCCGCGTACCGCGAGGGTTCTGAGAGCACGGAGGAGCTGCTCAGTCGAGTTGAGCGCATCAAGGTCGTCCCGTACGTTCGATGCGAGTTCCGACGTCCAGCCGTCCTCACTCATTCGAGTCGTCGGTACCGAAACGTTCGCGTGCCTCTTCGGCACTCATCGTTCGTTGTTCGCGGACGTCCTCTTCGGCTTCGAGGAGTGCAACGAGCTCATCACGGTCGAACGTGGGGTGTTCAACGGCATCGCGTAAGGTATACCGGATGAATTCGCTACGGCCGTTAAATTCTCGTCCGCCACGTGTCTTCGATTTCGTCGAGAAACGACCGTGTGACTTTGAAGTTTACCGTGACGATTTCGTCATCGCCGTTGTCTGTGCCCGCTTCGGACATACGTTTGTACTACCTGCGTGTTACTGTAGGCGTTTCGGCGTCCGAACGCAGACGCTATTGGCGAGGAGAAACAGTAGTAAATAGGTAAAATTAGCGATTCTCGCGCTGCTCAATTTGTTCAGATAGACAATATCCAATGTGCGAACAGATGAAACTCTAACGGCTGTACCATCGATTCCCTACTGGTGGTAAGATTCTTCGTCTATGGCACTATAATCATATCTATGTCAGCAGAAACGGACGGGCAGGGGAGGTTGTACATCCCCAAAGACGTACGAGAAAAATACGGGGAGAAGTACCACATCGTCACGTACGAGGACAGAATTGAACTCGTTCCGGTTGCAGACGACCCGCTCGCTGCAGTCCGCGAAGCGGCAGGCGAGTTACGTGACGCATCCGTCGACGATATTCGCGCGGACATCGAAGCAGAAGCGAAAGCTGAGGCCCGCGAGAACGGGGACGATAGATGACGGTCTACGTCGAAACCGACTTTTTACTCGCGCTCGCCAAAGACTCAGACTGGTTGCAGCAATCAGCAGAAGAAGCACTCGACGAGTACGACGTAGAAACGTCGGCCTTCTCCTATCTCGAACTCCTTCTCGCCCGAGAACGGTACGAGTTCGAGTACGTCCCACTCGTGGCAAATCTGCTCGAACTCGTCCCTGTCCGGGACGAGGAAGAACGACAAATCGTTCTGAAGGCTGTCAACTACTACGACGAGGGAATGACAGCGTTCGATGCGTTCCACGCCGCGACTGCAGAAACACGGACGCTGAACGTACTCTCATCGGAGAAAGATTACAAAGACATCAAGGTGAACGAGTGCCGCTAGAACCGGCTGATGAATGACAATATCTCTATCTCGTGCTACCGGTTCTCACGCATCTCTACTTCGTTAGGTCTCTAGCTCACGTTACACTATTTCGTGTATTTTGGCGGTTTTTCGCTACGTTGCACCGAGCCAATCCGGAATGGGCTTTGCACCAGTATTTTTAAGCGTGCATGTAGTACTGTGTACTACGATGGCGACGAAAACGATTTCACTCGACGAGGAAGCCTACGAGCGGCTGAAAGCCCGAAAGAAAGAGGGGGAAAGCTTCAGTGAAACCGTCAAGCGCCTTGCTGGAGAACGGTCGTGGAACGAGGTTACAGGAATTCTCTCCGAGGACGAGGCGGCAGACCTCGAGGCCGCTATCGATGACGGTCGAACGAAGTCCAGAGACCGGAGTGACCGCCTCACAGCGGAGTTAGACGAAGCCATAGACGACGAGATGTCGGAATGATTCAGGACTCGTCGTTCATTATCGATTTACTTCGAGGCGATGAAGACGCGAAACAATTTCTCGATATCATTGAAAAGGAAGCACGACCACAGAAAGTGTCCTCCGTGACGGTCTTGGAACTCTACGAGGGCGTTTCTCGGTCTCAGACGCCGGATACGAAGCGAGACCGAATCCTCGAGATACTGGAAACGAAACACGTCGTGAGCGCCGACCACACCGTGATGCGAAAAGCCGGAAAACTCTCCGGTGGGCTGATCAACGACGGTGAACGGATCGAGCGAGAAGACTGTATCATCGCCGCGACTGCGCTGCTCAACGACGAACCGGTTATCACTAGAAACACCAAGCACTTTGGGCGTATCGACAGCCTCGAAGTACGGTCTTACTGACTACCTATTTTCACGCTGCTCTACTTTGTTCAGGTAGATGAAATCCATGGTATGATCCATCGAAAATATCGCGGTGGGTAATAGTGGGCAAATCTTATTCAGTAGTAGAACCTAGTTGGGAACATGACAAAAGTAGATGCGCGAGACCTCCAGACCAACGAGACTGACGACCGAGGTCGAATCTATCTGGGAACAGAGTACGCGAACAAGCGAGTAACCGTCGCTGTCGTCGAAGTAGAATCTGACCACCCAAACGAGGGCGAACTTGCTGCTGCGTACCGCGAGGCTTCTGCGAGCGCGGAAAAACTTGCGGCCGAGTGGGACGACGCATCGGACGAGGCGTGGGGCGGACTGGATAAATGAGCGAGGATACAGACGTTCGTCGCGGTGACATCGTTATCGTTCGGCTCGATCCTGCGGAAGGGCACGAGATAAAAAAGACTCGTCCTGCGGTAGTCGTCCAGAATGACGTTGGGAACAAAAATGCCAGTACGACAATCGTTGCACCTGCGACGGGAACGTATCGAGGCTATCCGTTCGAGGTTCCCGTTGAGGCAGCGGACTCGCCGTTCGAGAAAGATTCCTCGGTCCGTCTCGACCAGATTCGTGTCGTCTCCATCGAAAAACGGATTCACTCAGTGCTTGGAAGCCTCGATGCAGAGACGATAGAGGCGGTGGACGAAGCGTTGAAACTGAGCCTCGGACTAGACTGACGTGTGCGCTGCGATCAGTATAGGGAACGAACTTTTTCCACCTTGGGTTCGCCGCAGGCGAATCGCTCTCTGTTCGCGGACGGAGTCCGCTCACACGGCCCGAGGGACGCGGAGCGTCCCTCGCTGGGCGCAAAAACTTCGACGAAAAAGGCCGATGGCTCGTCCTTCGGCCTCGCTGTCGGAGAACCGCTCGCTTCGCTCGCGGATGCTCGAACCGTTCCATTCGAACGTGTAGTGTCCGTACTTAAATCGTCGTCACGAACAATGAACAGCAACCAGAGAGTCTACTTGCCAATCGAGCCTTCACACGTGCTCAGGAATCCGCTTAGTGCTATCTACTATCCCGCTGTTCGACCTTGTTCAACTCGATGAGTAATCGGAAAATCGCCTTCACGAGATTGGCGTCGACGTCGAACTGTTCGGCGTTCTCGCCGGCCCGATCCATCACCTGCTGTTCCTGTTTTTCGTCGGTCGTCGGCAGATCCTGCTCGGCTTTGACCTGTGCGATCGTGTCGGCGACGTAGGTTCGCTGAGCGATCAGTTCGACGATTTCGCGGTCGATCGTCTGAATCTCCTCGCGAAGTTCGTCGAGGCTCATCTCGTCGGGCGTTCGTTCGTCGGTGCCTCCGTCCGTGGCCGTCTCGGATTGTCGAGTCATGTCGATCGTGTCTGTGTTCCGTCCGTTCGCGTCTCGAGCAGCCGCGTCGTCCCCTCGCGGTCGTCCCAGCGCTCCCGGACGTCCTCGAGCGTCGCCCGTTCGCCGACGGCGACGTAGCTCGGGCCGGAGCCGGAGAGCGTCACGCCGGTGACGTCCGGCATGGCCTCGAGCATCGGGGCCGTCGAGAACTCGAGCGCGCCGCAGTAGGCGAAGCCGTTGACGGTCATCGCCTCGCCGTAGCGACTGTCGAGAGCGAGTTCTTCGACCAGCTCCGCCATCGGGGCGATCCGGCGACAGGCGTCCATATCGGTCTCGCCGCTGTAGGCTCGCTCCGGGGGCGTGTAGACCAGCACGTGCCAGTCGACTTCCTCGCGCTGGAGGAGCGTGTCGGTGTCGTTGTCGGTGATCGTCACGCCGCCGAGCATGCTCGCGCTGGCGTCGTCGAACGCGCCGGTCGTGGTGACGCCGACGTCGCGTGCGGCCGTGACGCCGAGTCGGCAGGCGTCGATCCGGTCGACGGAGTCGACGATCTCGAGGGCGTCGAGCGTCGCGAGCACCGTCGCGTTTGCCGCGGCGCTCGAACTCGTCAGCCCGGCCGCCATCGGAATCTCGCTTTCGGTCAGCACTCGAGCGCCGACGTCGTCGGCGTTCAGTCCCGCCTGGTCGGCGTATCGGTCGACGGTCAACTCGGCGCAGCGCTCGATGAGGCTGGTGTCCTCCTCGGGGCGGTCGTCGATCTCGCCGACGAACTCGCCGTCGCTGGTAAGTTCGACCGTCGCTGTCGTCTCGAGGTCGACCGCGAACGCCGAACCGGTTCCGGTGGCGAAGGCGGTGAGGATCGTCCCGGCTGCTGGGGCAACGGCACGGCCGTCCATAGTCACACTCTCTCAGACCGCGTATTTACGGCTGACGGTCTCTCCGGATTCCGTTCACGACGGTGACTCGAGCGATCGGCGCGGTCTCCGCGCCGGTTCGCCGAGCGAGAGACGAAATCGAAGGCGGGAGAACGCACCGCTTTTCCGCGGTCCCGGCGAATCGAACGTCAATGAGCGCGCGCAATAACGTCGCACCCAGCACGATCGGCGTCGACTTCGTCGAGGGCGGCGTCGTCGTCGAGTACCTGGACGGACGGGACGTCTTCTACCACGGCCCGCCGAAACCCGTCGAGGGGGCGATCACGACGCCGCCGGGAAAGGAAGTGCACGTTCTCGTCACCGATCCCGACGGCGTCGAGGGCGTCATGACCTACATCAACGACCGCAACACCCACGACGACATCCTCGAGTCGACCGGCGTCGGCCGCGTCATGCTCGAGGGCGACGACGAAGAGACGCTGTTTCCCGGCGTGTCGGTGTCGACGGAAGCGTACTCGATCCGCGTCGAGGCCGACCTCTCGGTCGTCGACGGCCGCGTGTTCGTCTTCGCCGAGGACGAGATGAGCGAACACGCCTACGAACTTGTCGACGACGTCGACGCGACCCGCGGCGATTCGAGCGAGTTCGACGCCGACTCGAACGACGGGAAGCGAGCCGAAGGGCCCGAGAACGACGAGGAGAACACCGAAAGCGACGACGCGGACGACAACAACCGACCCGAGCGGGAGTAACGATGCCGCTACAAAAACCCTGGCGCGACCTCGACCGGAATGCCGTCTCGAGCGCGCCCGATCGACCCGGCGTCTACGAACTCGGCGACGAGTCGGGAGTCGTCCAGGCCGTCGGTCACGGCGTCCTGCGCGACGAACTCAAAACCGCTCTGGCCTACGAGGACGCCGCCCGCGTCCGCTGGACCGACGTCCACACGCTCGAGCAGGCCGGCGAACTCGCCGCCGAGCACCGCGACCGACTCGAGTGAGGGCGACGGGCGCCGACGCACTCACTGAATGTACGACGGCTCGCTGCCGTCGCAGTGGGTCTCGTGGTCTGACGCGTCCGTTTTCTCGTCGAACAGCAGCCCACAATCCTCACACTCCCACCACGTGGAATCGTCCCGTTCGGTCTGGACTACCATGGGAACGCGTACGATTCGAACGCCGAAATGCGTTTCTCCGGCAGCGGCCGCGAGCGGCCGTCGCGGCGCGCTCGAGTGTGAGGTGAGATCGGACCGACGCGACACGCCGGAGAGGGGCCGGAGCGGACGGAGTCACCGCTGTCGGCTCGGTCGTCGGAGGAATGCGTGACGTGAAGTGTGGTTTCCGCTCGATACCCCGACTCCGTCGGTGTCGACGTCGGCGATCAGGCGAATTCGGACGCCCGAGAACCCGACTGAACGGCTATCTCGTCGGAGTGATCCGGGTTCATACGGTTTACTGTACGTCAGTTCCGGCGCACCCGCGACACGGGCGGCGGTTGCGCCGGGACATCGGGACAGCAATCCGTATCAGGCCTCGAGTTCGGTCAGCTCCTCGACGTCCGGAATATTCTCGCTCGCCGAGGTGATCTGTTGCATCCGCTGTTCGTGTTTGGTGTAGGCGTACTCCGACAGCTGCGACGGGCTGGGGCCGGGCCCCGAGTCGGACGTCGCGCCGTCGTCGCTGACCAGACTGTCCTGGACCAGCGGGACGAGTTCGCCGACCGTCTCGCGGAGCAGGTCGGGCTCGACGTCGCCGTCGCTCACGAGCGACTTGAGCTTCGCCATGCCGAAGCCGACGTGGCGACCCTCGTCGCTGCGGACGAGTTTCAGCCCCTCGACGAGTCCCGGCAGGTCGGGCAGTTCGGGCTCGTTCTCGCCGTAGGCGAGCGTGAGTCCGTAGTAACCCGTCTGGGCCAGGATTCCCTCGATCGTCAGGTGGTAGTGACAGTGGGCCTTCGCGCGGTTCTCCGGCGTATCCGCCTCGAGCAAGCGGGCCATCGCTCGCTCGTTGCGCTCGAAGAGTTCGTCGTAGGCGTCGTTGAACCAGCGGTCGTCGGTCGGCGACGAGAGCGCCTGTCCGCGACGTTCCTCCTCCGCGTGGACGACCTCGCGCCAGTAGCGGTCGAAGAAGTCCGTGTGTTTGGACTCCTCGTAGAGCTGCGTCGTGAGGAACATCTGGTCGTCGATATCCTCGAGGACGACCGCAAGCGGCGCGAGGTCCTCGGTCACCGACTCCTCGCCGGCGCCGAACAGCGCGAGGGATTCTTTGAGCGCCTCGAAGGCCGGCTCCGGCAGCTCCGCGATCCCCTCGCGGTCGGCCTCGAGGTCGATTTCGTGGGGGTCCCAGTGTTTTTTGACGGCGTTTCGGTAGTAGTTGTGTGACCGGATCGACGTGTCCAGTTGCATCGCGGGGTCGCTCTCGGTTGCCATTGACACTCGTAGGTAGCGCCGGATTTCCGATGAATTTGTATCTACTACAGTAGGGTGTTTAAGTTTCCCCGACGAACGACGGGCACATGGGGCTCATCGCGGAGTACAGAGTGACGTCGCTCGAGTTGCCGCTGACGGACGCCGTTTCGGCCGTTCCGGAGGTTACGGTCTATATCGAGCGGATTCTCGTGATCGATCCCGATCGGCCGGTCGTGCTCTGTCGCGTCGTCGACGGCGCGGACGGCGAGTTTCGGGACGCGCTGGCGGCCGACGGGACGGTCGCCGGCGCGACGACGCTCGACGAGACGGACGGGGGCTCGCTGTATCGGATCGAACTGCGGGATCCGCCGGTGCCGATCTACCGGAAGTTCGTCGAACTCGGAACGACGCCGCTCGGCGGAATCGTCACCGTCGACGGCTGGTGGGGTCGCGCCCGGTTTCCCGACCGCGAGGCGCTCGCGGAGTATCGCGAGTTCTGTGCGGACCGCGGTGCGAACTTCCACCTCGAGCGACTCACCCGGGAGTCGTCGGCCGACGATCCGCCGTTCGGGCTCACCCGCGAGCAGTACAAGGCGCTATCGGTCGCCCGCGAGATGGGGTACTTCGCGGTTCCGCGGGAAGCGTCGACCGACGAGGTGGGACGGCGACTCGGCATCTCGGGACCGTCGACCTCCGAGCGACTCCGTCGAGGGATCGATCGGCTGCTCGGGAACGCGCTGTAACGAGAGGAGGTCCTCGTCGGCGGACAACTTCGAACGGGCGCAAACGGTCGCGTCGAGGACAATTCTCAAGGTACCGCGGCCGAAAGGAATCCCATGAGCGAATCGGACTCGAACGGCGTCTCGCTGACGGTTCGGGCCGCCGAAAAGCGGGACGCTGGACGCGGGGTCGCGCGGATACCGGAGCTCGCGCGCCGACAGCTCGGCGTGTTGAGCGGCGACACCGTCGTCATCGAGGGCGAGCGGCGAACGGTCGCGAAGATGTGGCCCGCGGATCCGTCGGTGCCGGAAAACGCCGTGCAGATCGACGGCGATACGCGCGCGAACGCGGGCGCTCACGTCGGCGACACGGTCACCGTCCGAACGAAGGACACGTCGACCATCGCCGAGGCCGACCGCGTCACGCTGTCCGCGCCGCCGTCGGCCGCCGGAACGGATCGGAGCACCGCCGAGCGCGAGGCCGCCAAGACGCTCCGGAACCGGCCGGTTCGGGCCGGCGAGCAGATCCGGATCGAGGGACTCGGCCAGGAGCCGTTCAAGGTCACCGACACCGACCCCGCCGGCGACGTCCGCATCACGAGCACGACCACAGTTCGAGTCACCGGCGGCGAACTCGAGACCGCACGCAGCGGTTCTGGCGGAGCGAGCGACGAGCGCTCGAACGCTCAGCGCTCGAGCAACGACACGACCACGGAGCCGAGCCAGAGTGCCGATCCGGAGCCTGCCTCCGGGGTTACCTACGAGGACATCGGCGGTCTGGACGAGGAACTCGAGCTCGTCCGCGAGATGATCGAACTGCCGCTGTCGGAGCCGGAACTGTTCCAGCGCCTCGGGATCGACCCGCCGGCCGGAGTCCTGCTGTACGGGCCGCCGGGAACCGGGAAGACGCTGATCGCTCGCGCGGTCGCCAACGAGGTCGACGCCAACTTCGAGACGATCTCCGGCCCGGAGATCATGTCGAAGTACAAAGGCGAGTCCGAAGAGCGGCTTCGCGAGGTGTTCGAGACGGCCGAGGCGAACGCGCCGACGATCATCTTCTTCGACGAGATCGACTCCATCGCGGGCCAGCGCGACGACGACGGCGACGCCGAAAACCGGATCGTCGGCCAGTTGCTGACCCTGATGGACGGCCTCGACGCCCGCGGCGAAGTGATCGTCATCGGCGCGACGAACCGCGTCGATACGATCGATCCCGCGTTGCGCCGCGGCGGCCGCTTCGACCGCGAGATCCAGATCGGCGTCCCCGACGCGGAGGGCCGAAAGGAGATCCTCGAGGTCCACACCCGCGGCACGCCGCTGGCCGACGACGTCAGCGCCGAGACGATCGCCCGGCGAACTCACGGCTTCGTCGGCGCCGACCTCGATTCGGTCGTCAGCGAGGCCGCGATGGCCGCGATCCGCGACCGGCCGACCGACGCGGACGACCGCGCGGAGTGGAACCAGGAGCCGACGGTCGAAAAGCATCACTTCGACGAGGCGCTGGCCGCCGTCGAGCCGTCGGCGATGCGCGAGTACGTCGCCGAGTCGCCGAGCACCGACTTCTCGAACGTCGGCGGCCTCGAGGACGCGAAACAGGTCCTCCGGGAATCGGTCGAGTGGCCGCTGACCTACGATCGACTGTTCGAGGAAACCAACACCGAGCCCCCTTCGGGCGTTCTGCTGTACGGGCCGCCGGGAACCGGGAAAACGCTTCTCGCACGCGCGCTCGCAGGCGAGACCGACGTCAACTTCGTCCGCGTCGACGGCCCCGAGATCGTCGACCGCTACGTCGGCGAGAGCGAGAAGGCGATCCGCGAGGTGTTCGAACGCGCCCGCCAGGCCGCGCCGTCGATCGTCTTCTTCGACGAGATCGACGCGATCACGGCCGCCCGCGGCGACGGCCACGAGGTCACCGAACGCGTCGTCTCGCAGTTGCTGACCGAACTCGACGGGATGCGCGAGAACCCCAACCTGGTCGTCCTCGCCGCGACCAACCGCAAAGACCAGATCGATCCCGCCCTGCTCCGACCGGGCCGTCTCGACACGCACGTCCTCGTCGGCGAACCCGACCGGGAGGCCCGCGAGAAGATCCTCGAGGTCCACACCCGCGGGAAGCCGCTCTCTGAGGAGGTCGATATCGCGGAGCTGGCCGACGACCTCGAGGGGTACACGGGAGCCGACCTCGAGGCGCTCGTCAGGACGGCCTCGATGAAGGCGATTCGGGAGGTCGCCGATCGATACGAGCCCGACGAAGCGAACGAGAAGGCCGACGAAGTGGTGATCGAACGTCGACACCTCGAGGCGGCGCGGGCGAACGGGGAGCCGACGCAGTGATCCGGCGGCGGACGCCGCGCCGAAAGCGACTTTCACTCGCAAGGCACACTCAGACCCTCCGACCCGTTGATCGGTCGGCTATGAAGGTCGTCTACAAACCGGGCAACGCCTACGAGGAGATCAACTGCTTCGATTTCCGGGAGTACGAACACGGCATCGTCCTCCACAACGAGGAGGGGTACAACATCGGCTACGTCCCCCACGAGATCCTGAGCCACATCGAGCCCCACGAGGGCGAGAAACTGGCCTTCGAGGACGGCCAGCCGCCAGAACCCTACGGGGACGACGACGAAGACGACGAAGACGACGACGAGTAACCTTCTGACGGTCGAACGGCCGTTTCGAGTCCGCTCGAGCCGGGTTCGACAGCAGCGTGTGGTCGGCTCGGGGAACTCACTCGAGTTCGTGTCGAGCCACATCCCCCGTCACGGTGCAGAATCGATAGGACGATACCGGAGCCGCGTGAGCATCCCGCACGCGGATGGTACAAACGCTGCTCGTCGCTGGGACCGCGAGCCACGTCGGTAAGTCGACGGTAGCCGCCGGTCTCTGCCGACTGCTCGCCGACAGTGGGGTCTCGGTCGCCCCGTACAAGGGACAGAACATGAGTAACAACGCTCGCGTGGTCGTGCGGGCAGACTCCGGAGGGGGGGACGAACACAAAAACGGCGACGCCGGCGATGCCGACGATCAGTGGGGCGAGATCGGCGTCTCGCAGTTCGTTCAGGCTCGAGCGGCCCGAATCACGCCGACGACGGACTGCAACCCGGTGTTGCTCAAGCCCCGCGGCGACGGCGAGAGCCAGCTCGTCGTCCAGGGCGCGGCTCGCGAGCACGTCCCCGCCGGCGAGTACTACGAGCGCCACTGGGACCGGGCTCGCGCCGCGGCCGAGGACTCCTACCGGCGGCTCGCGGCCGACCACGACGTGATCGTCGCCGAGGGCGCCGGCAGCATCGGCGAGATCAACCTCCACGATCGGGATCTGGCGAACGTCGAGACGGCGGCGTTCGCCGACGCCGACATCCTGTTGCTCGTCGACATCGAACGCGGCGGCGCCTTCGCCAGCCTCTACGGGACGATCGAACTCCTGCCCGAGACGCTGCGCGAGCGCGTCGTCGGCGCGGTCATCACCAAGTTCCGCGGCGATCCGAGCCTGCTCGAGCCCGGCATCGAGGAGATCGAAGCGAGGACGGGCGTCCCCATCCTGGGGGTGCTCCCCTACGACGATCCCGGCCTCCCCGAGGAGGACAGCGTCGGACTGCCCGGGACGGGAGAGCGGGGCGTGCTGGGCGCCGAGGACGGCGTTCCAGCCGATCGACGGCTGACGATCGCCGTCCCCCGGCTCCCGCGGATCTCGAACGCGACCGACCTCGAGGCGCTCGCGGCCGAGCCGGGTGTCTCGGTCGAGTTCCTTCCCGTCGAGGACGGTCGAGAAGAGGGCGATCGAGCGGTGCAGACGGCGAGTGACGCCCTCGAGTCGGTCGCCCCCGACGCAGTCGTCCTGCCGGGAACGAAAAACACGGTCGACGACCTGCTGGCGGTCCGCGATGCCGGCTACGCCGACGCGCTCGCCAACTTCGAGGGACCGATCGTCGGCGTCTGCGGCGGCTACCAGTTGCTGGGCGAGCGGCTCACCAACGCCTCGCTCGAGGGAACGAGCGAAGACGACGTCGTCGAGGGACTCGGGCTGTTGCCAGTCGAGACGCGCTTCGAGGGTACAAAGCGCCTCGAGCAGACGACCGTCCCGGTCGACGGCTCGGCGACGCCGCTGCTCGCCGGCGCCGAGGGGACGGCCTCGGGCTACGAGATCCACGCCGGCCGAACGCGGACGCTCGAGGACGCAAGCGTAACGCGACCGCTCGGCGACTCGAGTGCGGCGACGGAGAACGTACTTGGAACCTACCTCCACGGCCTGTTCGACAACGAGTCGGTACGAACGGCGTTTCTCGAGTGCGTCGCGCGCGAGGCGGGCGTCGATTGGGGCGGTGTAATCGGTCGAGACCGTCAGGGGGACGCCGACGCGGCGACGGACGCGACGCCGTACGACCGCGCCGCGGCGCTGGTCCGTGACCACGTCGACCTCGAGGCGCTCGGCGAGCCGTTTGCGACCCTCGAGTGAGACGCGTTTCGGGACGGACGGCTACGCCGACCCGCCACGATACGTTCCGAGCAGTTCCTCGAGGATGATACACTCCTGGTCGGTCGACTCGTAATGGGTGTCGATGAACCGTTCGGCGGCCTCGTAGTCGCCGCGGAGGCCGTGTTTTCGGACCGTGATCACGGCGTCGAGGAAGAAGGTACCACCGTCAGCACCCAGCGCCTTCGCGTGGTCGGCCTGGCTGATGTCGAGTTCGGATTTGATCTCGTCGAAGTTGAACGTCTTCACGTCGTGATTGTTGTTGACGAGCGTGAGGACGTACTCGGCAGAAAAGCGGTAGAATTCGGATTTGCTCTCGAACATACCGTCGTCGACCAGTTCGTCGATCGCCTCGACGACCTCGTCCGGGTACCTGACGGTATCTTTCGCCATACTGCTAGGGTCTTCGCTCCGCCCTCATTATTGTTTCGAAGACTTGTTAGATTATCTATGCGAGTGTGAGGGTGGCGTCCACTCGGTGTTCGTATCGAGTCTCGAAACGAAACGAACGTTAAAGCGAGTGGGGTGGATTCCCCCAGACGAGTAGGTGTGATCGACGTGTCCCTCGGATTCCTCGTCAGTTCCCTCCCCTGGTGGATCGCAGTGCCGCTGCTCCAGCTAGCGGTGCTCGTCGTCGGGATGGCACTCGACGAAACGTACGTCAATCGCACCACAGTTCTGATGGGCGCCATCGCGACGCACATCTACATCTTGATCGCCGGCAGCGCCGGCGTCTTGGTCTCGCTGTACGCCGATTTCGGGCTGGTAGTCGGCGCCTACGGTCTCTACGCCTACGTCATCGACGGCTACGTCGGCGGCTGGTTTCGACTGCTCGCGTACTACGTCTACTCGCCGCTGTCGGTCTTGCTCGTCGTGTTGACCGCCGGACCGACCGTCTTCGGCGTCGAACCGTTCGTCGTGCCCGCACTCGCCGGCGCGGCGGTCGCCAACTACCAGTTCCGCGAGTATCTCCGCCCCGAACAGCCGTTCTACTTCGGGCCGCGAACGCAAGAAGAGTTCGACGCGGTACTCGAGCTCGAGGAAGAACTCGGCGACGCGATCGCGGGCGGTGCGGCCGGCGGACCCGCCAGTGGAGCCCCGGCGGCCGATGCGGGAACCAACGCTGCGGCGGACGGCGGCTCCGCGACTGACGGATCAGCCCCCGACGACAGCAGCACAACGGGGAGCGACCGAGCAGCGGGAGCGGCGGCCGCCCGCTCCAACAGAACCGACGCGACAACCCGATCGGCGTCCGGCCAGCAGCGAACCGCCGAGACGCAGAGGTCGGCTGGCCAGCCAAACTCGACCGACGACGTCGACCGAGCGGCCGCCGACCCGGCCGCCGCGGCCGACTCGAGCGAGCGCGGCATTCTGCCGGAATTCATGCGTCGACTTTGAGACGGTCCGCCGTACCCAGCTCCAGCACAGCCTCGGTCCGTCGTGGGTTACGTCAGCAATGACGGACAGGAGCGGGTGTGAGGGAGACCGGATACGGATGTCATCGCTCGGGTTCGATCTCTGCTGGCTGGTTCTCAGGATAGACCTGGCGCGCGCAGACTGTGCGAACTATTATCACCCACGGGAGAGTAGGCGGTATCGACGGCGCAGAATCGAACGGGTACCGTCTCCCCCGCGGCGTAGCAACTACCTGCAAATTTATTATTTATCGGCTGTAAGTGAGAGGTGCAATGGCAGACGAAGACGAAATCCGAGAGCAGATGATCGACGCGTTCGAAGGCGCAGACTACCCCATCTCGAACCCGATGGACCTCGTTCCGGCCCTGCCGAACGGCCCGGGAACGAAGTTCGAGTCCGGCGACTTCTCGATGACCGCGATGGAACTGAACACCAAGACCTCCGGTGGCGACTTCCCGTACGACGATCCAGAGTCGTTCGTCGACGACGTCATCGAGGACCTCAAAGACCAGGGCGAACTGTAAGACAGAAACCACCGCGGCCAACCGTGCCGGAGCGGCCGCGTGATTCGCAGTCCTTTTCGGTGGCGTCGCTTACCTTGACCGTTGAGACCGGACACACGTTCTACACCGTGTAAACGCTTTACACCGTGTACACATTCTACACTGTGCGAGAAACCATTCCTCGGGAACAGTAACGCACGAGGGATATTCCGGCGCCAATCGTCATCCGGCCGCGGGAAATCTACCAGTACGCTTTTATTCTAATACGATCATGACACAAAGAGACGCGTTCAACACTGACGATCGGCGTGTCCTCGCCTTCGCATGTCCCTCCAGCACCGTCCCGAGACGCTCGTTCTGGTTACGACGACTCACTCGAGTCGGTTGCAGAGACACCTTCGCGAAGAGACAGGGTTCGAGGTGGTGACGGTGTCTCCAGAATCCGTTGGAGCGGATAGCGGCGACGTTCGCGACGACAACAACGGCGGCGCGGACGGCGACGAGCGCACCGGCCGCGCTGACTCGCCGCCCGTCGCCGTCGTCGAACTCGAGTCGCCGGACCGACTGCGGTCGGTTCTCGATCGGCTGCACGCGATCGACCCGACGCGTCCGATCGTCGTCGCCCCGCCAGCCGGCGCCGGCAGCGAAACGCTCGCGGCGACGGCGTTTCGCAGCGGCGCAACCGAGTACATCCCATCGGTGCCCGCGACGGAGCGACTCGACGCCCTCATCGAGGTGCTCGAGTCCTCTCGAAGCGGCGACGGAAGGCGGCTGGCGTCACCGTCGGGGACGACCGGCGACTATCACCGCGTCCTCGCGAGCGAACTTCCCGACGAGGGGTTCGTCATCGGCGCCGACGGGACCTATCTCGAGGCGAAGCTTCGTCCCGACGCCGCCGCCCGGTACGAGACGACGGCGTCTGAGATGACGGGCCAACAGCTCGCCGACGTCTTTCCCGACGACGTCGCCGCGACGCTACAGGCCTGTATCGACCGAACACTACAAACGGAGGACGTCCAGTCGGTCGAGTACGAGGCGCTGACGACGGAGGGACGACGACGGTACGAGGCTCGGGTCGTCCCGCTCGACGAGCGAATCGATGGACAGCGGGCCGTCGTCTGGCTCGCCCGGGACATCACCGAACGGGTCCGACGGGAACGGAAACTGCGCACCAGACAGGACCAACTCGAGACGCTCAATCAGATCAACACGGCCGTCGGACAGGTGATCGAAACGCTGGTCGAGGCACCCTCGCGGGATACCATCGAACACGAGGTCTGTGACCAACTCGTCGATTCCGAACTGTACTGTGGCGCTTGGATCGTCGAGCGGACCGGCGAAGGGACCGTCTCGTATCGAACCGGTGCCGGCGACGCACAGCGATACCTCGAGGCTGCGACCGACGACGAGACGACCCACGAGCGACTGGTACAGCGGGCCATCGAGACGGGTGAGGTACAGACCGTCCGGTCGATTCCGACGAACGAGTCGTTCTCAGAACCGGTTCGGGCGGCCGCACGAGCGGACGACGTCGGCTCCGCGATCGCCGTCCCGATCAGCCACAGCGACTCGATCTACGGCGTGCTGACGGTTCTCGCGGGTCGCGAAGACGCGTTTAGCGAGAGCGAGCGCGCGGGGTTCAGCCTCCTCGGAGAGACGATCGGGTTTACGATCATGGCCGTCAAGAGCCGACAGCTGCTGTTTGCGGACACCGTCGTCGAACTCGAGTTCCGGATCGACGGCGGCGACACGTTCTCGTTCGATCTCTCCGAATCGTACGACTGTACGATCTCGCTCGAGTGGGCCGGAACGACGACGAGCGGTCGGACCGTCCAGTACGTGACCGTCACCGGCATCGATAGCGAGACCGTCCTGTCGGCGGCGGGCGAGCATTCGTCGATCGAGGAGTGTCGACTCATCCACGGCGGCGGAGATAGCTGTACGATCGAGATACGACTCGCGGAATCGGGCGTTCGAACGCTCGCGAACCACGGCGCGACGATCCGAGACGTAACGGTCGAGGACGGCGTCGGCACCTGCCTGATCGAGGTCTCACAGGATGCGAACGTCCGCGAGATCGCCGAAGCGCTCACGGTGATCTACGAGAACACGGAACTCGTCGCTCGCCGCGAAGTCGATCACCCGGTCCGCACCGCAGTCGAACGGCGCAATCGCATCCTCGATCAGCTGACCGATCGCCAACTCACGACGTTGCGACTCGCCTACTACAGCGGCTTTTTCGACTGGCCCAGGGAGAGCACTGGCGAGGAGATCGCCGAGGCGATGGGCGTCTCGGCGCCGACGATGCACCAGCACCTCCGAAAGGGATTGAAAGCCGTCCTCAACGAGTTCTTCGACGTCGGGGGCGGCGGTGCCGATGGCGACTGAGGCGGGCTGCGGTACCGAACGGCCTCCGGACGGGACAGTCACGAGATCTTAAAGGTGCGGCATGTGAACCCGAGCGTCGAAGCGGGAGACGCGCGCTCGTTCGGACGAAATGTGCACGACGAGTCGGCGACGGTCGACCGCCATCCGCCGTCGCAGCGGGGGGACCTCGGAGTATGCGTCGAATCACATCGAATCCGACGCTCGAACCGCGACAGTGAAGTGGCGCTGCGGCTGGGAACACGGGCCGGGGAATCGACCGATCGAGAGCGGTCGGCCAGCGGAGGGCGCGAAGACGTGATGGGCGCGGCGAGAGTCGAGTCTCTCTACGAGGGATCGAACGGGCGCTACTACACCGACCACCAGCGCGTACAGCGACTCCGAAGCGGAGAGTGGACGGCCTGTCTCCGACAGCGAAATCCCGATCGACAACTGGTCGAAACCGCCGACGACGGACTCCTGTTGTTGGCCCCGACCGACGACCTCCCATCCTGGGCGGAGCTCCGCGTCGACGGCCGAGGCGCCCGCGTCGTCGATACGCGACGGCCGATTCCGGGACGCTCGACCCCGGCGGCCGCAGGGCCGGCGAGACGCGGCTGAGCGAGCCGAACGAGCCCGCTCCGAACGCTTCGAGCCGCTGCGTTCTGTCCCACCTGAGTGAATCCGCTTTCAGAGTGTCATCGGCTCGCGAACAACCATAAATGACGAATATGTAAACCGATACAAACTGGGAGGGAAGGGCGAGAGTAGTCGGTGTGAATCGGCGCGTCTTCCTCGGCTCGCTCGGCTCGCTCGCCTCCGTCGGGACGCTCGCGTATGCGACTCGAGAGCCCGTCGACACGGTCGAGGTTCGCGTCTGGCTCTCCGAGGGCGCCGCGCAGTACGACGGCGTTGCCGACCGTATCCGAGAGTATCTCGAGCGGTTTCTCGACTTCGAGTTCTGGTCGCTCGAGCTCTCCTTCGGCGAGCCGGTGTCGACGTCGACCGAGGACGGCGCCCGCGTGACCAGCAGCGGGGAGTGGCCCGTGGCGCTCGCGGCCGGCGCGGTCGGGCGGCGCGATATCGACCCCGTCAGCGACGTCAACCTGCTGGTGACCGACGGGCAGATGCGGGAAGCGCCGACCGGCTACGGGCTGCCACACGTCGCGTCGGTCGGGGGCGCTCGCTACATCGCCGAACTCGAGTCGGTCGACGAACTGTACGACCTCTCGGAAGTGGACACCGACCGGCGAGTCGTGCCGAACGACCGACGCATCCGGACGATGCAGATACTCATTCACGAGATCGGTCACGCGCTCGGCCTCCAGCACGAACACGGCGTTTCGTTTCGCGACGGCGACGCGATCGTCGCGACGCCGATGCTCAGCAGCTACGCCTGGAGCAGCAACTACGACGGGGACCACTCCCACTGTGGAGCGAGCTATCCGGACCCGGGAGACCACGCGCGGAAACTCAGCTTCGAGTTCTCGACCTGCGCGCGTCGGGAACTCGCCGAGTACAACGGAGGCTTGCTCTACAGTCGTCAGTGAACGTCACTTCACACCTGATCGCACGACAGCGGTACGATCAGTGGTGAATCGTTTCACTGACTACTGGAGCCCTCAGCCGTCGTCGTCGCGTTCAGTTTCACCGGGAACGACGCCCGTCTTGGACTCACCGGAGCCGCCGACCTCCGCACTCGGCCCCTCGATGAGCGCTTCGAAGTCGTCGACCTCGTCGTACTGATCGCGGTAGACCAGCGCCGCCCGTCCGAGCGACGAAATTTCGTACAGCCCGGAGCGCTCTGCCGGACCGATCTTGTGGACGAGCCCGTAATCTTCGAGTACCGGAAGCCGAGTATTGATGTTTTTCCGGCTCTTGCCGGTGTGTTCGGCGAGGTTCGTTGCGACGTTTCGGCCCTCCTCCTCGAGCGCCTCCAGGATCAGGAAATCAGTGGGTTGGCGTAGCTTCACTAACGTTCACTCTCACACGGTACTACATTTCCAGTGGTAACTAATAGTTTCTGCTTTTAGAATTGTGTTATGAGAAGAGAGTGACTGCGAAAACAGAATGAGTCAGGAAATCGATACGCGAAGAGAGCGCCTCCCGGCGTAGCGTGACGGTACGGCCGCCGGAGAACGGGTCGGCTTGTGGATGGTGAATTGGCACAGAAGTGAGGTGAACGCGAGCCGAAACGAGACGTAAGCCGACACGTCCCGATAGCGGTTGCTTACTCCGAGTCGAGCAACTCGACGCCGGTCGAGCCGAGCCACTCCAGGAACGTCGCGACCGCGTCGGGTGACTCGAGGCGAGCGGAGGCGGCGGACGGCTCGTCGCCGCCGACGCGAACGCCGATTCCCTCCGGTTCGACGGTCTCGAACGCCGATTCGTCGGTCACGTCGTCGCCGACGTAGATCGGAACCGCGTCGTCGGGCGCATCCGCCGCGATCAGCGCGACCGCGTTTCCCTTGCCCCACGGAATCGACGGCTCGATCTCGAGGATCCGCTTGCCGCTCGAAACCTCGAGCGCGTCGCCGCCGAGCCGTTCGACGGTCTCTCGCGTCCGCCGTCTGGCTTCGGGTCGGACGTCCTCCGGCACGGATCTGAAGTGAACCGTTCCGGTCAGTCGCTTGTTCTCTATGCGAACGTTCGGTACGTCCGCGAGTCGGTCCTCGAGGGTCGTACAGACCGCCTCGATGCGCGCGGCGCGTTTGCTCGCGACCGGGTGGACGGCGACCGAGTCCTCGCGCTCGAGTTCGAGGCCGTGGTTGCCGGCGTACGTACTCGGACCGTCGATTCGCTCGCGGACGTCCGCCAGCGCACGGCCGCTGACGACGGCCGTCGTGACCGACGGCTCGGCCGAAAGCGTCGCAACCGCGGCCTCGTTCGCCGCCGTCGCGGTCGCCGCCTCGGGGTCGTCGACGATCGGTGCGAGCGTCCCGTCGAAGTCGAGACAGCACACCAACCGGGACGCCCCGGTCAGACGTGACCGGAGCCGCGGCCGAACGTCGGACAGCGGCGCCGGCGTCTCGCGTGCGTCTGCCACCGACATATTATACGGTCGACGTTCGTTCGGTCGAATCGCGATCCGAATCCGAGTCCGAATTCGAATTCGGGTCCGAGTCAGCGTCAGTACTCGAGTTCGTTCTCGAGCCGTTGGCCCGCACGTTCGTATCTGAACTGTCGGCCCGCGAGTGCATATCCGAGCTATCGGTCCGCGAGTTCGGTTCGGTGCCGCCGGGCCGTACATTCGAGTGCGAGCGTGGCCTCGAGTTCGGCGCCGATCCAGCGGCCGAATCCAGTCTCGACCTCGACTGTGGTCGTGGGTGCGCTCGCGACCTGGGGCGAGCGCCAGTGTCGTCAGCAGCGCCATCGGTCGAGCGGAGCCGGCGGCCGGGGTCGGTACGCCGGTCCGAACCGCGAGCGACCGTCTGCCTGCGACCGCGTACCGGCTTCGAGCGCGGTTGCCGGCGGCGGCTGGTCGCGGTCTCTCGGTCGACGGGACCGTCGGAGCCGCCTCGGCGACCGTCGGTGTGAACGCGTCGAATCCAGTCGAACTGGGTCTTCATCCACCACTCGAGGTCGCGGTCGAAGACGCGATTCCGGAGCGTGTTCATCCGCGACTGGCGCTCGTGGGCGGGCATCGAGACCGCCGCCTCGAGCTGGGCGGCGAAGTCGTCGGTATCGATCGGGTCGATCGTGAGCGCGTGCGATCCGAGCGTCTCGTGGGCGCCGGTCCCCTCGCTCAACAGGAGGGAGCCGTCGCCGTCGACGCTCGCGGCGACGTACTCCTGGGCGACCAGGTTCATCCCGTCGACCAGCGGACTGACGACCATCACGTCCGCGCGCCGGTAGAGTCCACACAGCGTCGCGTTGGAGAGGTAGTCCTCGGTGTAGACGATTGGCTGCCAGTCGTCGGTCCCGAAGCGACTGTTTATCCGCTCGACTTCGCTTCGAACGAGGTCGCCGTGGCGCTGGTAGGTCTCGATCTCCGTCCGAGAGGGCGTCGCCGACTGGATGAAGGTGAACTCGCCGTGCCAGTCGGGGTTGCACTCGAGGAACCGCTCGACCGCCGCCAGCCGCTCGGGGATCCCCTTCGAGTAGTCGAGGCGATCGACGCCGAGTCCGATGACGTTCTCGGGGTCGATCTCGTAGCGGTCGAACAGCGACGAAACGTCCGCCGACGACCGATCGCGGGCGTCCTCGTCGTAGGTACCGGCGTTGACGCCCATCGGCGTCGCGACGATGCGCGTCGTGGTCCCCTCGTACGTGACGGTCCGTCGCTCTCGGTCGACCTGCGCGGCCGGCAGATACTGCCGGACGCAGTCGAGAAACCGGTCGACGTACCGGTCGACGTGGAAGCCGAGCAGATCGTTGCCGAGCAGCCCCTCGAGGAGTGCGCGGCCGGCGGGACAGTGCTGGAAGGTCCCCGGCGTCGGCCACGGGATGTGCCAAAACTGCGCGACGGTCGTCGACTGCGGGACCGAGTCGCGGATCATCCGCGGCGCGAGCGCGAAGTGGTAGTCTTGCAGCCAGACCGTCGAGTCGGCCGTCGCGTTCTCCGCGACCGCGTCGGCGAAGCGCTCGTTGACCGTTCGATACCACTCGAAATCGTTCGAGCGGTTCTCGACGAGGTCGGTAAAGCCGTGACAGAGCGGCCAGAGGACACGGTTGCTGAAACCGTAGTAGTAGGATTCGACCGCCTCTTCCGAGAGGTCGATCCGCCGCAGCGTGTAGGCGTCCTCCCCCGGCGGCACGGCGACCCGATTTCGGTCGTCGGTGACCGCGAAGTCCGCCTCGCCGTCGCCCCAGGCGATCCAGGTTCCGTCGGACTCCTGGACGATGGGATCGAGACCGGCCGTCAGTCCGCCGGTCGGCTCGTCAACTGTAATGGCACGGCCGTCGTCGGTTCGGCCGTCGCTGTCTTCCGCACCGCCATCGCTCGAGTCGGCGTCCGAGCCGGCCGACGAGTCGTCCGTCGACTCGGACTCGCTTACACCGTCGGTTCGTGCCTCGGCGTCGTCGGCGTCGGCCGCAGCCTCGTCGTCGTACTCGTGGCGGTACGGCTGCCGGTTCGAAACGACGATCAGCGATCCCGGACACGGCGATCCGTCGGACGATTCGGCGGTCGTCCCGCGGCCGTATCCGTCGGTCCGTAACTGGCGATTGCTCGGATGCGTCGACGACAACTGCTCGTCAGTGAATCGCATTCGCTGCAATTGAACAGCTTCGCCGCTAGTTGCTTCGCGGCCTGCATCCGCATGGACCCTAATAGCTCACCCATAGCAGTCGAATCAACGAGACAGTCAGTCGAATAGAAGCGAACGCATCGCCGGACGGCTCGCTTGGCCAAGCAGTCGTGTCGAGAGCCGAGCAGACGAACCTTCTTTTCGTCCACCCTCGAACCACGCTCACGATCACGATGTCATCAGTCTTCGAACGCCGCCTCGAGGCGTGTCGGAACCACCTCGAGCGCGTCGGCGCGTCGCTTCTCGTCTGCTTTCCGAGTCCGAACCTCACGTACCTCACCGGGTTCGCGGAGTCACCCTCCGAACGCCACCTGCTGTTGTTCGTGGCCCAGACCGGCGATCCGGTGCTGGTCGCGCCGACGATGTACGACCGCCAGCTCGCCGCGTTACCGATCGACGATCCCGCACTCGAGGTGCAGTTGTGGGACGACGAGGACGATCCGGTCGAACTCGTCGACGCGGTCGTCGAAACGCTGCTGTCAGACGTCGAGGACGCTCGAGAAGCCACGGACGCCGACGCCGCAGGTCCAGCAGCTGCGGATCCTGACGCCGCAGATCCAGACGCCGTGGACGAGCGCAGCGGACCGACGATCCTCGTCGACGACCGCATGTGGGCAACCTTCAGCCAGGACCTTCGCGCCTGCGCCCCCGACGCGACGTTCGGCCTCGCAAGCGGCGTGCTGGAGGAGCTTCGATTGCAGAAAGACCCGGTCGAACTCGAGGCGCTACGCCGGGCCGGATCGATCGCCGACCGCGTCTCGCTCGAGATCCGCTCCCGGGGAACGGAACTCGTCGGGACGACCGAGTCGGAACTGGTGGCCGAAATCGAGCGGCTGCTCGCCGCGGAAGGCGGCGTGGAACCGGCGTTCGAGACGATCGTCGCGTCGGGTCCGAACGGTGCGCGACCCCACCATCACAGCGGCGACCGCGAAATCGAGTCGGGCGATCCGATCGTCCTCGACTTCGGCGCGTTCGTCGACGCCGACCTCGAGGACGGCACCGCCCGCTATCCCGGCGATCAGACCCGAACGATAGTCGTCGGCGAACCGTCGGCGACGTACACCGAGGTTCACGAGATCGTCCGCGACGCCCAGCAGGCCGCCGTTGAGGCCGTCGAACCCGGCGCGACGGCCGGTTCGATCGATCGCGCCGCCCGATCCGTGATCGAAGACGCCGGCTACGGCGACGCGTTCACCCACCGAACCGGCCACGGCGTCGGCCTCGAGGTCCACGAACCGCCGTACATCGTTGCCGACAACGAGCGCGAACTCGAGCCCGGGATGGTGTTTTCGACCGAGCCGGGCATCTACCTCGAGGACGAGTTCGGCGTCCGCATCGAAGATCTGGTCGTCGTCACCGACGACGGCGCCGAGCGGTTGAACGACTCGCCGCGCGGCTGGGAGACGGGCGACCGGTATCGGCCGACGTGATCGCTCGAGGCGCGACCGGAAGACACCGGGTTTCCAGTGAATTCGGCGAAAAGCGGAATCAGAACCGGGATCGGACACCGGGTTTCCGGTGAAAGGGGAGTTGCGGACGAGAGCACTGGCGGCGAGAGCGGAGGGGGTGACGGATGCGCTGCTGCCGAGAACCGAAGTGAGCGAGGGAAACGACGCCCAAGCGAGCGACAGAAACTACGGTTCGTCCGTCTCGACGAGCACCTTCCGGACGACGTCGGGATCCTCGAGCAGTTGGTGTTCGGTGTAGCTCCCCTCGGCGCTCCCGCCGCTCTGGCGGGACTGTTCGATGATATCGAGGAAGGCGTGTTCTTTCAGGAGGTCTCGGACGCGGCGTAAGGAGAGGGTATCCGAACCCTCCTGCCGACAGATCTCCTCGTAGACGTCGAAAATCCGGGTCGTTCGAAAGCCGTCCTCGTCGGGCGTGTTGAGCGCGAGCACTGCGAGGGCCTGGAGAACGTACCTCGAGTGCGGCGTGGAGCCGCGGATGAGTTCCCGAAACCGGTCGGTTTCGGCCCGCTCGCGGGCCTGGACCACGTACTCCTCCTGAACCCGCTCGCTGCCGTTTGACTGTGCGATCTCGCCTGCGTAGCGGAGAATGTCGATCGCCTTGCGCGCGTCCCCGTGTTCGCGGGCCGCGAGGGCGGCCGCCCGCGGAATAACCGACGGCTGGAGGACGCCGTCTTTGAACGCGTCGCTCCGGGCCTGCATGATGTCCCGAAGCTGGTTGGCGTCGTACGGCGGAAAGACGAACTCCCGCTCGCAGAGACTCGACTTGACCCGTTCGTCCATCCGATCCTTGTACTTGATCTTGTTACTGATGCCGATGACGCCGATCTTGCACGACTCGAGTTTGCCGGCCTCGCCCGCGCGCGAAAGTTGCATAAGAATGTCGTCGTCGTCGAGCTTGTCGACCTCGTCTAAGATGATGAGGACGACCTCGTACTGCGAATCGAGCACCGTCCAGAGGCGCTTGTAGTACGTCGACGTGCTGAGCCCCTTGTCCGGGATTTTGATGTCCGTCCGGTCGGAATCGTTTAGCGAGTGGGCGATCGTCTGGACTGCCTGTGTCTCCGTGCTATCCTGGGCGCAGTCGACGTAGGCGAACTCCGCCGTGACGCCCTCCTCTTTTGCGACGCGGACCAGTCGCTCGGAGATGTGTTTCGCACAGAGCGACTTCCCGGTGCCAGTCTTCCCGTAAATGAGGAGATTGCTCGGACTCTGCCCGAAGATCGCCGGGTTGACCGCGTTCGCGAGGTCCGCGATTTCGTCGTCCCGACCGACGATGCGTCCCTCCTCGGGGAGATGATTGATCTCGAGTAACTCCTTGTTCTCGAAGATCGGGTCGTCGCGCGTAAACAGATCGTCGCCGGAACTCGACATGAGTAGTGACACCACGTTTCCGGTGAAACGTCTTTACTGTTTGGACTCGGACGGGGTGAACCGCTAAGCGGGGCGAATAACTGGTATAGCGGCGTTCTCGAGGACGTATGTAATTTTGTAGATAGGTTGGACGAAATCGGAACACACACACACCACGTTTCCGGTGAAACGGGAAAATGGGGGGAGGGGGTTCCAGATGAAACGGGGGTTGTGATTCATCGGAAACGTGGTGTGGGGGTAGTCCGAACGAGGACGGAACAAGAGCATTTGATGGTTTCAGACCGTCTACAGTGCGTTCAATGGGTTTTCAGTCACGGAACGGAGAACGTCTTCGATAGCGAAACCGACTCGAGTCGTCGACCGACCACCAGGTCGTGGATCGGTCAACAACGCTTCGAAACACCGGACCGGAGAATCAGGAGCGACGAGAAAAGAGCGACAGAGCGAGTCACGAGACGTTCGAGGAGGGCTCGAGCAACGAGAGGCGTAGCGAGAGACGGGTGTGAACGCGATACGGGTGGGGGAGGAGAGACTCGTTTCCGGTGAAATTGCAGCGGTCGACTCACGTCGACTGCCAATTCTAGGAGAGCACCCAATGGACTTTTTCTCCCATAGTGATTTATAGTTAACGAATAGCGGTGGAAGAGATGGGATAAGCAAAACGCGGTGGATAGAGACTTGGTATCGAGTGTAGATTCTACCGCTCGAGAAACTACTGTTCGGCTCGAGAAACTATTGCTCGAAGACTGCTACTGCTGTTCGAGAAACTGCTAACTTACCGGTTTCCGTCTTTCCCGTGCGCTTTCTCCGTTTTGCCTCGCATTTCCTACCGCCGTCCTCACGTACTCACCCCCTTACTTTCACAACTCTATCCCCACTTGCTACATCCGACTTTTCTCCCAGTTCTCTCACCTTACCCGTTCCACCCCACCCCACCCCTCTTCACCCCATTTCACCGGAAACGTGGTGTGCGCGCGCTCCTCATTTGTCCCTGGACCTCCCGAATTGCTTGGTACCAGCGACACCCCGGACCACTTGATTCCAGCGACACCCCGGACCGCCTGATACCCGCGGTGCGTTCTCACCGTTTCACCGGAAACGTGGTGTGCGCGCGCTCTGGTCGTTCTCCAGTCTTCGGTCCGCTTCGGTCAGCGTACGATTTTCGTCCGTCGGTCGGTAGCGCTTGCTGTCGCTGTCTCTCGTTTAGACCTCGTTCGTTTCAGTTCACAGTCTCAGCCTGCACATTCTCTCTTTAGTTCGAATAGCTACCGGTCAGAAACAACAACATGAGACGTCCCGTCCCTATTGCCCAGTTCACCGGAAACGTGGTGTGTCAGTCCGCCGGTCGTCCTCACCCTGTTCGAAGCGTTCTCGTCCGTTGGCTTCTCGTCTGTTGGCTACTGGTTTCGTCTCTCTTACCGACGAGGTGGTATTCCAGTGCCTGAGCGACGGTGAGAGAATCTCCCAGTGGATCAGTGATTTCGTTCACCGGAAACACGGTGTGTGCGAGTTACCGTTCGCGAGGTTCTCGCGTTCGTGATGTGGGCTGACTACGCAGCGCCTCTCGGTCATCGAGGGTGGCTCCGATTACGGCTTTTCGCCCCGATACGCGCTTTCGTAGCGAGTTTCGTCGTCGAACCCAACACACCGGGACCGCAGCAAATACACCGGAAACGTAGTGTGTCCCAGCGTACACCGGAAACTCGGTGTGTGGACGATCGGCCCGAACGACCACGCCATTCGTGAGCGGTAGTCGTGCTACTGCGTCGCAGCGGACGAGACAGCGACAGTCGGTACAAACCGCACCGACCCCTCGCAACACGCACTACCGTACGGGCTCGCAGTACCCGTACGAATCAGTAGTAGTAGAACTCGAGTTCGTGACCGCAGTTGTGGCAGGACGTTTCCGTTCCGCGGAGTCGGTTGGGGGAGCGTTCGTCGTGAATTCCCGGTCCCGGCGGGACGGCGGTGCCGACTTTCGAGCCACACTCCGGGCAGTCGATCCGCACCGTCGATCGTTTTGATTGGGACATAATTACCACGGTAGTATCGAATTCGGGTTAGTTATACCAGTCGTACGGTCGATTCGTCACCTCGCGTTTTCCGTTTCGCTGAGGTAGGTTCTAGTTTATCTTAAATTTGCGATAGTCATTCGACGCGAAACCCAGTGGCGGTGATCCGGTCTCACCGACCCGTTGTCCCCGATTTCCCCTTCGTTCACCGGAAAGACGGTGTGTTCGTTCGACCCGTCGGCGTCCGTCGCGTTTCAATGTCGTCTTTCTCTCACCGTCCGTGCTAACTCGAGTCTACGGTCGAGACCGAGGCCGAGAGCAGTACTGATTTCGATTTCGGATCGCGACGAACCGATCGGTCGACTCTCGGCCGTCCCAGATTCGGCTGGTGTACCAACGGACATTTGATCGTACACTCCCACACGTCGAGTATGGAACGTCGGAGGTACCTCCAGTCGCTCGGTGTCGCTGGTCTCGCCGGTGTTGCCGGCTGTCTCGATACGCTGTCCGGCGACGACAGCGACACTATCCTTTCGGAGCCCGATCACCCGACCCAATTGAGCTTCCACATGCACGGCGAGGAGTTTCCGTCATTTTCAGTGCCGGACCCGATCGCCGACACGACCGTCTCGAGTGACGATCTTGTCGGCGAACGGCCGTTTTTGATGACGTACTTCTTCACGACGTGCCCGGACGGCGCCTGTCCGGCTTTGCTTCTCCGGCTCCGGTGGGCCCAGGAAGACGCCATTGAGAAGGGGTACGAAGACGATATCTCGTTGCTCGCATTTACGTTCGACCCCGAGCGGGACACGGCCGACACGCTCAGCGAGTACGCCGAAGCTCGAGAGATCGACTACGAGGCGGATAACTGGCACTTCCTCCGACCGGAGGAGTACGAGACGGCGGAGTCGCTGATGACTGAGACGTTCAACATGCCGCTCGATCGCGCCGAAGACATGGACGAACTCGAAGAGTACGAATCTGACCTCGGTGTGGACGACGACGATGCTAGCCATGGCGGCAACGGCCACGACGACGGCTCTCACAACGAAAGCGACGGTCACGACGGTGACGGTCACGACGACCACGACGACCACGACGACCACGACCACGGAGAGTACACGTTCGCACACTACAACGTCATCACGCTCGTCAACGAGGATGGCATCGTCGAGCGCGCGTATCCGCGGGCCGTCCAGTCTGAGCAGGCGGTCGATCGCGACCAACTCCTCGAGGACGTTCGAGCGGTCGTCGGGGTCGAGTAACGATGCGCCGACGAGAGGCCCTCGCCGGGATCGCGAGTGCGGGCGTCGTCGTCGGCGGTGGTGCGGCCGCGGTCTACGGCGTTCCCTCGATGGAGTCGCTTCTCGGGGACGACAGCGACGACGACTCGCAGCGAGAACCACTCGAGATCGAAACGATCGACGCGCCCGGGAGCGAGGCCGGGACGATCACGATTCCCGATCCGGATCAGGCGACGTTCATCGACCTGTTCGGGACGTGGTGTCCCCCGTGTGTCGATCAGATGCCGGGACTCGCCGAAGCGAACGAGCGGATCGGCGATGAAGTGGTGTTTTGCTCGATCACGAACGAATCGGTCGGCGAAAACGGCGCGATCTCCGAGGACGAACTCGCCGGGTGGTGGGCCGAACACGACGGCGACTGGTTGGTGGGCCACGATCCGACCGCCGAAATCACGGCTCGCTACCTCGAGGGTTCGTTTCCGACGGCGGTTGCGATGGACGCCTCGGGCACCGTCCAGTGGGCTGATTCGGGGGTCAAAACCGCCGACGAACTGGTCGAGGGAATCGAAACTGCACTCGAGGCCGATGACGGAAGCGAGTGAGGCCCGGAGAGCGGAACGCGGAGCGCAGACGCGAGGGAAGTCGAGGATGGAGGTGTGTAAACGGATGCAATCGAGAGCGTATGATGGGATGGAATCGCTGTTGAATACGAGCCAGTCTAGCGCACGGACGAGAACGTGCGGGGACCGAGCGAACGAACGCGAGATACCGACGAGATGAACTGAGTATGTTCGATGGATCGCTCCCGTTGGCGTTTGCACTGACAGCCGGCATCGCGACGTTCTTCTCGCCGTGTGCGTATCCGCTGTTGCCGGGATACGTCGGCTTCTACGTGAGCCAGACCGAGGGATCGGAGCCGTCGCTTTCGGGCGCGCTGAGTCGTGGACTCATCGCCGGTGCCGGCGTCCTCGTTACGTTCGGCGTGCTGTTCGTCGCCGCCTACTGGATCGGCCACTCGACGCTGTCGAATATCGTCCTGTTCGAGCCGCTCGTCGGTGCGATTCTGGTTATCTTCGGACTGTTAGTCGTCTTCGACCGCGCGCCGTCGCTGTCGATCGCGCTCCCGAAGCGGCGCTCGAGCGTCCTCGGGTTTGGGATCTTCGGCGCCGGCTACGCGCTGGCGGCGGCGGGCTGCGTCGCGCCGCTGTTCGTCGCCGTCGTCGCGCAGGCGCTCTCGCTCTCGCCCGGTTCGGCGGCGCTCGTTCTCGGCACGTACGCCGGGAGCGTCGTCGTCCTGATGGTTTCGCTGACCATCGCGACGGGAATGGGACTGGTTGCGGGCGCCGGCCGACTGGCCGCACACAGCGAGACCCTCAAACGTCTCGCCGGCGCGGTCATGATCCTCGCCGGGATCGGTCAGCTGTATCTCGCGATCGTCGTCCTCGAGGTCTTCTGAGCTGCGGTCGCTCGTTCGTTGCTCGTTGCTCGTTGCCCGTTGTTCGCTGTCTGTTGTTCGTTGGCCGTTTGCCCCGTCACCCGAGTTTCGTCCACCGGCAGGTTTCATTCGCAAGGCGTCCGTTCGTTTCCCTTGCTGCCCCACCATCGCTCATGGATTCGAAACGCCCCGACGTCCGCCTCGGTGATTCGGGAGACGAAGGCGACACCGTGACGAAACGCGACCAGCGTTCCGTTCGGGATCGGGACCGGGAGGACGGCGCGTCCGCAGGCTCGATTCTCGAGCGACTCCGCGATTACGTTTCCTTCGGCGGAACACGCGACTGAGTCGGTCACTCGATGACGTCGTCCTCGAGAAATCCGAGATCGTCTGCGGCGAGATCGGCGATCCGATCGACGATATCCGGATCGACCGATGCGACGTCGTCACCGTCGTGACGGACCTCGTTGTGTCGTTCGAGTGTCTCGGCGACCGACTCGAGGGGGACGCGGGAGGTCGTCTCGCAGTCCGGGCAGACGATCGGAACGCGCGGCCCGTCGTCGGTTTCGCTGTCGCCGTCGCGCTCGTTTGCGGTCGTCATCGTTTCGACGCTCTCAGGGACGCGGTAAAAATCGAACTGGTTTCGGAATCACGGTCGCAGCGGTCGGGCCGACTCGATTCTTCGAGTGATCCGTTGTCTAGCCCGACCGGCGTCGGGCGACGAGGACGGCTGCCGTCAGCGCGGCGAGGGCTGCGGCGACGCCGAAGCCGGGCATCTCGTCGTCTCCGTCGTCATCGTCGCTCTCGCCGGATTCGCTCTCGATTTCGGGCTCGGCGCTGTCGGTCTCGTTGCTCGCGGTCTCGCCGTCGTCGCTCGAGCCGTTTTCAGGGTCGTCGACGCCGCCGTCGTAGCCGTCGCGGTCGAGTTGCAGGACGATGACGGCCTGTCCGTGGGAGTGTTCTGGCTGGAACGTCCAGCCGCCACCGGCCTCCTCGTAGGACTCGGCGTCTTCGATCGGATCGACGTCGGAGTCCCAGGAGTCGTGGGCCTGCTGGATGTAGCCGACGACCTCGATGTCGTCGGCGTGCTCGCCGTCGATCTGCGCCTCGCCGTACTCGATGGTGGCATCCTCTGGCTGGTTGTGCATCTCGATGCAGTGGGAATCCATGTAGCCGTCGCCCTGTGGCAGGTCGTCGGTGGTACCGAACTGGTCGGCGTCGAGCGGCCGGTCGTAGTTTTCGGTCACTGGGTATTCGACCGTCATCGGATCAGCGCTCGAGTGCCACTCGAGTTCCTCGCCCGTCGGGACCGTGACGGTCGTGTCCGGAACCGTCTCGCCGACGATCGGGTCGCCGGCCTCGTTGAGCAACGTGACGCAGAGCTTGCCCGAGGCGTCACCGAGGTCCGGGTAGCGGTACTCGTCGCGCGGGTTGATGTAGCTCACCCAGTTGCCGTCGGGATCGCTCGCCTCGTAGTAGAGCTCACCCTGTTCCGGAGCGGGTTCGACGTAGGCCTCCTCGCTGACGCTCGCGTCGCCACCGGTGTCAGCGCCGGCGCTGCCGATGATACCGAGGCCGACGACGCCGACGAGACAGAGGCCGATCAGCCCGGCGACGAGGGTCGCTCGTGACCGAACCATGGTTACCTAGCCTCCGACGGGTCGGTCGCAGTCGGTTCTCCGTGTCGTCTGTCAGTCCGCCGTTGTGGACTCGCCATATTTGCGGCGAAGGACATTCACGATATTATCTATGAACCCCATACCGTACAGTAACGAATGATTACCAGTTCCAGGTAGCGTATTGCAACGGTTTCGCTCGCGGTCGTGCGTGCTTGCGCTGGCATCCCGAACCGACTTGCAGCGACTACAGCTAGCACGCAGTATGTCCATTCGCTCGGTTCTCGACCCCCGGTCCGAATCGGCAGTCGACGACTCGGAACACGGGAGCGGACGCAACGGGAGCGATGCACCCTCGGACGCATCGATCGTCGGCGCGTTGCTCCTCGTCGCGCTCGGCACCGCCGCCGTTGCCCACCTCGTCACGAAATACCTCGAATCGACCGACGCCGACGACCCGCTCGAGACGGCTCGAACGCGGACCGCGGCGGCCGTTCCCGAACCGATTCGCGAGCGGGCCGCGGGTGCCGTTCCCACCGAGGCGCGACGAATTCCGATCGGCGAGCCGGATTCGCCCGACGCCGCGAGCGAGTCGAGTTCGGACGTCGACGCCGACTCGAGCGACGTGTCCGACGCCGACGCAGACGATCCGATCGACGACGCGGAGGCGAACGCAGACCTCGCCGACGACCCAGGGGAGACGCGGGTCGTCTCCGGCTCGAGCGAGGAGATCCAGGACAGGCCGGCGGAACCGGGCGAGATGGCCGTCGACGAGGACGTCGAGGAGGCGGTCGGCGAGGACGACCTCGAGACGACGGCGGCTGACGCGGACGAGACTGACACCGAGGCTGGTGAGGCTGACGCTGCGGGGGACGAGGCCGACGCCGAGGACGCTGACGCCGACGAAACTGCGGACGACGAACCTGGCAAACCCGACGACGAACCGGGCGACGACGAACCGTAGCCGCCTCGAATGCGGGGCACTCGAGTGCAGGCGTCCCTGCTCGAGAGCGGTGCGACCGGTGTGAGCGGTGTGAGCGCGACCGGAGCGACCGCCGTGGGGCCGACTGAACTGACCGCCGCGAGCCGACCGAAGCGACCGCCGCGAGCGTGGTGCTTATCCGGCCCTCGTCCCTAGGCGGGAGCGATGAGTGAGGGGGATCTCGCGGCGTTTACGCACCTCGGACCGACGGTTCGCGACGCGCTGTCCGAACGCGGTTTCGCGACGCCGACGGCACCACAGCAGCTGGCGATTCCGCCGCTGTCGGCCGGCGAGCACACGCTCGTGATCGCGCCCACTGGCAGCGGAAAGACCGAGACGGCCATGTTGCCCGTCTTCGATCACCTCCTCGCCGACGACGTGGACGACGAAAACGCCGACGGCGGTCCGCCCGAGGGGTTCGGCGCGCTCTACATCACGCCCCTGCGGGCGCTCAACCGAGACATGCGCGAACGCCTCGAGTGGTGGGGCGACTATCTGGGCCTCGATGTCGACGTTCGCCACGGCGATACGACCCAGTATCAGCGGGGGAAACAGGCCGAAAATCCGCCGGACGTGCTGGTGACGACGCCGGAGACGGTTCAGGCGATGCTCACCGGCGAGCGCCTGCGGGAGGCCCTGGCCGACCTCTCTCACGTCGTGATCGACGAGGTTCACGAGCTCGCGGCCTCGAAACGGGGCGCACAGCTGGCGATCGGCCTCGAGCGACTTCGGGACCTCGCCGGCGGGTTCCAGCGGATCGGGCTCTCGGCGACGGTCGGCGACCCGACCGAGGTCGGCCAGTTTCTCACCGGCGGCCGGCCCTGCGAAATTCGGGAGATCGACGTCGGCAGCAACGTCGACGTGACCGTTACCCGGCCGGAGATCACCGCGGAAGACAAGCGACTCGCCGGCGAACTGATGACCGAAGCCGACACCGCCAGTCACGTCCGGCTGATCCGGAATCTCGTCGCCGAGAACGAGTCGACGTTGATCTTCGTCAACACGCGCCAGACCGCGGAGGCGCTGGGATCGCGCTTTACCGAACTCGAGCTTCCGATCGGCGTCCACCACGGCTCGCTCTCGAAGGAAGCCCGAATCGAGGTCGAGGATCGGTTCAAGTCGGGGGAGCTGGACGGCCTGCTCTGTACGTCCTCGATGGAGCTCGGGATCGACGTGGGGCGGGTCGATCACGTGATCCAGTACAAGAGCCCGCGGCAAGTTACCCGGCTGCTCCAGCGAATCGGCCGGGCGGGACACCGGCAAGACGAGGTCTCGCGCGGGACGATCGTTACGACGCGTCCCGACGACACCTTCGAGGCGCTGTCGATCGCGCGACGCGCCCGCGACGGGGAGGTCGAACCCGCCGCGATCCACGAGGGCAGCCTCGACGTCGTGGCGAATCAGCTCCCGGGGATCGTTCAGAGCCGCGGGGATACGCACCTCCGCGATGCGTACAATACCGTTACGCGCGCGTACCCCTTCCGCGACGTTCCCGAGGAGACGGTCCGCGAGGTCGTCTCGGAACTGCACCGCAACCGAATCGTCTGGTTCGACGAGGGCGAGGATCGACTCGAGACGACCGGGGGAACCTGGCAGTACGTCTATTCCAATCTCTCGATGATCCCCGACGAGGAGACCTACGAGGTCCACGACATCGCCTCGGGGGGCCAGATCGGCACGCTTGACGAGCGGTTCGTCGTCAACTTCGCCCAGCCCGGCGAGGTCTTCATCCAGCGCGGCGAGATGTGGCGCATCGCCGAAATCGACGACGAGGAGGGACGGGTCAAGGTGAGTCCGATCGAGGACCCCGCGGGCGAGGTGCCGTCGTGGATCGGTCAGGAAATTCCCGTCCCCGCGGCCGTGGCGGGCGAGGTCGGCGAGATCAGGGCTGTCGCGGAGCCGCAGCTGTCGGCGGGAGCCGACGCGGCCGCAGTGGGTCGGGAGTTGACCCATCGATACCCCGGCGACGAACGCACGCTCACCGAGGCCTGCGAGCAACTCGAGCGCCAGGTCGAGGCCGAGGCGCCGATGCCGACGGCCGACCGGCTCGTCCTCGAGCGCCGGGGACGGACGGTTGTTCTGAACGCGCCCTTTGGCCACACGGCAAACGAGACGCTCGGACGCGTGCTCTCGTCGCTTCTCGGACAGCAGTCGGGGTCGTCGGTCGGCCTCGAGACCGACCCCTACCGGATCGAACTCGAGGTACCGAGTTCGGTCGCGACCAGCGACGTACTGGGGATCCTCGAGGGGACGGATCCCGACCACGTCGAGACGATCGTCGAACTCGGGCTGAAGAACTCCGACGCGCTCGCGTTCCGACTGGCGCAGGTCTCGGCGAAGTTCGGCGCGCTCAAGCGCTGGCAGGGCAACGGGTCGGGTCGGCTCTCGAACGAGCGACTGCTCGCGGCGCTCGAGGACACGCCGATGTACCAGGAGTCGATCCGCGAGGTGTTCCACGAGGATCTGGATGTCGAGCGGGCGAGCGCCGTCCTCGAGGGAATCCAGTCCGGCGAGATCGAACTGGTGACCCATCGGGGCCGGACGCCGGTGGGACAGGGCGGACGTTCGTCCGGGGGGAAGGAACTGCTCGCGCCGGAGAACGCCGACGCGAGCGTTATCAACACCGTCCGCGAGCGCATCCAGAACGACCGGATCATCCTGCTGTGTACCCACTGCAAGGAGTGGAAATCGAAGACGAAGGTGCGACGAGTCTCGGAGCAACCGGAGTGTGGCAACTGCGGTTCGACCCGGATCGCGGCGCTGAATCCGTGGGCCGACGAGGTAGTGGATGCGGTTCGGGCGTCGGAGAAAGACGAGGAACAAGAGACGATGACCGAACGCGCCTACCGCAGTGCAAGCCTTGTCCAGAGCCACGGCAAGCAGGCCGTGATCGCGATGGCCGCCCGCGGCGTCGGCCCGCACAACGCCGCCCAGATCATCAACCGGCTCCGGGAGGACGAAGCCGAGTTCTACCGGGACATTCTCTCGAAAGAACGCGAATACGCCCGCACGCAGTCGTTCTGGGACTGAGTCGAGCGCCGGTTCTCGAACTCGTGGACTCGCGCCCGCATTTGGAACTCGAGTAGAACCGTCGTATAGCGGTTCAAACCCAGCGCTTATTACCGCGACTCGTCAATCCCTGCCAATGGATTCCGGTCCGTCGTCGGCGCCGTCCGCTGGCAACTCAGACCGCCGAGACGATCCGATCGGTTTCGGAGTGGACTCACTCCTTACAGCGGCCGACATCGCCGGTTTTCGCGTCCGGGCCGACGGGACCATCGACGCCGTCAACGACGCGTTCACCGCGCTGACCGGATACAGTCGCGCCGAACTGGTCGAACGCGATATTGCGACGTTGCTCGAGACCGACGCGCCGTCGATTACCGATCTCGTCGCCGACGCGGAGACGACGCCCGTTTCGACGTCGCTCTCGTTGCGAACGCGAGCAGAGACGGTCCTCTCCGTCGACGTCCACCTCGAGACGATCGCGACGGGGGACGCGGATGCGCAAGCGCAAGCGGAGGAAGCGCCACGGATCGTCGGCCTCGTCGATCGACAGCCGAGTGCGCCGGCAACCGCCGAAGCCTCCAGTCTCACGTACGGCCAGACGTTTCAGGCGCTGGCCGACGCGCTGCCGGACGGCATCATCGTCCTCGATTCGAACAGCGACATCCAGTATGCAAACCCCGCAATCGAACGGATCCTGGGCTACGCGCCGTCGGAACTGGTCGGCTCGAGCAAACTCAACATCATCCCGCCGCGGCTCCGTCAGACTCACCTCGACGCGATCCAGCAGTATCTCGAGACCGGAAACCGAAGTATCGACTGGACCTACGTCGAACTCCCCGGAAAACACAAAGACGGTCACGAGGTCCCGCTCGGCGTCTCGCTCAACGACTTTCACTACGACGACGACCGGTACTTCGTCGGCCTCTTTCGCGATATCACGCCGCGAAAGGAGGTCGAACAGTCGCTCACCGCGAGGGTATCCCAGCTCGAGTCGGTCGCCTATCTCGGTCGTTACGCGCTGGAAAACCCCGACTCCGACGATCTGTTCGAGACGGCGACCGATCTGATCACCGCGGCCCTCGAGGTCGAGTGCTGTCTCGTCGCCGAAAACGTCCAGTCTTCAGGACCGGAGCTGGGTCCGATTCCGGGGCCGGATTCGAGACGGGAACCGGAAGCGGGGCCTGAATCCCCAATCGACGACGCGTTCCGAATCCGGTCCGCCGTCGGCTGTGACGACCCCCTCCGCGCGTTCGAGACGAAGCGCCCGACCGATGAGGACCCCCACTCGCTGACCGGCGCGACCCTCGCCACCGACGATCCGGTCGTCGTCGAGGACGTCGAGCGCGATTCGCGGTTCCCGCCCGCCGACGGCCAAACGCTGTCCGACCACGGCGTTCACAGCGGGGCCGGCGTCACGATCGGTCCGCTCGACGATCCGTGGGGCGCCCTCACGGTTTACGACGGCGACGCTCGAGAGTTCAGCGACCACGACGTCGACTTCCTCGAGAGCGTCGCGACGGTCATCGCGACCGCGATCGAACGAAAGCAGTACGAGCGCCGCCTCGGCGAGACCGTCGAGGAACTCGAATCCTCGAACCAGCGTCTCGAGCAGTTCGCCTACGCGGCGAGTCACGATCTCCAGGAACCGCTGCGGATGGTCTCGTCGTATCTCTGCTTGCTCGAGAGTCGCTACGCCGACGACTTAGACGACGACGCCGAGGAGTTCATCACCTATGCCGTCGACGGCGCCAATCGAATGCGTGATATGATCGACGGCTTGCTCGAGTACTCCCGCGTCGAGACCCAGGGCGAACCGTTCGAGCCCGTCGACCTCGAGGCGGTCTTCGAGGACGTGCTCACGGATCTGCAGGTGATGATCGAGGGGGCCGACGCCGAGATCATGACGGCCGAGTTGCCGACGGTTCGCGGCGATCCGCGACAGCTTCGCCAACTGTTCCAGAACCTGCTGTCGAACGCGATCGAGTACTCGGGCGACGAGCCCCCGCGGATCCACGTCGACGCCGAGCGGCAGGGACTGCGGTGGAAGCTCTCGGTTCGCGACGAGGGGATCGGTATCGAGCCGGAGGAGGCCGACCGCATCTTCCGGGTGTTCCAGCGGCTCCACGCCCGCGACGAGTACGACGGGACGGGCATCGGGCTGGCGCTGTGCCGGCGCATCGTCGAGCGCCACGACGGCGAGATCTGGGTCGAGTCCGAACCCGAGGAGGGCTCGACGTTCTACATGACCCTTCCGCGAGCGCGCACGGGGCGGTAGCTTCGATCTCCGGGTCACCCATCGTAACGGCCATACGAGACGACGCCGTGGACTGAGACATGAACTTCGCGCCGGGGGCCTGGAAGTACGCCATCCCGCCGCTGATCGCCGCGCCGTTTGCGTTGCTGTTCAGCGCCACGATAAGCCTCATCGCCGTCGCGCTCGGTGCGGGGACGCTCGCCTTCTTCCGCGATCCCGACCGCACGCCGCCGCCGACCGGCGTGGTCTCGCCGGCCGACGGCAACGTCTCCGTCCTCCGCGAGGAGGGCGACCGCGTCCGACTGGGCGTCTTCATGAACGTCTGGCACGTCCACGTCGTCCGCGCGCCCGTCGAGGCGTCCGTGATCGACGTCGAGCACGTCTCGGGGGCTAACCGACCCGCGTTCTCGAAGGAGTCGGATCGAAACGAGCGGGTCCACGTCCGGTGTACGACCGAGTCGTCGAACCTTCCCGACGGCGAATCCGAAGGAGAGGGCGAGGTGGACTCGAGCGACACAGATAGCAACGAGCGCTCCCACTCGAGGCCCGACGAACCCGACGACGACCTCGAGGTGACGCTGATCGCCGGCGCGTTCGCGCGGCGGATCCACCCGTACGTCGAACCCGGGGACGCCCTCGAGCGCGGCGACCGACTGGGTCACATCGCCTTCGGCAGCCGGGTCGACCTCCTGTTTCCACCGGAAATCGACCTCGAGGACGTTACCGTGGGGAAGGGAGACTCGATGACCGCCGGCGAAACGGTGGTGCTCGAAGCGCCCGTCGGCGGCGAGATCGATCTCGGCTTCGGAACCGACGTTGATGGCGGTGGACTCGAGGACGAGGGCGGCGAGTCACGCGCCTGACGTTTCTGGGGGAATCGTTACGGTAGACCGTACATCCGCCCTGTGAATAGCGGCTGTACTCGAGTGCGTAACTGAGCGAGTCGATGCAAGTACCGCGTACCGGCCGTGCTCGTTGGTCCCGCATATTTACTCGGCGCACTACGTCTGGAAGAGTAATCTATCAGCCGTTGACGGCAGATCCACGCCGATGTCCTCGAGGTCGAAATCGCTCGGCTGGGGATCGACGTGTCGTTCATACTGCCGGACAACACTCGTTGCCGATCGGCCGCGCTACTGCGGTCGTCGCCGTCGGAGCCGACCGCAAATTCACGCCCGACTGCGCACTGACTGTTGTCCGACAGTATCAGGATCACCGGCTGCAGTCTTCGGGTTCGACGAGTCCGTCGTCGGCGCGTTTGTCCTCGAGTCGCGGCGCTTTCGCACGGCCGTTTTCGATGAACGCGGTTAATTCTAGAACGTATCTGTTCGGTTGGAAACTACTGTCATGTATGGCCACTCCCTCCGACAAGCGTCTCTTTGTGATGTGCCTGATTTCGGCGCTTACAGCTGTTATCGCCTGGCGTGTCTTCGGGGCTGACTACGGCGGGGGGGCTAATGCTGTTCATCGCGATCGCAGTCTTTGTCGTACTGATGTTCGTTGATGGCTACAGACAGACTGCGTAGCGCAACGGGTAATCGATCACCTGTCCTTCCCGTTCGCTACGGGACTCACGGCACGTGTGATTGTTCGCACTCCGAGTACGCTCCGTGATTATCGGTTGACACCCCTCGCCCACAGAACGCGTCCGAAGTTCTTTGCACCTGAATTGCGTACTCAAACCATGAGCAGAAAGCAAAAGGGAACGATTCTCGCAGTGCTTGGCATCGTTGGCAGCGTCGTTTCGGCGCTGCTGGGACTTGGTTTGCTCTAGAGTCGAACCGAACGATCGGAGTCTCGGCACCCTCTTTACTCACTCGCGGGGGTAATCCCGCGCCCTTCAGGGCGCGAAGGATGTCACTGGGAAACCAGGATGACCCCGATAATTGCGAACACTATCCCGGCAAATCTCGTTATCGTAACCTCGTCTCCGAGGATGACCATACCGATGAGCGCCGCGACGACGAAGTACATCGCCCCGAGAGTAGACACGACGGTCGTTGACCCTCCGGAGAAGCCGATGTACATCGAAATCAGACCGATTCCGGTGAACAATCCGGCCACGCCGGCGAGCAGCCCTCCTCTTGCAGTAACGGCAAGCGAGGCGTCCGAAACGAGGATGTATCCGAGCGCAAGGGGTCCCGCGACGAGGTAGGAGATCGCGGCGGCCGTCCTCGGATCGATCGACTCCGACGCAGCGTTGCCCAGGACTACCCACAGTCCCCAGGTTACCATCGTAATCGAACCGAAGAACACGGCCGAATCTATCTCGGGGACCCCCATTATCGAGAGTCACCGTACTGGTTGCACAGCGACGCCCAGAGACGCTCGAAGCGACTGGTCTCGAACGGTGGGGTGACTTCGGCGAGGAGGGAGAACGTTGCCTCAGTGTCGCTGTCCCGGTCATCGACACGGTGTCTCTGTGCCATACATATCGTATACCGACCGTGTCCGCATTGGTCTCCCTCTTAATCGAATAATCCATTTATACCGGGTCTCGAAGATTTCGTGGATTCCGATCGCTTTTGCAGGTCGCTCGGTGGATGCAGTGAGGGCGACGAGGGCAAGCAAAGCGGATGATTATTTCAGGAGTGAGAGTGATGCTGCTGCGGGCATCACTAGATATACATACTCATACGGTGCCTACTCGATAAAACAGTGACCGATATTACGGCCGTCGTCCGAGTCGAGCACCCTGATATCGTGCTCACAAAGACAGTCGCTCACGACCGGAGTTCGAACGTCGAGTCGGTGTTAGAGGCGGGAACTGACCCGACATCGGGAAAATTCTTCTACCGCGTTCAGTCTCCCGATTTCACCCAGTTCGAAGACGGATTGCGGAACGATCACACCATCGGCGAGTTCGAACGCGTTATCGAAACCAGAGACGAGAAGGCGATCTATCGCTTCGAGTATACGGACGAAGCGAAGATCGTCTCACCGATTATTTCGGCCGCGAACGGCGTCATACTCGACATGGAGAACGACGGAACCGGTTGGATTCTAACGGTATGGATGCCCGACCGGACGAATCTGGCCCCGGTATGGGACTATGCAGAACAGAACGACATCGCTATCGAGTTACTGCGCGTAAACGACTACGCTAGTTTAGGGGATACGGACGCGGGGTTGACCGAGAGCCAACGAGAGGCACTCCTCGTCGCACTCGAGACAGGGTATTTCGACGACCCACGGAACGCAACGCTCAGCGAGGTCGCCGCTACGCTGGATATCTCCGAACCCGCAGCCAGTGGTCTCCTCCGGCGCGGGACGAAACGGCTCATCGTTTCGTCCCTGATGGATGACAGTGAACAGCCAGATTGATCACCGGCTATTCGGTGCCGGTAACTCACATCCCAGTAGGGAGGAGTGTTATTCCTCACTCGGAGAGTCGACGGCGATCGTGTAGAGCCAATAGGCGAGAAGACTCGCGAGTATACCACCCGAGATACCAGCCAACCAGTTTCCGTTAGAAATAAACTCGTATACCCACCCCATAGCAACTCTCGAGGCTACGAGGAAGACTATGCAAAGTGCGAGGATACGAAAAGAAAAATCGGGTACCGTTCCCGAGTTCAGGTTATCTGTATCCATGTTCTAGTGTTATATATGTATCACAATAGGTTTTCCTGCCCAGTTCGCACACCCCTCTGTCTGGATCGGTTGAGTGCATTTCGGGGTGCTCGAAGCACGCGTCTCCAGAGCGGTCGCGTTCCGGTGGGAGATCGTCAGGAGAGAGAACTGGGCCGCCGGAAGCTTGACCGCGCTATCGGCGGGCGAGCAGTTTCAGGGGGTGGGCTCGTCTACGAGCTTTCAGTGGCGTCTCTCTCCGGTCATGTAGTGACACAGTTTCCGGGAATCGTTACAGTAGCTGCGCATTTTCCCCCTGAGTACTGGCCGTGCTCGATGGATTGCAGTCCGTAGTCGGCGAGTTCGGCGACGTTCTGGGACACCTTCGGCGGGTGCCGATCGACGAGGCGGGCGAGTTCGCGACTGCTCTCTGGGAGGTCTGTCGCATGACGTTGAGAACGAGCGGACGGTCTCGAACTGCGCCAGACGACCGGTTCGATACCGACGTGTTCGTGTTTGAATCGCGGCGCTTTCGCACGGTTTTCTTCGACGGACTCGACGATCGAGACTGGCGAGCGTCCGGCAATCGCGGCTCACGATACCGCTGGCGGTAACCAAAAGCCGAAGTAGCGTCGACACTGATGTCAACACATGGGTGCGGCAAACGAGCAGATCCGGATCAGTGACCGTGTGAAACGCGAACTCGAGCGGCGAAAGCGAGAGAACGAGAGTTACAACGACGTCCTCGAGCGGGTCTTGGAAGATTCCGAGGCCGGTTTCGACGACGGGTTCGGTATCCTCTCGGACGAGCAGGCTGATCGCCTTCGTGAGGGCCGCGAGAACGCGACTGAAAAACGACGCGAACGGATGCGACGGCTCGGCGATCCATGAAGGTTCTCGACGCGAATTTCCTTATCGACTATCTCAACGGTGAGCCCGCCACGAAGGAGTTTTACGAGGCAAACGGTGGGGACGACGAACGATGGAGCACTCCCGCACCGGCCTACGCCGAGACGATCGTCGGGATCGGCAACCTCCCAGCGGGTGATGTCGATCGGGCGATCGACGCCCTCGCCTGGATCGACGTCTACGAAGTCGATCGAGAGCTCTCGATCGAGGCCGCGCGAATTGCGGACGAAATCGGCCCACAGGGTCCGTTTCTCGACGGCGTCGACGCGCTCGTCGCAGCGCTCGGTCGAACCCGCGATGCAACGGTCGTCTCGAGCGATAGCGATCTCACCCACCCGGAAACGACGGCGGTCGTCGACGTGACGGACTACTGACTCAGTTCTCGGTCGCTGGCGTCAGTCAGTAGTCGATCTCCGGTTCTCGCGTCGGAACGCCGTGGCCCTCCTCGCTGAAGGCGTCGACGGCCGCGTGACGTGCTCCCTGACGGCGTTCGGCTCACTCACGGCGCCACCGGGCAGAACCATTTCGCGGAGGGTGTCACGTTTCCTCAGTGTGCTGATGGTCCGATCGGCAACGTCCACCGACTATGCAACGCAGCGACGAGAACGATGAACTCTCGAATCGAGTCAGACGACCGGTTCGATAACGACGTGTTCGTGTTTGAGTCGCGGCGCTTTCGCACGGCCGCGTTCGACGTACTCGACGACGTCGAGACCGGCGAGCGTCTGGAGGTCGCGGCTCACGGCACCTTTGTCGTACCCCAGTTCGTCGGCGAGCGCGCGAACCGAGTGCGGGTCGTGGTCCGTCAGGTAGTCGAGGATCTCGAGGCGTCGGTCGTGGAAGACGTCTTCCGCCCGCTCGCGGGACAGGACGAGCGTATCCGGGAAGCCGTGCTGTGTCAGCGCCTCTTCGAATGCAGTTCGGTACTCGAGGCGTGACGGTACGTCGGCCTCCTCGAGGTCGAAATCGTTCGGATCGGGGATCGACGTGTTGTTGGTTTCGAATTCGGACATCGGTGTGCTCTCTCGGTCGCCATTGGATCGCTGGCGTAACTTTTCCACAGGGGAGATATAGCTGTAGTTTTATCGGCCCTGTGGATATATATTTAGGTTGATGGGTGTCCCAGGGAGCGGCGATTCCTCTTTGAGGGTACTGAGTTCCATGCGGCTGGTAAGTTCCGGCGACGCAACACGAGTAACAGCGCTACTCCGTTGTGAACTGCAGTTGCGGACTCTGCTTTACAGTCAGCCCACAGTCTGATTTCCGCCCGTTTCGAACCCAGGCGTCTGCTGCGAGGTCGCTGACCTGTAATCCGGGCACTGCAGTACTCTCTCGAGTTTCAAAAGCGATCGTAGCTGTCGGAATACCCACGTTCTCTAAGAGCAGCTCCACCGTTCTAGACGGTCTCCCGGTGAATGGACTATCAAAATCGATAGAATACGTAGGGTATTTACTGCAGTCCTGATAATGAAGAAATATCTTCCACAGAAGACGACTTCTGATGGGCTCCCCACAGGGAACTCGTAATCATACTTCTAGAGGAACAACTAACTTAGTGAGAGGCCGTCAGGTATTAGAGACCGGTCACGATCTGCTCGAGAAGGCCGTCCCGAGCTACCTGTTTGCACCTGCGGCTGGCGTGGCTGCTCGAGGGACCACCGAATTCCTCGACTGCCGCAGGAGTGAGATTTCCGTGTTCGCGGGCGATCTCGAGGTTCGATGTCCTCGCTCTATCGGCTGAGTTGTGGTGCGACCGCTTCGGCCGACCGTGAGTCACCCCGCTCGAGGGTGAGACAGATTGGCGGCGTGACTATTCGGTGTGGCTACGGCCGAGGTCACAAATCAACCGTCCCGCCTCCGCACTGTCCCCAAGGGGACAGCACAAAAAAATTACAGCCCTCCCCCTGTCTCCGTACATGAGTTCCAGTTGAAGCACATGAAACGGGGGTCTTTCACTCACCTCCATCGTCTATCTCATGTCTTATTATTCAAGCACGACTCAAGGTTTCCATAAGATGGATTTCCTAATTCAGGCAGCAAATGAAACGACCCAGAATGGTGGATCGATATTAGGTTGGTTCTCATGGGTTCCAGACTGGCTTAGAATTGCAGCTACGATTTTAACAGGTGGACTTGCCACATATATTGTTAAACAACGAGTTGAGCGAATCAAGCTAAAGCGGGCCTTGAAGTCGGAAATTAGGGGAATGAATGGAATCGAGACCTGCAAGGACACGATGAACTCTCGAGGTAAACCTTCAGCCTCAACAGAAGACTATCTAAAGCCAAAAGAAATGCCCCCTACAGAATCAATTCCAACACTAGTATTCGAATCGAATGTCAATAATATCGGGCTACTCAAATCGGATGATATACAAAAGGTAGTTCAATTCTATACAAAAGCTCTGAATTATAAAGGTATAATTTCTTCAGTGAGAGCAGATGATGATATCCCAGAAGTTGATCAAAATGAGCTATGGGACGAGATAGAGGATTTAGCTAATGAACGGAAGTCACTCTTTGGCAAAGATTGGTTAGAAGACGATTCGGTCAACGATTATTCAGTTGACGATGATGCGACCGATGGAGATTCAGTCAACGACGATCCAACTGAGGCCGATCCACTCGAGGATAGTAGAGACTAAGTTCCTCTGGTGATATTACATATACAGAAACCGGACTTCACGATCTATGCCCGAATTTGATTTCCTAGATGCTAGCGGGCAAACTTTCTCCAATGAGCGGAATTTATTCGAATATATTGATCGGAATGATGTCCTTGATGATGTTGGAAGGAATGTCAACATAATTGGATCTGTTAATAATTTCAATACAAGAAGAGAGTTCTTCTCGGAGATCGAATCAAACTTTGAGCGGATTTGGGAAGAAAATGAGGAGAATCTGGAGTTACTTTCAGCTAATAGCAATGGTAGAGCTATCCCTTATTATGTTTACTATGATGATGATTTTCCTATATTCATCACCACTGCCAACATATCCGAAGAAATGCCCGATACGATTGAGAGATTCATAGTTTCTCAGGCAAATATCGGTCGTTTCTGGATATCAATGCAAGAAATGGATTCCATGAGAGCTCGTATTGTTCGAGACGATCCAGATGTGATTATACCGTTCTTTACGGGACATCGATCTAAGTATTCTGACGTCCCTGCGGAGAAGAGAGAAGATGTTACTCGAACGATGACCTATTGGGCTGTTGATGGAAGGAAAACATACAAGGAGATGAGGAAGAAGTATGGTATCCTCCCTACAAACATACGGTTTGAAAGGCCCGATCAGTACAAATTTGGTCTGAAACAGGAGGGAATAATCACACATCAGAAAGGCTCTATAACAAGGGCTTGGGATCTATTCCAATCGCAAAAGGAGCGTCAGCTTATTCTGAAGCGCGCAATAAATTCCGGTGGTGCGCATTCTGTTGAAAGTGGAGTTAATCCAGATCAGAAGATCTCGTCATCGAAACCGTGGGAGATTGACCTGAATAGTCCGATCTCAAAAGCTCCACTGGAAGGATTTGAATCCCGACTTTCTGAAGACCGATGGAAATTTGGACTATCTGAGTTTTCAAGCCCAACAGATACTAGATTTAGTGCAGAAGTGATCGATGAAGATAAGTTTGGAAGAACTGAGATCGAAGGCAATTGGGAGAGTATCCGAGTATATCCGATAGACGGAAACGATATTGATCCCCAATTCCGGGTATTCAATTTCGTTCAAGACCACTTCGACTCTGATTGCGAACCCATGGAGGTTTAATGATGAAGGGTCCCGAAACCGTTGATTCTTCTAATTCGTTCGCTGATCTTTTAGAAGATGACAAGGAGCGGTTTCGAGACCAATACGAAGAAGAATATAATGACATCAGTCATGACTCAGCATTAGAACTCGTTAGGTCAGAGTTCACGAACGAGATAAAACCTGCATTCAAAGTTTTCAAAGCAGTGAAGGATGCGTTTCATCCTGATAATGAGGATGGCTATCGGACTGAGTATGAAGTCCGGTTTACTGATCCATTGTGTGAAGTTTCTCAAAACCCTGCAGACATACTACTCGCCGAGACTAATCGGAGAGAAGCAAATCTTTGCTTCGTAGTATGTGAACCAAGTGGTGAAAATAGCGATCTCTGGCCTACAAGGATCAATAAAGTTGTAGATGTTGTTGGTGGTCATGAGGCGGAACTCTTGGAACAGATTGGCCATAGTGATAAGGAAGTGAATCACGTTCAGTATCTCACTGTAACCCTAAAGGAGGACGCTCTTCTGTAGGAGATTGTTGATACTGGTCAGCTGTCGCTGTGAAATCGAAGAGAGCAAGGACACCGCGTCAGCGGTGTCCGTTAG
>NZ_AOHZ01000106.1 GCF_000337215.1 Natronolimnohabitans innermongolicus JCM 12255 | reverse complement strand
AAAGTTACTGCGAAAACCAGGGAGAGAAGCGCTCAAACACGCTGTCAAAGCAACGCTGTGAAATCAACAAAGTGCTACACAAGAGCGAAGGAGGAATATCCTGATGTTCAATTTCGACATCTTCAGCATGGTGCACCCAATGAATATGCCATCTGCACAGTAGATGATGACTATGAACCAGATGATGACGAGGATTCAGAGAAAGAATATGTACTCAAATACGAAGATGGAACAATTGAGCACGGGAAACTCCATGGTCCGCTAGTTGATGGTATAGACTACAAAGATTCAAAGAACCGAGATGTCTACTTATCATTGAACGCTCCTCCGATGATTTCACTCCAAGAGACACTAATGTCTCTGTTGACAGAACAACATGGTGAAGTTGATGAACCCCGAGAATTCAACAGGGAGAATTTCGTGGGTCGCTTTAAAGACTTGTGTTTAGTTGGATCCTCGGGAGAAGAGAAGGAGACTGTGTTTGATAAACGGGCTGATGAGTTGCTAGAAATTGCCAAAGACGCTGGAATTCTCAAATATGGCGATTCAGACGATATACATGAAAACCGTGATTTCAGAGCTATGTATAAGCAAGGTAATACTACAGCCGGTTTAAAACAAAGTGTTAAATCAAAGATTTTCAATAATAGGGTGCCGGACAAAAAATCCGAAATGGCTTTTGAAACAGTTGAGAATCAATTTGAGCCACAAGGTGGCTATGGGTCAGAAATGGATGACTTTCCGTCATAGGAATATTTAGCTAAGTGAGTTTGAGAGGGCAATATCTCATTCCTTTTCTTCTCCCTCTGGCGGTTGATCGTCGACAGATCTGCTTTCTCTAATATGCACACGAGACCTCGATACTTGTGTGAACCAACCTATATTCCAAATCAGTAGGCTTAATCATCCTTGTTCAAAAGCGACAGTTAGCGGGGATGGGAGTACTGTCATGCTTGACAGGTTCCGTCGAACTGAGACATTCGTAAACCCCCGCTACTGATCGGGATCATTCCAACGTTGATAGGCGCTTGATCTCCGATCAACCTGTCCGATTGACACACCACCATTGGATGGGAGCTCCGACATCGGTCTACCCGATGTCTTCCGGACAACTGAGTCAGAGGCACGACTATTGTCCCTTCTCCCGCCGGTTGCACGTTGTGAGGAATTATTTCTCGGATATGAACACGAGAGCGGACTTTCTGTGTTCATATCTTTCTTTGCCGTGTACCGCCGACAATTCGACCTCTCTATCTATATTCTGCTCTCAATATTACAGAACTAACGAACAGACCGTTCGGATGGAGCTGGTTCGTGTTCACAAGCGCGCTTTGGAGTGCAGCGACAGTAGCGCAATCACTGTTCGGTAAGTCCTATGAAGTCTCGGAAGTCGCCTTGAGTTCGCTCGCATCTAACTCCTCATCGAGATACGCCTCACCCTCCTCGGTGATCGTATAGAGACCAGTCACGATCTGCTCGAGAAGGCCGTACCGGGCTAACTGCTTGCACCTGCGGCTGGCGTGGCTGCTCGAGGGACCACCGAATTCCTCGACTGCCGCAGGAGTGAGATTTCCGTGCTCGCGGAAGAGTTCGAGGATTCGGTCGTCGACGGGCTGCATCCACTCCGCAGGTTGTCGAACCACGCTCGCAGTATTGCTGACCGTATTCATATTCCCTGCGATGTGTGAGGATTCGATCATTATCTCTTATCTTACAGACAATATAGATGCGCTATCACTCAGAGATAGTGAGTAAAGTATTTACTACCGTGGGTTAATGTATCGTACGGAAGCCGCCCCATCGGGCACTCGTCGAGAACTGCCCGACGTGTTGGCGCACGTCGGACGCGGCTTCCGTTCCCAGCCAGGGATTCAGAAGCCATGCGACAAGATTGCCTACGGACCCATAACTGTAGGGTTCACGTGCCAGACGTAGCGTCGGCCCAGTACCGCGATGGCGAGGCGAACGACGCACAGCAACCGTTGTTCTATTACGGGCGCACGCGCGAGCGCCCGTTCCTCGAGCGACCGCCCAACAGCGACTCGAGTTTCCACGTTCTTCCAGCCGAGAGGAGTCCGCTGCTGGGCGCCGACTCGAGCGACGACCCCGAAGGCCCGTTGTCCAGCGGCCACACCGCCGAGCCGCGGGCCGTGCGGGTTGCGTCCGATTCGCCACGCGGTCGGAAACTCGATCGCGATCGGTCCGACGGTCCGCGTCCCAACCCCATCCCCACCGAGGGATCGCGATGAACGACGAGCCCGCCGATTCCGATTCGGACGCGAGCGAGTCGGATTGCGACCGGGATGCGACTGCGTCGGATCGCGACCGGGACGCGAGCGAGTCGGATTGCGACCGGGATGCGACTGCGTCGGATCGCGACCGGGACGCGAGCGAGTCGGATGCCGTCGCCGACTCGAGTCGAACTGATTCGTCCGCCTCAGACTCGAGTCCACCCAGCTCACCCACCACAGCCGAATCCGACTCGAGCCGGGCCGACCTCGAGATCCTGCTCGCCAGGCAGTACGTCGCCCGACTCGAGGCCATCGACGCCGAAACCGAACGGCTCCTCGAGTCCCTCGCCGAGACCGAGCCCTTCGACGAGCGGACGCGAGCGCTGGCCAGGCGACACCTCCGCGAGGTCCGCGCCCAGCTTCACCCGGTGATGCTCGCGCTGCGCTATCGCGTCATCGCCGACGAGTCCGGGGACTCGAGCTAAGCTACGTCAAGCGGCACCGCTCGAGTTCCTGCGCTCGACCGGGGCTACTCGAGTCCCTGCATCCAACGCGACGACTCGAGTCCCTGCGTCCAACTCACCCACTCGAGTTCCCACACTCGAGCCACCTCGTCACCCCGCCCTCGTCGCACCGTTTTCCGACCACGCCACACCACTACCAATGCCATCCCCACGATCCACCCCGACCGAATCGTCCGCTGACCGCACCCTCGCCGAGCAGTTCCACGACCTTCGCGAGCGCCTCGAGTCCCTCGAGGCCGACCTCGAGCGCAAGGACGAACGCATCGCCGACCTCGAGCGCGACCGCGATCGACTGCGCGAGACCGTCGCCCGGCTCGCCGAGCGCACCGACGACCTCGAGGGCCGCGCCACCGACTGCGAGCGGACGACCGAGCGACTCGAGGGCCTCGCCGACGCCATCTGCAACAAGGCCGGCGCGAACAAGGACCGCGTCGCGGAGCTCCAGTCGCGCGAACTCGAGAAAGGCGCCCACCTCCGGGCCGAGCACGTCGACGAACACGCGGTCGCCGTCGCCGACGGCCGACTCGAGCGCATCACGAAAGACGACGGCCGCGCGTACTACCGCCTCCCGGAGAGTGCGGACCCGCTTGAGCGCGGCGGCGACGTCTCGCTTTCGTTCGGCGATCTGCTCCCGATCCAGCAACTCGCTCGGATGGACGAGGATCGACGCCGCGCCGCGGCGAACTCCCTGCCGACCAGACTCGCCGCGAAGCTCTGGCAGGCCCGCGCCGATCCGAGCGTCGGCGACGATCCCTGGGATCGGGGCTGCAAGGACGTCGCCGAGTACGTGAAAGCGAGCGACCTGCGCCACTGGATCCGCCGCCAGGAACCGGGAGTCAGCGAGAGCTACGCGAAGAAGCTCGTTTCCCGGACGATCGACGCCGCCCTGGACCTCTCGAAGAACCGCCTCGCGGTGCGCCGGAAGACTGAGCGCAAGAACGGCCTCGAGTACACCGAGCGCCGGCTCGTCCTGCCGGCGGACGCCTCGATCCCCGGGGAGACGCCTCGGAACGAGACGACTCAGAACGAGACGACCCGAGGGGAGACGGACCGGTCCGAGACGATGCGGAACGAAACGAACCGATCCGAGACGAGTCGAACCGAGACGAACCAGAACGCGACGACTCGGAACGAGACAACCCGAGGCGAGACGACCGACACGGGCGACCCGGACCCGTCGGATCCGGAGACGGGTGGCGTCCACGGCTAGACCCGTCCACGCAACCGCCGACCCCGCGAGCGGGCGCTGATCACCCACTCACCAACCGACGCCGTCCCCGCTCGCGGCTGTTCGCCTCGGTTCGGTAGTCTCGAGTCCGTCGCTCGAGCGGTCGTCGGCGGTCACCCTCGAGGACGGCCGAGCGAGTGCTGGTCGGGGACGACGGCTGTCCACGGAGGCGGATCTGACCGGGACACGTGAGTCCAGGGACGGTCGACACTTCGATAGAGGGGTGTAGTATATTGCGTTGAGGCGACATAATTTGGACTAGGTTATTTTTTCTGTAACCATCAAAACTATGAATTGGTGGGCAGAAGAGCTGTATTCCGTGAGAACACATCGATAGAGGTGTGTGATCAAAGCGTACTAATTGGCGTGTGAGACACGGCTTCGGTTGACTACTACGTTTTGTGACGAAGTTGTGCTCGCACGACTGACTGTACTTCGTCTGGCGAGACTGAGCCAATCCGGGAATCCTCTCGAAGCGTCTCGAGTATCGTTTCGGGCCGTTCACCGAACTGGAATTCGAGAAACATGCCCGAACTCGGCCCGTGACTTCGGCGTTCGAAGTCGACCAGCGAATACGTCGTTAGCTCTTTCATTTTATTCACGTAGGTTTCTTGATGATACTGATCGGAGCCGATTGCGTCAGTGAGGAATTCGTAGACTCGGTAGCCGATCGGACTGCGAGCCGTTTCAGCGTCGGTTTCGGCGGCTACGGCTGCAGTCGCATAGAGACAGAATTTCTTCTGCGTGCTGATTCCTCGAACGACCTCGAGGACGCGGTTCTTCTCGACTTTGTTCTGTGCCCGCCGGACGTGGTCTTCTCGAATATGGGCGTCACCCTCGCGCTCGGCGAGTTCGCCGGCGACTCGCATTAGATCGATTGCTTTCCGTGCATCACCGTGTGTTTGAGCAGCGAACGCAGCGGCCAGTGGAATAACGTCGTCGTCCAAGACGCCCTCGTAAAATGCGTCCGTTCGTCTCCGGAGGATTGCCTGCAGTTGATTCGCATCGTAATCGTCGAAGTGTACGTCCTCGGGCGTGAGCGAACTCAGTGCACGACTGCCGACGGATTCCATCAGCTTCGTGTCGTTCGAGATCGCGACGACGGAAATATAGGCGGTCAGATCGTTGTTGCTGCCAGCCCGAGAGAGTTGATACAGGAGTCGTGAGAATGCAGGTTCCTTTTTGTCCCGTCGCCCTACGAGCATATCGAGTTCGTCGAGCACGAACACTACAGAGTCGAAGTTCTCGTTGACGATCCGATACAGTTCGTCCCATTTCTCCTTAGTTGCGACACCATGTTTGGGGACCTCGACACTAACGCCGCCTTCGTTCGCAGTACGACTCGCTAATTCATATACAGCAATTCCGAGAGTGTCTAAGTCTTGGCAATTCAGCTCGATTGTGCCGAAGCGAATGTTTCGGGATTCGCAGATTCGACTGAGATTCTTACAGACTGCTTTCGTGATGAGCGACTTTCCAGTTCCGGACGGTCCGTACAGAAAGAGGTTCGGTGGGCGATTATCGCCGAGTGCAACTCGGAGCATCTTCGTTACTTCCTGCAACTGTGAGTCCCGACCGACGATTCGATCCTCCGCAACGATATAGTTCGGATCGAGAAGCGATCGGTCCCGGATGAGGCCTTTTTGATCGTCGAACTCCAACAGCATGTCCTCGATCGATTGTTCTGGCTCGGAATCGTCGCTCATATCGATGAAGGCTCAAGACAGCTATAAAAATATATATGGCCTTTATCGGAGTGAAATAATAGGGAACAGGCGCCAAAGGCAGTTTGTTTCACTGGTTAATTGGGGATGGTACGTCTCTTCCGATAACCTCTAGCGAAGTGTTCCCTCGTCCATTGCGACAGACACCCCTCTATCGAAGTGTTCGATGTGTTCTAGCGCGGTGGTCCAGTGGACGGGTCCGAATCTCGGTCCGATAATTCCGGAACTATGGTGGTTCGTATCTTTGACAGACAGCGTAGAACGTTTACAGACGCTATTGTAGTAACACCGCAACGCTTCGTCTGGTGCACATCGAACACTTCGATAAAGGGGTGTGAGTGTACTTTCTAGAAAGCTAGAAGAAGAGCAGTACTCAAGGAGGATATTACACACAGCTCTCGGTCTTCTATTGACCTCCTCCCGCGCCTCAAGTCGCGGGAATCCCACCATGGGATTTCAGGCCGAGCGATTCGACCCTAAGGTTTCAAGACGCATACGCTCCAAGCGTCAATTGCTGGGCTTCAGCATCGACTTGGCTGTCTTGTGGGCCGGTCAAACGGCCCCCTTCCTCAGCCGAGTCATCGCCATCCGTGTATTCTCTTGAATGACTCTCTCCGCCGAGGTAGCGGTCTGCAATATTGAGCGCGGCGTTGATGTCCGCGTGGTACTCCGAAACCCAACACTCCGAATTGGAACACTTGAACGTTGCTTGATCGGGGCGGTACCCCTGTTCTCCGCAACAGTGGCACGTCTTCGAGGTGTACGCGGGATTCACCGTCTCCACACGAATCCCTTTCTCGGCGGCTTTGTAGCGGAGTTGGGCGTGCATCTTCGCAAAGCCCCATCCGTGCAAGCGCCGGTTCATGAACGCGCCGTAGTCCATGTTCTCGCGGATATGCGTGAGGTCTTCCAGAACCAACACGGGATTCTCGAATTGGTCGGCGTAGGCGACGACCCCCGACGTGACCGTATGGAGAATGTCGTCTATCTGCCGCCAAAGCGAATCCCCGTAGGACTCTGCGATACGTTCACTTCCGCGTTGCTGAAGGCGTCGAGTCGCCGTGAAGTACGTCTCACGGAACCGTCGAACCTGTTTGCCTTCGTCGTTCCAAAGGTTGGGTGTAGCCGGGGAGCCGCGCTCGTCACGGTGACACACCGTTAACAAAGAGGCCTCCCCGATGTCTACCCCAATCGGCGTTTCGTCCGCCGAACTGGGTCGTTCCTCCACGTCCCGCGTTGCGACGATGTGGGAATACCACTCACCGTCCCGATCGAACAGCCGACACTCACCCATTGTCGCGTCCCCCGCGTGCAACGCTTCGAGCCACTCTCGCTGTTCGGGGTTCGGTTGCGCGGGCAACCAGAGGTGGTAGTCGTCGTGGTGGGGGATTTTGACGTACCACTCGATCCCGTTCTGTGGCTTGTGGTCGAGCTTCGGGCCTTCGTTCGTGAACCGAACCGGGTGGTCGTCGTCAATCTCTTTCGCGACGTAGCTCCCTCCGCAGAGTTGCGGGACGTACTTCTTGAGAGCGTTTTTCGCGTAACCGCTCAGGTCGTAGTTGACTACCACGTCGTTCGCTTCGGTCTGAGTGGTGCAGTTTGTGTTGAACGCGGCTTCGAGGGCGTCTTGGTACGCCCGTTTCGTCTCACAGAGTTTGCGGTGCTTGTGGGCGTTTGGCTCCACAAGCTTGAGTTCCAGCGTCTCGGTGAGTTCGGTCACTGTTCGTCCTCCTCGTGACGCTGGATGTAGTCTTGAACCGTTTCGTTTGAGACGTGTCCTGCTGTTCCGGCGTAGTAGCCGCGCGCCCACTTGATTTTCTCGCCGTCGTGGTCGGCGTAGCGGTGGTTGTATTTCCGCGAACTGATGCCTTTGAACCAGTTGGCGAGAAGTGACGGGGCGTGTTTCGGTGGACTACTCACGAACAAGTGAACGTGGTCGGATTGGATGGTGAGGTCGACGATCTCCAATCCCTTTTCGTCGGCGATTTCTTGGAGGATTCGGCGCACACGGTCTTCTACCTCGTTAACCAGCACCGAGTTGCGGTACTTCGGCAACCACACTATGTGGTAGTTGAGGTTGTAGGTCGCGTGCCGTGTGGTCTTCATCCGTACGACACACTATGGTGAGCAACGGTCTTAAAACTACCGAGTGAAGTGGGAAATACGGCCGATTGTAGCAACGTGGGCCGGACGCACTATGCCTACCGCTCGACCCGCGCCTGAAGACGCGGGTATGCGCTCGCACTATGTATCACCGGTATATGTCTTCTAACGGGTTCAATGGTGGAGAAGAACTGTTATAGCTGAGTCTGGTAGTCGGACAGACAGTCTCTCCCTTCCCCCTCCGAAAGAGATTGAACACTTCGATAGAGGGGTGTCTGTCTCATCTCGATTCGCGATCATCCTCTTGAGGGGTGCATATTATAAAACCGTATTTCGTTTGTTTCGTGTGTTTTGACCGATTCCGATAGCACGTCTCTATCGGCTCCCTCGACCTTCAACACGGTATTCGTGAATACGAACACACGAAATGTACTCTCCCCCGGAACACATCGATAGAGGGGTGTCTGGCGACACTGGTTCGCAGGAATCGGCTTTCCGTTCGAGTGAGCGGTGGTCGAAGTCCTCCTCTTCGTCTGTTACTCCACTACGGATATCGATATCACTCGTCTCAGAATTTCCCCGCGGACTCGAGTCTCGAGAACACACGAAATCCACTCTCCCTCGAGTCACCGCCCAGCTATATTTGCCTGGATACCGTCTAGCCGGGTATGTATCGCGCGATCCTTCCCGAAGGTCAGATCCAGTGCGAACGGTACGAGCGAGAAGACGAGGGCCTCGAGCTGTACGACGAAGACGACGAGTTCCTCGCGTTCGTGCCGTACGCAAACCTTCACGCGCTGGCAAACGAGGAACTCTACAGAAGCGACGAGCGGTCGATCATGTAGCCGGGCGGAACGAACGGGGTGCTGTTCCGACGATCCGGTGCAATCGCGACCAGTTGTCGTTGCGATTGCGCCGACACTGACGACGGAGCCCAGTCCGATCAGGCGGGCTGCTGGTCGATCGCGTCCAGTTGCTCGCGGTAGCGATTCCGAACGGTGACGACGGTCGTCTGTGCGGTATCGGCGACGGCTCGCTGCGGAATCGTCTCCTCGCAGAGCAGGCCGGCGGCGTAGATCGCGGCGGCGGCGAAGCCGGTCGGAGACTTCCCGGAGTGAAGCCCCTGGTCGGTCGTCCGGTCGATGATCTCGACGGCCTTGGTTTCCACGTCCTTACTGACGTCGAGTTCCGAACAGAATCGGGGTACGAACTGCCGCGGGTTCGTCGGCTCGAGGTTGATGTCGAGTTCGTCGGCGATGTACCGATAGGTGCGCCCGATCTCTCGCTGATCGACGCGCGAGACGGCGGTTACTTCTTCTAAACTTCGCGGAATGTCTTCCTTACGACAGGCCGTATAGAGCGAACTCGTTGCGACGCCTTCGATCGATCGGCCGCGGATGAGATCCTGCTCGAGTGCGCGGCGGTAGATGACGCTTGCGGTCTCTTTGACCGGCTTCGGAACGCCGAGCGCGCTCACCATGCGATCGATCTCCGAGAGGGCGTACTTCAGGTTGCGTTCGCCGGCGTTTTTCGTCCGGATCCGTTCCTGCCAGACCCGAAGCCGGTGGAGTTGGCCGTGTTTCTCGGACGACATCGAGCGGCCGTTGGCGTCTTTGTTGCGCCAGTCGATGGTCGTCGTCAGCCCGCGATCGTGCATCGACTGGGTGAGCGGCGCGCCGACGCGGGAGAGTTGGTCGTGTTCTTGGGCGTTGAACGCGCGCCACTCGGGGCCGTAGTCGATGGGGTCCTCGGTGAGGACGAGTCCACACTCCTCGCAGACGCGCTCGCCGCGGTCCGGGTCGTGGATGATCGTCGCGGTGTCACAATCCGGACACAGGCCCGCTTCTGTCTCTGCTGACTCGTTCGTGGTCTGATCAATGATGGACCGCGTCATCAGTGTCCCCTACAAATCCTGCAGGCACTGTAAGGGGTTAACATGGTTTCGCGAGAAACACCGACTTACGCAGCGGCCACTCGCGGTAAGAGCCAAACGAGCGGAAGACGACGCGCGCCGTCGTCCCCGACTCGAGGCTGCCGACTGAACCGTGCCGAGACCGTGTCCCATCGGTCCGTGTTGGGCGAAGCGGTGGCGCAGGTCTTCGCCCTACGCCGGTGTATGGGACGTTATCTCATGAAATGCGGCTATTGTTTCGACGCGGCGGCGATGTAAACCGTCTATTCATCGCGTAAATGCAGCTTTCAGCGGCGAACTGTCGCTCGCCTTTATGTCGCTGGGAGCAAACGTTCCGTAGCAGTGTCGTGTCGTAATGCTGTCCTCGGGTTGCGCTCGCCGTCCTGTACGCGTACTAGCCGCCGGTGTACGCGGTCAATACGAACGAACAATCGGTCGATACCGCTGCCGTCTATCGATTTCGATCCTCGGCCGGTGGAATGCCGACGTTACTCGGCGCGAGACGCGCCGAGAAGTCGTTCCATACCCGCTTTGCAGCCGGTGCGAAACGTGGCCGTCCTTAAGACTGTCAGTATTGGTGTACAACTTGGTGTGTCAACCGTGACTGCGACTTGCCGACCGACTGAACGGCGGTACCTGTCGATTCGAGAGTTTGGCAGCCCTTTCGCGTATCGTACTCGGTACCGATCGGGTCGGAACACAACCCCCCTGTCCGGAGGCCAAGCATAAATGTCGTCAATCGATACCTCACTCCCAGACGAAATTGCATCGGTCGCCGACGAGGACGAAGAACAGCGGCTCTCGAAGGACGTCATCTTCGAGCTCCTGAAAAACCGCCGGCGACGAGAAGTACTCGCGTACTTACTCGAGTCGGACGATACGGTAACCCTCGGTGAACTGGCCGAACAGATCGCGGCCTGGGAGAACGACACCGAAGTCAGCGCGCTGAGCTCCGATCAGCGCAAGCGCGTCTACGTCGCGCTCTACCAGACCCATCTGCCGAAGATGGACGACGCCGGAATCGTCGAGTACGATCAGGACCGCGGCCTGATCTCGCTGTCGGACAACGCCGACCTGCTGATGATGTACCTCGATACGGACAGCCATCAGCAGGATCGGTGGGACCGCTGGTACGCCGGGATGAGCGTCGTTGGTGCCGCTGTCGTCGCCGGCGCCTTCCTCGGCGTTCCGGGGCTGGCGGCCGTCCCGACGCTCGGCCTCGCTGGAGTCGTCGTCGTCGCGTTCTTCCTTCTCTCGGTCGCGCATCTCGTTTCGAATCGCCAGCAAGAACAGAACGTCGACGGCAAACTCTCTCGTATCGAGTAACCGTCCGGCGGGCAGGGATTGTCGCTGTGAATTCTCGAGTTCCGTTCGATAGCGCGAGTTAGGGCTGTCAGCGAACCGGAGCCGACGGTCGGCCGTCGCCAGTGAACAGCCGTCCGAATCGAGTTCCGGCGGAACGTCGATGTGATCCGTTGCTACTGTTTTCGCCGTCGAATACGCCGAACGAGTCGCGGGTGTCGTCGCCGTCGACCGCCTCCCGACGACTACGGTTTACTGGTTAGCTCTACTGACTTACGGTTAGGCCTGAAATAACCAACTAGGAAACTGTGAATCGTCTCTGATGGTCAGTGTTTATGTCCCGACGACCCTCCCTCCCGTCGCGTTCTGACAGCCAGTCCGCCGAAGAAACGACCGCTGTTTCGGTCGTCGCGTAAGCGCACGTCTACGTATTCATGGATCTCACACAGCAACTCGCCGATCGATTCAAAGTCGAGTTCCTCGGTCGGATCATCGCGATCGTCTCGAGCGGTCTGTTGATGGTCCTGCTCGCTCGATTGCTCGGACCCGACGAGTACGGTCTGTTGTTTCTCGCCATCTCGGTGTTTTCGACGCTCGGCATCTTCAGCAAGCTCGGCATCGCCAAGTCCGGAGCACGGTACGTCTCCGAGTACAAAGAACAGAATCCGGAACAGTTGCCCCACATCTTCCGGACGGTACTGGCGTTTAACGTCGCCGCGATCCTGGTCGTCGCGGCCGTCGTGACGATCGGCTACGAGCAGATCGCCGCCGTCCTCGACGAACCCGGACTGACGCCGTTTTTGCTGCTCGGGGCGCTGTATCTTGCCTTCGAGGCGCTGGCGACGTACGTTCGATTGATGCTACAGGGCCTCGAGGCGATCAAATTCAGCGCGACGCTACACGCGGTCGACCGGGGGTGTCGGTTCGTTTTCGCGGTCGGCTTCGTCGTCCTCGGATTCGGCGCGGTCGGCGCGCTCGTCGGGTACATTCTGGCGTTCGCGCTCGTCACGGTCGTCGGCCTCGGGACGATTTACGTCCGGTACGTCCGGAACCACGATCGAGCGTCGTCGGTGGAAGAGGGGCTCCCGCGGCGGATCGGCGAGTACTCCGTTCCGCTCACCGCGACGAGTACGGCGAACGTCCTGGACAAGGAGGTCGACACCGTCCTCGTCGGGTTCTTCCTGAACCCGGTCGCGGTCTCGTACTACGTTATCAGCAAGCAGGTCGTCGAGTTCGTCGAGACGCCGGCGTCGGCGCTCGGGTTCACCCTGTCGCCGACCTACGGCTCCCAGAAGGCCGACGGCAACGTCGACCAGGCCGCTCGGATCTACGAGACGGCTCTTTCACACACGCTCTTGCTCTACATCCCCATCGCCGCGGGCCTGGCGCTGGTCGCCGAACCGGCCCTCGAGTTGCTGTTCGGCAACGAGTATCTGAACGCCGTTCCCGTGTTGCAGGTGCTCGCGATCTACGCAATCTTGCGTTCGATTACGAAACTCACCAGCAACGGGCTCGACTTTCTCGGCCGGGCTCGCGAGCGGGCGATCGTGAAGGGGGTGACGGCGCTCATGAACGTCGTTCTCAACATCATCCTGATCCCGACGATCGGCGTCGTCGGGGCCGCGGTCGCGACGGTTATCACGTACTCGCTGTACACGCTCGCGAACGTCTACATCATCCACCAGGAGTTCGACCTTCGGGTCGGCTTCCTCCTGCGACGGATTGCGCTCATCGCGGCCGTTACGAGCGCGATGGCCGCCGTCGTCTTCGTCGCCGTCTCCCACGTCACCGGCTTCCTCTCGCTCGTCTTCGTCATCGCGCTGGGCGTCGCCGTCTGGGGCGTGCTCTCCGTTCTCACCGGACTGCTCGACGTCGACCAATTCGCGAACGCACTGTAACTAAAAATGTCATTACACAAAGATAACGAGACGATCGAACCGTCGCTGCTCGACAGCGTTCGCTCACGCTGTCCGGACTGTGAACAGCCGCTCTCGCTCGAGTCGCTTCACTGTCGACACTGTGGTTTCGACGGCGAGTTCAAACACGGAATCCCGTCGCTGACTCCGGCCGCCGGCACACGGCCGACCGCCGGTGACGAACCGGATGCGACCGGTCTCGAGCCGGACGAACTGCGGCTGCTCGCCGAGCGCGCCGAAACGGGCTCGATTCGCGAAGCGACGACGACCGTCCTCGAGGATCACCCCGCCAGAGGGGACGCCCTGAGCACGATATACGACGTCAACCGCGAGTCGTGGACCGCGCTCGTCGGCGGAACGATTACTGGCCGGTGTCTCGACGTCGACGCCGGGTTCGGCCGCCGGGCGCACGTCTTGAGTGAACTTGCCGACTCGGTCGTCGCTGTCGATTCGAACCTCGAGAAGCTACGCGTCGCGGCGACGCGAACCGACTACGACGGGACCGAGCGCGTGCTTCCGCTCCACACGACGGAGGACCGACTCCCCTTCGGGCCGAACTCGTTCGATACCATCGTCGCGGATTTCACGGGCTCGAGTACGGGTGAGATGCGAACGCGGCTGTCTCGTCTGTCGGAGTATCTCACCGACGACGGGACGCTCGTTTTCACCGCCGACGGCTGGTCGCGTCGGAGCGGGCTGACGGAACTCCTCGATGCCGATACCACCGAAGCAATCCCGAGTGGAGCACTCACGGACGGAACGCCGGGGACCTATCGTTCGATGATAACGGCGGCGGGATTCGACTCGGCGTCGCTGTACTCGCTGTTCCCGACGGCGGACCGCCCGCTGTTCGTCTTCGGCGTCGACAACGAGCGGGCCGTCGACCTGCTCGCCGAGATTTTGCTCTCGGACTACGGCCGATTCGCGCGGATGGGAAAGCCGCTCGTCTCGCTTGCCAACCGAACGGGACTGCTCGATCGGCTCCATCCGAGCGTCCTTGCGGTCTGTGAGAACGGCGACGCCGACGGCGGCTCGCTCGAGCGGTCGACGACGTTCGACGATCCGTTGTTGGTCCCTGGTCGAACCCGATCGGTCGTCCTCGAAACCGACGACGACGGCCTCGAGACGGTCTGGAAGTTCCCGAACCGACGAGCGCACGCGCCGTTCACCGAGCGGGAGAACGCGGTCCTCTCGTCGCTGCAGGTGTCGAACGAGCCGATCGTCGAGACGTTACCCCGTGGGACCGATGTCGAGACGCCGTGTGGGGAGGCCAGAGTGGAGACGCCCGTGGCCGGCGAGCCACTCGCCGACGACCTCTCGCGTAACCTGCGGTCCTACGAGCGGGTGCTCCGGCTCGGCTTCGACTGGCTCATCGAGTTCCAGCAGGCGTTTCGCGGCCCTACGGTCACGCGGTCGCCGGCCGAGGTCCGAGACGACCTCAGCTTCGCGCCGACCGGCATCGAGCCGCCGCCCATCGACGAGTCGGTCACGACCTTCTTTACGCCCGTCCACGGCGACTACCTGGCCGGAAACATCCACGTCGACGGATCGGACGTGACGAGCGTGATCGACTGGGAGTACGGCGCATTCGAGGCTTCGCCGATCATCGACGCCGGCTTTCTGGCGTTGAACACGGCGATGCGTGTTTTCGGGGGGCTCGAAGACGGCTTCCGGACCGTCTTCTGCGGGGACAACGAGTACGCCCGAATCATGCGCTCGATGATCCGCGGCTACTGTCGGGAGGTCGGGATTCCGGTTCGAACGTTCGAACTGTACCTCCCGAGCGTCTACCTGCACCGTCTCGAACTCGACTGGCGATTCGACGCCGTGAGTACGTACACCGAGAAGATGGAGTCACGCTCGGAAATCGTCGAGTACGTCTTCGAGAATCTCTCCGACGTCGACCTCGAGGCCACGCTATCGCCTCGATAACGGACTCGTCGGTTCTCGCTGGTTCCGAGATCGCGCCTCGCGGTCGGACGATATATCGCCCAGCCCAGTCTAGCCCCGTCTCCCACCACTCGTTACTGTCATAGTATTCTAGACGAAATAGTCCAGAAGAATTGAATGTATGTACATATAAGATACAGATACATTCTCGAATACATTACTATCGCACCGTCTTATTCAAGATTTCCAGAAAACTTATGTAGGTAATAGCTTATTGAACTGATCGTATGGCACGCGACAGTTCGGAACTGGATGATGATGTGGAAGGCCACAGCGGCCTCTCAGACGGAAATAGCGCGGGTAATAACGGCTTAATCGACCGGCGATCGTATCTCAAACTCGCCGGTGCGGCGACCGTCGCCGCGACGGCGGCGACCGCAGTCAGCGCGAGCGACGAGGACGTCGAAGTTATCGAAGCGGACAACAGTAACTACAGACTGGACGACGGCGAGGTGTTCGAGAACAAGATTATCGACTTTACGAACGGCAACTGGATGACGATCCTCGCCAGCGGAACGAACTGGACGATCCGCAACGTCGGATTCCGCGGCACGCACACTCACGACAATCACGCGATCGTCGCTCGTGACGAGGGTGGGAACACGTCGACGATCGAGAACGTCTACCTCGGCGACGGCTGCGTTCGACCGAGTTCCTACAGCTCGCACGGACAGTGTGGAATCTTCGTCCACCGCGGTCACTCCGGTCACCTCGACATTCGAAACGTCTACCTCGAGGACTGGCCGAACAACGGGATCTACGCCAGCGCGGCGGCGTACGACACGCCGGGGACGGTCAGGATCGAGAACTGCTTCGGGAAGAACAACTACGTCTCCTCGTTCCGGATCTCCGACGACAGCGAAGTGGTCGACTCCGTCGCGTACAACGACGGAAGCGGTCGATACCGGGGTCGGCCGTTCTGGGGCTGGGGCGACCAGGAGATTTCCGGCTGCGATTTCGACGGCGGTTCCTACGGTAACGGCTCGTCGATTTACGGACGATCCGGCTCACGGACCCACGTCGAAGACACCCGACACAGCGGCTACAGCATGTCCGGCTCCGGCAGCTACTCTGAGGGCCACGGCGTCGAGAACGGGGGCAGCCCCGACCTCTCGGTTCCCGACGGCGTTCCGACGTCAGCGAGCGAGGCCGCCGGCGGCGAGTCGTCGGGAGACAACCCTTCGGGCTCCGACAAACCCGAGGGCGATCACGACGACCTCCAGCACGTCTACGAGTTCGCCGGCCGGGACGAAGACGAGGCGACCGACTACTATTTCGAGGTCGAGGAGGGCCCGATCAAGCCCTCGACGGCCAACGGTGCGACCATCGACGAGGACTTCATGTGGGTCAGCGACGACGGGGCCCGCGCCGCGGGTCGAATCAGCGACGACCACCACGCCTGGGAGTTCGATACCGACATCGTCGACGCCACCGTCGACGGCTCGGCCGACGTGACGATCAACGGCGTCCAGTCTCACCTCGATCGCTACCCGCTCGATGGTGCGACGGGCGACGGTTGGAAGGGTGACATGCCGTGGCACGGCGACCACCCCGAACTCCAGCACACCTACCAGTTCGTCGCCGAGGGCGAAGACGAGCCGACTGACTACTACTTCGAGGTCGAGGAGGGCCCGATCGAGCCTTCGACCTACCGCGACGCCGAAATCGAGGACGAGTACATGTGGGTCAGCGACGACGGCCACCGCGCGGCCGGCCGCGTCGTCGACGGTACCCACGCCTGGGAGTTCGATACGGACCTCATCGACGTCACGATCGAGGGGCCCGCCTACCCCCTCATCAACGATGTCGACTCCTACCCCAGCCGCTACCCCCTCGAGGGGGCGACGGGCGACGACTGGAAGGGCGACATGCCGTGGCACGACGACGGCTACGATCACACGATTCTGATCGACGGCGTCGGCACGTCCGGCGGAAGCCGCTACGAGTTCGCGGTCGGCGGCTCCGTCCGCAAGTCGACCGACGAGGGCGCGACGATCGACGACGAGGACGTCATCGACAGCGGCACCGTCACCGGCTCGGTCGCCGGCTGGCGCGACGCCTTCCGGTTCACCGGCGACCTCGAGGAACTCACCGTCGACGGACCGGCCCACGTCTACCTGGACGGCGAGCGCGTCGATCCGAGCGACTACGGCGAGGACCTGCCCCACACGCTGACGGTCGTCGGCGACGAGTCCCAGGCCAGCTACGAGATCACCGTCGACGGGACGATCGATCGACTCCCCGGCGAGGCGCTCCCCGATGCGGTCGATCTCTCCGATGACATTCTGACCGGTATCGTCGAGGACGACGTCCAGCGTTACCGATTCTCCGGCGGGATCAGCGACATTACGTTCGTCGACGGCTCGGCTGACGTCTACGTCGACGACGAACCGGTCGACCCCGACGAGTACGGCGAGACCGAACTGCTCCCCCACGCCATCGTGATCGACGGCACCGACGCCGACGGCGAGACGACCTACTCGTTCGAGATCGACGGCGACGTGCTCGTCGCGAACTACCGCGACGCCACGGTCGACGAGGGCGACGTCATCGAGGGGACGTCCGTCAGCGGCAGCGTCGACGGCTCCCGCGACGCCTACTGGTTCGACGGCGATATCGCCGACTTCACGTTGGCCGGCGACGCGAACGTCGACGTCGAGTACAACGCTCGAAGCGAGTACAGTAGCCACTGACCGTCACTGCACGCCTGATCGCCGGACGTTGCGCTCAGTGTGTGCCTCGTTTCAGTAGCGCCCCTACCGAACCGACCGGCGGCGCCCATCGAGGGCGATCCGGTACCGCCGACGCCGCCCCGCATCGGTTTTCACTGCAGGTGTCGGGCGGAAGGACTTTTATTCACGGCACTCGAAGGGACGATTGGCTCCCGACGACCGTCATCCAGTACCGGAGCAGTTCGCGTGCCAGCATCTGTTTCCGTTTCAGGCGCGGGAGCCACTTTCACTGCATCCAATCCGAGAGCGACCGCGCTGTCAACCCGTCGTCGAAATCGGCTGTGATTCCCGCGTCGACTTCGGTTCGTCGAGGTCGAACGTCTCGTAACAGAACCGCTCGAGTCGGCGGGCCTGCTCGTCCCAGGTAAACGTCGCCCGAACGTCCTCGCGAGCCTGCTGGCCGAGTTGCCGCCGAAGCTGCGGGTTCTCGAGTACCATCGCGAGTTTGTCCGCGAGATCTCGTGGATCGCCGACCCGCGCGAGCAATCCGTTGTGGCCGTTTGTGAGATACGTCCGAATATCCTCGAGGCTCGTCGTGGCGACCGGCAATCCGGCTGCCATCGCTTCGACGTTGGCCATGCCAAAGCTCTCGTTGTGACTCGGTAGACAGAATACGTCGGCGCTCGCGTAGTAAGTCGGCAGTTCGGGATGAGGGACTGCACCGTGGACGACGACGCGGTCGTCGAGCCCGAGTTCGCTGGCTCGGTTACGGACGCCCGCCTTCTCGGCCCCCGACCGACCACGTGTACTTCCTGTCGGCCGTCGGTTCGCGCTACCGCATCGAGCAGTCCGTTGCTGCTCGGAGTGATTGCCGTCGGACTCGCGATCTGGGGCGTGGTCACGGCCAGTGGGGTTGTCGATCCGCGCGAAACGATCGCGCAGTTGACCTGAACGGCGTCAGCGGAAGTGCGAACGCAGAAAGCGAGGTGATCCGTTTCAGTCCCGGTCGTCGTTCGAAATCGGTGCGACTCTTTTTGGCACCGTCTCGAGTGTGATACTCCGCTCGTTACTGATCGCGGGCGTTGTACTGAATGTCGACGTCCGCGTCCCCGTTGAGCGTGAACTCCTCGAGGTCGCCGTCGAACCAGTAGGCGTCGAGCCAGTCATCGACGACGCCGCGGACCGTCTGGCCCTCGATGACGTCGTCGCTGCTGATCGTCGCGTCCTGATAGGTCGACTTGTGGACCGCGCCGCTGGTTTCGAAGGCGTAGGAGCTCGGCTCGTCGGTCTCGGTGCCGTCGAAGACGATGGCGTGGGGGAGCAGTTCGGTCTCGCCGTACTCGTCGGGATCGATCTCCTCGTCGTCGAGTCGGACCGCCGCGTCGCCGTCGATGATCGTCACGTCGGTCAGCGCGCCCGAGAACTGGAACGGCAACGTCTCGTCGGTGACAGAGCTCTGGACCGTCGAGCCCGAAATCGCGGTCGACTCGTCTTCGTCGTCCGCGAGCTCGATCGTCCCGTCGACGGTGAGTTCGAAGCTCGTCGGCTCGCCCTGGCCCTCGACCTCGAGGACGTGGGGGAGTTCGGCGCCGACCTCGTCGGGATCGATCTCCTCGCCGTCGAGGAGGACGGTCGCCGGTCCGTCGACGGTGAGGTTCTCGAGGTCGCCGTCGAACCGGAAGGCGTCGCGCCAGTCTGCGACGACGCCGTGGACGGTGTCGTCGTCGATTTCAGTCGCCGCGTCGATCGACGCCCCCTCGTCGTTCGAGGGTTCGACGTCGCCGTCGACGACGAACTCGTAACGCGTCACGTCCGCGGCGTCGCCGTCGAAGAGGAGGACGTGGGACTGCTCCTCGTCCTCGCTGTCCTCGCTGTCCGCGCCGCTCGAGGCGCTCGCGCCCTCGCCGGTTGCCGCCTCCTCGGCGGACGTCGGAACGCCCTCGGGGACCGAGAGGTCGGGATCGTCGCCGGCGCTCGAGAGATTGACGCTGCCCTGTGCGCCGCCGGAGACGGCACCGCCGTCGAGACTGACGGAGGAGCCGTTGTGGGTGACGACGGCCGAGCCGTAGCTGCCGGCGTCGAACTGGCAGTTTTCGACGGTGATGCCGCCGGGCGGCCAGACCCACAGCGGCCGGCCGGTGTCTTCGGTGTAGCCGCCCCAGTTGCCGTTTTCGGTCGAGTAATCGGTGTCGTCGTTGTACGCGACGCAGTCGCGCAGCGTGTCGCCCTGGTTCGCGGCGCGGAACGTCGAAACGCCGTTGTTCTTTCCGTAACAGCGCTCCCAGGTGACCGAACCGCTGCCGGCGCTGTTCGAACAGTACCAGCCGTTGTTCGGATAGCCCTGGACGTTGCACTCGCGGAAGACGACGTCGGCGTTCGCTCTCGCGTGATAGAAGAACCCGCCGGGGCCGTGCGTGAAACTCGAGCCGGACTTGTTGGCGCCGTCGCCGACGTAGACGTTTTCGAACTCGACGGTACCGTGTGACGCGGTGACCGTGAAGATGAACCCGTCGCCTCGGTAGAGGCCATGGACGCCGACGTTGCGGACCGTCGCGGTTCCGTCGACGATGATCGAGATGTCGTTTCCGCTGGTGACGTCGATGAGTTTGTTCTCGAACGTCTCGTCGTCGAGCCGGATCACCTGTCCGCGGGCCTCGATGACGTCGTAATCGTCGCTCGAGGCGCTTACGCCGGCCGTCAACGCCGCGGCAGCCGCCGTGGCTGCACCTATCTTCATGTACGAACGCCGGTCGATCAGTCCACTATCGCTATCACCGTCGGACGCCGGCTGCGTTTCGCCGCCGACGTACCGATCGTCATCCGATACCGAAGAGTCGCGTGCCATGCAGTCGAGTAGTCCGGAACTACCACCATAAACTTTCTCCTCTATTATATTTAAAATTTACAGACTTCATCTGCTACGTGGGTTTCTAGAGACAATATTATTAGCAAATTAGATCGATAATTTGTATATCGGTCTTTCTTAGGAATCGTGCCGGTAATAGTATATTACCAGCTCTCGCAGCCCTATTCGACTTTTCTCGAGGCCGTTCGGGAGAATAGATCCGTAGTAATAGCCTCTTACTTCCGACTCGGCGGCTTTCGATCGGGATGCTGTCGGCTTCACACCCGCATCGAAACGGTCGACGACGCGGTCTCGATCCCGACTCGAGGGCGACGAGATTTGGGACAGTGTTCTGTGAAAAACTGTGCGAACGATGTCCAGTGGAGGGGAGAGGCTGCGTCAGCGAGGTGAGGAGGGACCGCGTCAGCGGGGTTGGGAGGGACCGCGTCAGCGAGGTGAGGAGGGACCGCGTCAGCGAGGTGAGGAGGGGCTGCGTCAGCGAGGTGAGGAGGGGTTGCGTCAGCGGGGGAGGGTGGTTGCCGTCGAAATCGCCCGGCGTGGAGGGGTGGAAGACGGTGGCGATCACCGACGGCAGCGAGCGCGTTAGTCGTCGCCGGCGGCGGCCGCTTCGGCGCTGGTCGGCGTGCCGTCGGGGATAATCGCTTCGGGGTCCGTTCCCGTGTCACCCTCGAGTTGCACGTTCGACCCGGCGTGTTCGGCGATGCCGGCCTGCTCGTCGTAGTCGGTGTCGGCGACGACGACCTGGGTGCCCTGACCGTTGGCACCGGCGTCGATCGCGGTGTGGTTGCCGTTCATCTCGATCTGGCAGTTCTCGACCTCGATCGTTCCGGGGGCCCAGGCCCAGATACCGCGGCCCGCGTACCCCTCGTCGTCGACGAGGATGCTCGAGTTCGTCACCTTGCTGCCCTCGGTCGCGAGGCGGAAGTGCGAGACGTAACAGTTCGCGGCGAAACAGCTGTCGATGTGGATCGTTCCACCGCCGCCGTTCCCGGGTGCGGAGCCGTAGACGGCGTTGTCCGCGAAGCCCTGGATGTTGACGTTCTGCATGTCGATGTGTCCGGCGTGATCGGGGTTGACCCAGAACGCGGTCTGGCCGTGTCCGGTTGAACTCCCGTTGCGGTCATCGGAGCCGTCGCCGAGGTAGACGTTCTCGATCGTACTCTCGCCACCGGCGTCGGAAATGGCGAACGTCGCGGTTCCCGCGCCGGATTCGTTGCGACCGTGGAATCCGACGTTGCGGATCGTCCAGTCGCTGCCGGTGGTCGTAATCGAGACGTCCTGTCCGGTGGTCATGTCGATAAGTTTGTTCTCCCAGCTCTCACCGTCGGCGACGGTGATCGACTGGCCGCTGGCTTCGATGACCTCGTAGTCGTCCTGTGCGGACGCCGAGCCGACCAGGCCGAGGGAGGTTGCCGCGGTCGCCACTGCGGCGATCGATTGAACGTAGTTTCGGCGGCTTAATCCGCTGTTACGGCCGGTCGTCGGCGTAGTATCCGTTTCGGACGTACGGGGGTTCTGCGCCATACACTTTCGTAACCTAGGCTTATACTCATAAACTTTTCCGTGCGCAGATGACTTTAATTTACAGAATATATTTCTAACGATGAAGATAACAACACAATATACGCCACATCGTTAAAGAAATAATGAACGAAACTCGGCTGATAACACCCTGTGTAACCAGAACTTTCCGAGTAAATCTCGCGTTATCGCCCGGGAGACGGCTGCTAGATGGTTCGTTCGGTTTCCACCGTGATCTAATCCTCGAGATCGACGCGGCGCTCCGGCCGTCGTGTACGGGCCGGATACCGCTCACTTTCCGGTCGCTTCGCCGTCGTGTTCGAAGCGGGACTCCTGTTGCAACGAACGGAGTACGCACGCATCGCGATGGTGGTTGCTTTCCGTCCGGGTTTCGGCTGCGGGCACGGTGTTGGGCGTCGGACTCGCGGACGTAGCGCCGACTGCTCGTCTATTATTGTTTGTAACGCGTGCGAGGATGAGAGACGACAGGGGCGCTCACGCGCAGCCGACAGCTACCAGACAGGTCTCCGATAGCCGACGACCGAGTTGCTCGGTCCGTCAGCCACGGTCATCGATCGACGGTCGACGGCCGTTGCCCGTCCGGGGGTGACGCGGTTCGCCGAGATGGGCCGTCGCCGCCTCGCCGAGTCCGAACCCGCTATCGGTCCGACGCTCTCCGGGTACCGAGCGCGGTCGTCGACCTCACTCTTCGCCCTGCACGGCGTACATCCGGAACTCCTCGTTCGAGATCACTTTGTCGGCACCCGAGTCCGTCTCGAGGGTGTCGAGCGAGTCCTGACTGTGATGGAGTTCCTGATAGATCTCGATCTCCCGCGTGGTGTCGAAGTCCGTCACCACGAAGTTGTAATCCACCTCGTTGTACGCGGTGCTGTAGCTGCCGTTTTCGAACTCGTCGGCGTCGATCACCCCGCTCGAGGCCGCGCCGGAGCTCAGACTCTCTACTCCCTCGAGGCCGTTGATACCGTGGTCGTACCGGTACGGGTCGTAGCCCATGCCGACGAGGGGTGTTTCCTGGTCGGCGTCGTTCAGCGCGGTTTCGTACCCGCTGAACTTCTGGTCGGTGACGTGCTGGCCGGGGTTGTAGATGATCGGCGAGCCGAAGACCGTCATCAGTCCGAGGACGAGACAGACCCCGAGTACCACCGCGCCGGCGGCGGTGCCTCCCGGACGCGTGATCACGCCCGAGAGTGCGCCGATGGCTCGAGCCAGTGCGACGCCCGCAAGCACCGTCAGGATGACGGCGATGAAGCCGATCTGGCGGAACGCCATCGTCGGCGTCCCGAGGAAGTACACGAGGAACAGCCCGGTCAGCGGGACGAGTGCGAGCGCGAAGTAGTTGACGAACGACTTCGTCTCCGGATCGAGACCGCTCCGACCGAGCCACACGAGCAGGACGAACAGGCCGACGACGAGCGAGATCACCGCGAGGTCGCCGAACATGATCACGAACATCTCGCCGAGGCTGCTGCCGACCGCCTCGAACGAGGCTTCGCGCTGGTCGACCTCCGCACCGCCGCCGACGTCCTCCTGGAAGAGTCCGGCGATCAGCCCGGTCGCGGCGTTCCGGAACCGTTCGTTACTGAGCGCCCAGAGCCCGAAGATCACGCCGAGGACGACCGTGTGGGCGTACATCGTGGGGTGGTCGAGCATCGGGTGATCGTCGAACCGGCGCCGGGCGAGAAACTGCACGCCGGCGATCGCGCCCATGAGCGCGATGACGCCGATCATGTGCTGGGGGTGGACGAGCAACAGCCCGATCGCCGTCAGGTAGATGAGCAGGCTGAACGGCGAGAGTCCGAACGGTAGCCGCTCGATCGTCGCCCGGCGACGCAGATACGCCATGAACGCGAAGATGACGACGGGAACCAGAAACAGGGCGTTCGAGTTCGTGTGCACGCCCATGTGCGTCGCGACGTTGTTGATCGGCAGTATCATCCAGGAGACGATCGCCGCGATGCCGACCGCCATGCCGGGGCCGGTGATCTCTCGCGCGATCAGGGGGACGAAGATCAGAAACGGGACGAAGAGGACGACCATCCCGAACAGGAGCCCGCGCTCGATCGGGATCCCGCCGACGTAGTGAAACGCCGTCGCGATCGTGTGGACGGCGGGATAGAACAGTTCGTGCGGGGCCATCTCGGCGTTGGCGATGTCTCGCGTCCAGCCGAGGTGGCTGAGCGCGTCTCCCATTCCGGAGAATCGATAGTTTCTGATCACCGGGAGGCTGACGATCGCCGTCACTACCGTCCCGCCGAGTGCGATACCCAGCGCCTGTTCGCGGCCGCGACAGGCCAGTGCGATGCTGACGGCGATGGCTAACCCGAGTCCGAGTCCGAGCCACGTGATCGTCGGCGTTCCCGTGTACACCGACGGCTCGTAGTTGGTCGCGGGGTTTGCCCTCGCAACGAGGATCCCGACCGCGACCGCGAGAAAGCCGATAGCCAGCGTGATGTTGAGCGTCGACCGTTTCATACTCCCTCGAAACGGAGCCGCGCTGATCCAGTGGCGATACGCATGTGTCGACCGAACGAACACGGATAACGAGGTTTGTTATAGGCCTCCTATACCCTCGAGTACCACGGCGAGAAACGGTCTGACGTACCATCGCGAATACACATATCCGCTCCCGTCTCACCGCTCACGGACGGTGTGACGGTCGAACGCGCCGGTGATCCTCGAGAACACGTCCAGTTGCGGCGGTCGATCGAGTCGCCGAGAAATTCGTCCCTCGAGCTGATTCCGCGGCGTCGTCGCCGGCGAAGGACGAACTCAACCGCAGTCGACGCACGACCCTCCGTCGGGTAACCAGCTCTTACCCCGGCTGACGGGCCGGATTTCGTCTCGAGCCACGAGCTGACGGTTCCGACATCGGCGACAAACGTTCAGTAATGCGTTCCATTCTTCGATTCCGAACCATCAACGGTTCTGATGGTTTTTGTACCGGTTCGTCGTTGCTCGACTCGACAGCGAACAGCGCGCCCACCGTATCAGCGATCAGTTCGAAGCAGATTCACCTATGTCATCAATCGTCATCGACCGCGTACACGCCGACGGAACGACCCTCGAGGCGGACGTACAGACGTCCGCGGACCTCGAGCGGTTCTTCGGCGACGAACCGTTTCAAACCGAGTACGACGTCTCAATCGAGGACGTCCCCGAGGGGGTGCTCGCGATCCCCGTGCTCGCCCACGTCTGTCCAGTCGCGTGGGCGAACGGCGCCGACGTCTACGTCGACGAAGTCGACGAGACGTTCGCGAACGCTCTCTCGGACGTCGAGGAGTCGCTCTGTGCGATGCACGACTTCCTCGAGGGAGGGACCCTCTACGCGAAGGAGACGGTCGACGTCGAACCCGACGCGAGCGGCGAGAGCGGCTTGCTCTTTACCGGCGGCGTCGACTCGACGTGTTCGTACGTCCGCCACCGCGAGGAGTCGCCGACGCTGATCAGCATCCGCGGCTGGACGATCACGCCGTCGCCGTCGGACGACGAAAACTGGACGCACCTCCGCAATCGCGTCACCTCCTTTGCGGACGACCACGACCTCGAGACGGCGTTCGTCGAGTCGAACATGCTCTCGTTTCTCGACCACCCGATGTTGCTGGCCCACTACAAGCGCTACGTCGACGGCGCCTGGTACAGCTCCGTGGGCCACGGCGTTGGCCTGCTCGGTCTCTGTGCACCGATGGCCTACGCGCGCGGGATGGAGGACCTCTACGTCGCCGCGACCCACTGGGAGGGAATCGACCTCGAGTGGGGGTCGCGACCCGACATCGACGATCACGTCCGGTGGACCGGCACGCAGTGTCACCACGACTCCTACGACCTGACGCGCCAGGAGCGTCTCGACGCGATCGCAGACTACGTCCGCGAGGAGGAACCTGCTCTCCAGCTCCAGACCTGTAACGCCCGGATGGACGGCAACTGCGGCGAGTGCGAGAAGTGTTACCGAACCGCCGTCGGACTGCGCCTTTCCGACCTCGAGCCGACCGACCACGGCTACCCGTTCGCGGAGGAAGACTACCGCGAGATCCGGACGGCCCTCGAGGAGGGTCAGTGGGTCCTCGGTCAGGACGAGAAGTACATGTGGGAAGACATTAGCGAGCGCGCACGCGAGACGGACCCCGAGTCGCCGGCGGAGGCGGCCTTCTTCGAGTGGCTCGAACGGGCCGACCTCGACGACCTCGTCTCCGAGTCCGGACCGCCGCTTTCCCACCGGCTGCTTCGCGCCGGCGCGCGAAATGCGCCGACGAAGGTCTACAACACCGTCTACCCCGCCTGGACGTCGGCGAAGTCGGGGCTGCGACGCGTCGGTCGGTAGCCACTCCGATCAGTTTTCGATCCGGCCGTCGGTGAGCCTCGGTCGCGTCGCTCGCGATGCGCTCGTCCTTGCTCGCCGCAGAAACCGCAAACCGCACCCCCTACCCAGCGTCGGACGGTTATCGCTTCGGGACGCCGTAATCGACGTGGACGTCGGGAACGCTGGCCGATTCGGGAACCGCGTTCCCGTTCCAGTCGACGACCTGGACGTTCGTTACCTGGCCGGCGAATCGGAATCGCTGGACGCCGACGTCGATCGATCCCTCGGCGACGCTTCCCGAGACGACGGTCCCTTCCGCGACGGGGTCGTCGGCCACCATCTCGAGTTCGCCGTCGACGGTGATCTCGAAACTCGAGGGAACGCCTCGTCCGACGATCGTCACGAGGTTCGGCAGCTGTTCTGTGTCGGTCTTGGCAGCGTCGTTCTGTACCGGAGTGTCACGTGCCATATCTCCTTAACCCGACCTTTACGGTATAAGCTTTCTTGTCGAATCAATGGTAGATATTCTGGAAATACAGCCGGTCGTATACTGATTGTCCGCCGAACCGTCGCCGGTGTTTTGATTGAATGCGAACAGAAGCGATCGACGCGAACCTGTCATTCTCGAATTGCGGCGATCGTATTCGCCAGGTCGCGGTAGAACGGCCGCGGATCGTCTCGAGAGAGATAGTCGAATCGGGGCTCCGCGAGGAGCGATCGGGCGACCTCGAGCGTGGCGCTTGCGACCGAGGGCTTCTCGACGAGGTCGATCTCGTCGGTCAGCACCGAGCGGAGATACAGCAGTTCGCCGCGCAGGAGGTGGCCGCCGATTCCCGTCCGGTACTCGCAGTCGATTCGGTCGCTCAGTCCGTTCGCGAGCAACCAGTAGTAGAGCGGAAAGTCCGCGCCGGCTCGGACCGAGAACGGCAGCGACGACCAGAATCGGGGATTGACCTCCATCAACTTGAACTCGTCGCCGTCCGCCTCGCGCAGGAACTCGACCATCGCGAGGCCGTGCCACTCGAGTTCGTCGAGCAGCGCCCGGCCGGCCTCCTCGAGGGCCGGAATATCGACCGATTCGCGGTAGGCGCTCGGCCCGCCGGCGTAGCTGTAGCCGCGGTGCTGGCGGTGCTGGAAGGTCGCCACCGGTTCACCCTCGTCGTAGAGCGCGAAGAAGCCGTACTCCTCGGTCGCGGCCACGTACTCCTGGACGAGCGGAACGTGGCGCATCTCCGTCTGCACCGCGACGGTGTCGGTGCCGCCGTCGGCCTCGAGGTATTTCGTCGAGGGTGGTGCGATACAGGTTTCGGGGGCGTACGCCTCGACGTACTCGTCTCCGAGGATCGTATAGCGCGGTTTGACCACCCACTCGCCGTCCCGGCCTGCGCTTTCGGTGAACAGATCGGTTTCGGGGGCGGCGACGCCCGCTCGTTCGGCCGCGTCGAACAGGCGCACGCGGTCCTGCGTGCGCGCGAGCGTGTCGAACGTCGGCCAGGGCGTCCGCACGTGCTCGGCGAACTCCTCGCGGTGTTTCGAGAGCACGTAGGCGTCGGGTTCGCGGACGGGGATGATCGTCCGCACGTCGGAGCGCGCCGCGAGTGACAGCAACGCGTCCGCGTACGCGACGAGGTCGTCGTGCGGGTCGGGAACGCGAACCGATTCGTCACAGTAGCGAGACCTGCTCGCCGGATCGTCGTCGTCGCTCGCGGCGACGATCGTTCGGATGCCGCGGCGACCGAGCGAGCGGACGCAGGCGACGGCACTCGGCGCGGTGATTCCCGGAACGACGGCGGCGCCGGTGTCCTCCCAGGCAGCACTGTCCATACGCCGCCCCTCGGTATCAGTGAAAATAGGTTATCCGGTGGTCAGTGCCGGGGCGAGATCGGTAAGCGAAGAATACGCGGAGCCCACCGGTTCGTTTTGGACCGTTCGCGACGATTCATTCCGTACGACCCGGGCCGCACGAAACGGTTACGCCGTATCCAGATCCAGCCGCGAGAGCGCCCAGTCGCTCGCGTCCGTCGATTCGATGCCGACACCGCCGTCGAGGTCGCGGGCGAACAGCGTTCGCGCCGTCGGTCGAATCAGCGTCGAGAGCGGGAACCGCGTATCGGGGTAAAACCGGTACCGGATCGGCGAGGGAAGCGTCTCTCCGAACGCGGTGACGTAGTTTCGCTCCGAGCGATCGAGCAGTGTGGCAGCCACCAGGTAGTCGACCGCCGTCGATTCGGCGTCGACGTCTCGCGGAAGCGTCTCGACGATCCGCAGGCGGTCGTCGACCGGCGAACACACCAGCGCGGCGACCGCCTCTCCGTCTCGCGTCGCGACGTAGGCCGCGTACGACCGGGCCGGGTTCGCAAAGCGCCACCGGTAGAATTCGGCGGTTCGCGCGGCGTGGATCCCGTCCGGCATCGCCCGCCGGTGGATCGACTCGAGGACGTCCGCCGGCGGCGTTTCGAACCGCTCGATGGCGAGCGCGTCGGGCGAATCAGTGAGCAGCTGATCGCCGGCCTCCTGGGAACTGGTGATCGCGTTGCCGATCGCGTCGACGACGCCGCCGTCGTCGGCCGCGTCGCCGAAGGGAAGCTCGAGGTCGACGTCGGTGTCGGTTCCGAGGTCCAGCCACGCGTCGTCGGCGCCGGCTTCGACTTCGGTTCCGCCAGCTCCGGTGGTCGCCTCGTTTGCGCCTCGGCCGCCGCCGTCGTCGCCGTCCTCGTCGTCACCCTCGCCCCCGGTCAACTTGGCGGCGCTTCCGATCGGATCCTGTGGCCGGTAGTAGACGGGGAACGTGCCGATCTCTTTCCAGCCGTGCTTTCGATTCCCCGGTTTGGCGTTGTCGTTCGGGAAGTTGAAACAGAACGCCGGGTCGCCGTCGGTGTAGCGATCGACGGCAACCGCGTTCATCCGGCTGAACAGCCCCTGTCCGCGATAGTCGGGGTGGACCATCGTATCGCAGGGCTGGAGCGCGAGTCGGTCGGCGCCGCCGACGCGCACCTCGAGAGGGAAAAACGACCGGCAGCCGACGATCTCGCCGCCGTCGTCGGCGACCACGATCGGGACGTGATCGACGTAGGGGGATTCCTCGAACCGCCACCGGAACCACTCGGCGCTTCGCTCGCGATCGAACACCTGTTCGTACAGCGAGAGAAACGCCCGTCGGTCGCCGGCGTCGAACGGACGGATCGTACACGAGTTCGCAGACGGTGATGAATCACTCATAGCGGGAAACGGAGCGTGTTCGGTCTTTTCGGACGGTCGGGTAGTTGCTGTTCGCCGTGTGCGTCAAAAGTAATTGAGCCTGAACGTGCCGTCTCGAGAGGACTCAGACGCGAGAGAACGACGGACGAGTCGCGTTACTCGGCGTCGGTTACGCTTACTCCATGTAGCCGAGTCCTTTCAGTCGGTCCTCGACGTCGTCGAAGTCGTCGTCGACGTCGCCCTCGCGCTCGGCTTTCGCGACGCCGGTGCGCTCGACTTTGGTCGTCGCCGGGGTCGCCTCCTCGTCGAAGGCGTCGAAGAGGACGCGACCGTCGGCGTTCTCCGGGACGGGTTCGCCGATGCCGTGTAGCAGCGTCGGCGCGACGTCGACGACGCGGGCCCCCCGAAGGGTGGCCCCGTGGTCGATCGACGGGCCGCGACAGAGGATGATGCCGTCCTTGCCGTGGCTCGCGGCGTAGGTGCCCGTGTCGCCGGTCGCCTGGTCGGTGAGTCCGTTTCGCGACTCGTAGACGCCGCGGCCGTTGACGATCAGGTCCGGGGACTCGTTGTCGGTCGGGAACAGCTCGTCGCCGTCGAACACGTTCAACATCGGCTCGCCGTCGTCGTCGGTGACCGACTCGAAGAGATCGGTGAGTTCGGTCTTCAGTTCGGGGATCTGGCTCGGCTCGACGACCCCCTTCTCGAAGCGCTCGGTGTCGTTGATGTACAGACAGCCGGCGCCGTGAACGAAGGCGACGGTTTGGTCGTAGTCGACGTCGTAGAGGGCGTGATCGCCCGGGATCTGCTCGGCGACCCGATCGACGAGCGACCGGGGGAGCGTGTCGACGATCTTCTCCTCGGAGATGCCGACCCTGTCGAGGGCGTCCGTGATCCGGTCGCGGGAGATGCCGAGACTCGAGAGCGCGCCGCGGGTCCCCTCGTTTTCTTCCTGGTAGAGGTAGCCGTCTTGCTCTAAGATGTGGTTGACGTAGACCAGTTCCTCGAGCGGGCCGAAGCCGTGGTCGGAGACGGTGTAGAGGTCGGCGTCGTGTTCGTCGGTGTACTCCATGACCTCGCCGAGGATGTCGTCGAGTTTCTTGTAGTGGTTCAGTAGCCGGTCCATGTCCCAGATGAGGTGCTGGAACCGGTCGGGCGCGGTGAAGACGAAGAAGAACAGCCCCCAGTCGTCGCCGGCCTCCGCCATCTGGAGGCGCATGACTTCGCGACGCTTTTCTAACATGTCGTCGACGGCGCCCTCGAACTCGTCGAGACGGTCCGCGTACTTCGGATAGTCGAGACTGATATCGTAGTTGGGGATCTGCGACTCGATTTCGTCTTTGAGTTCGGGCGGGTGGGTGTACTCCTTCTCTTTCGAGGGCGTCATCATGCCCGTGACCATCGTCCCGTCGATTTCCTGGGGCGGGTAGGTCATCGGAACGTTACCGACGTGGGCGGGCGGAACCTGTTCCCACAGCGTCGGCTGCTCGATGTCGTGGCTCGTGTACATCTCGTGGGTGTAGTCCGACGAGAGGTTCTGGAAGCCGTAGACGCCGTGTTTGTCCGGCCAGACGCCGGTCGCGATCGAGGGCCACGCGAGCGGCGTCGTCGCGGGCTGGGTGCTCTCGAGAACGCCGGACGCACCCTCTTCACGCATGCGGGCGAAGTTCGGCAGCTCGCCCTCGTCGCTCCACTGTTCGATGAGTCGCCACGGTACGCCGTCGAATCCGAGCACGAACGCTCGCTCGGCTGGCGGGGAAGATCTGCTCATGGTTGACTATGTGAGACGTTCGGGGACGTCTGCTGTCCCAGCCATTCCGGGATAACTGCTTTGTTATGGGGCGATTTCACGTTTGTTGGCCGTGATACTCGACGATTCAGTCGATTATCTGTCGAATTACGATAGGTCGCGATCGAGCTGATCGGCTCGCGTGTCGTTTGGGTACGGTTCGCATACACGATCCGTTACGAGCGTCGCCGCGTCAACAGGTGATCCATAACAAAACCTGTCGTTCGTCTCGATCGGTAGTATGAGACGCGCACAACGGGTCGTACGTGGTGGTGAACGCCGTGGGTAGCGTCGTCCTCTCGCTCGACGCCGAGCTCGGGTGGGGGTTCCACGACCTCGAGGATCCCCCCGAAAATCGGGTCGAATCCGGCCGTCGCGGCTGGTCCGTCATGGTCGACCTCCTCGACGAGTTCGACGTCCCCGCGACGTGGGCCGTCGTCGGTCACCTCATGCTCACCGACTGCGACGGCCGTCACGCCGACCACCCCGCGCCGCCGGGCTGGTTCCGCCGCGAACGCGGTTCGTGGGCCGATCGCGAGGAGCTGCGATTCGGTCCCGACCTCGTGACCGACGTCCTCGAAGCCGACACCGACCACGAGTTCGCGAGCCACTCCTTTTCGCACGTCCTCTTCGGCGACGAACGGACGGACCGAGAACTCGCGAGCGCGGAGCTGCGCCGCGCGACCGAGATCGCCGACGACTGGGGACAGACCGTCGACTCGTTTATCTACCCGCGAAACGACGTCGCCCACCGCGAGGTGCTCGCCGAGTACGGCGTCTCGGCCTACCGCGGGAAATCGCCGACCAGAGACGGCGTTCGCGGCGTCTTCGACTCGACGGTCCGCGACCAGTCGATGCTCGTTCAACCCGAACTCGACGAGTACGGCCTCGTCAACGTCCCGGCCTCGCAGTTTCTCTTCGGATTCGAGGGCCCCGCTCGCACCGTCGCCGAGTCGATCTGGACCGATCCGATGCTCGAGGTCGCTCGTCGGGGTATCGACGAAGCCGCCCGATCCGACGGCGTCTTCCACATGTGGCTGCACCCGAACAACCTGACGAGCGAGCGCGACGACCGTCGGATGCGCGCGATCCTCGCCCACCTCGAGCGACGTCGCTCGGCCGGTGATCTCACCGTCGAGACGATGGGCGAGGTCGCCGAACGGGTCCATCGCTCGCGAGGCATCGGCGCCGGCGGCACGGACGAGCGAGCGGCGGCCGGGACGAACTGATTCGACGGATCGACTGGGACGGTCGTCGCCCGGTTCCGGTCCGCCCGGTCGTGTGGCTTGCCCGGTCAATCGGCCTGTCTCGCGGAGTTGTCGGCTCGACACCGCTTCTGGAAGGCACCTTCTACCGCCCGCTACCGCCGGGTATGGCGACGATAACAAAGCCCGCTCCCGGTCCGTTCTCGGCCAGATGGTACGGACAGTTCTCCGTCGGTGGACCGACTCGAGCGCGCTCACGCTCGGCGTGCTCGGCGTCGGCAACATCGGCATGGTACACCTGAAATCGGCGCTTTCGATGCCCGAGGTGACGGTTCCCGCGGCCGCCGATGCGGTCCCCGAGAACCGCGACCGGGCCGAGAGCGCCGGCGTCGCGCGAACGTACGACGACTACGCGACGCTGCTCGAACACGAGGACGACCTCGACGCCGTCGTCGTCGCCCTCCCGCCGTTTCTCCACGCCGACGCGGTCGAGGAGGCCGCGGCCCACGGCGTCGACGTCTTCGTCGAGAAGCCCCTCGCCCGCTCGGTCGAGGAGGCGGAGGAAATGCTCGAGACCGCCGAGGAGGCGGGGATCGCGGTCGGCGTCGACCACACGCTGCGCTACCAGCCCGATATGGCGGGCGTCAAGGAGGCCTATCAGGACGGCAGCGTCGGCCACGTCCCCTACGCCTCGATTACGCGGCTCAACGACCACCCGCTCGGCAAACCGCCGGCCGACGAGGCGCCGCCCGAGTGGCCGATGGACCCCGACGCGGCCGGCGGCGGCTCGCTCGTCGAGCTCGGCGTCCACTGCTTCGACGTCCTCGAGTGGCTCTTCGGCGACCTCGAGGTCGTCGACGCGACGATGGGAAAGAGCCTCGACATCCCCGCCGAGGACGCCGCGACGGTGATGCTCCGGGCGCCCGAGACCGACACCACGATCACGCTCCACTGCGGGACCTACCAGTGGGAACAGCTTCCCGAGGTCAACACGCGACTGCGACTCGAGGGCGTGACTGGAACGATCAGTAACAAAGATCACATGCCCGGAAACTTCTACGCGGGCGCGGCGACGTCCGCGCTGACGAACGTCGTGAACCGATTTACCGGCGGTGAGACGGACGTCTTCGGGCCGACGTTCTACCTGCAGGCCCACTACGACGCGCTGGAAGACTTCTGTGAGGCGATCCGCGAGGGCGAGACGCCGCCGGTCGACGGCCGGGACGGCCTGCGCACGCTCGAACTCACCGAGACCGCCTACGAGCTGGCCGCCGAGAGCGAGAGCGAGGGCGACGGTGAAAGCGAGGACGAGGCGGCAGACGCCACCCTCGAGACGCCGGAGGTGACGACATGAGCGTCCACCTCGCCGGCGTCGAAACGCCGAACCGGCAGGGCGGCTGGGCGCCCGACGTCGACCGTCGACTGGCGACCCTCGAGTCGCCGATTCGGTCGGTCCTCGAGGGCCACGCGAGCTCGCTGACCGCGGGCGACCGGATCACGCTCGTTCCCGACACGCACTACCCGTTTCACCCGTCGTCGGGGATGGTGACCGATCCCGCCGTCGTCGGCTCGATTGCCGACCGCCTCTCGGACTGGACCGACGCCGAGATCGGAATCGCCGGCGCGACCGACGATCGGATCGCCTTCGATCGAACCGCCGAGTACCTCGGCTACCCCGCCATCGCCGACCGCTTCGACGCCGACCTCGTCGACCTCGCCGACGACGACCACCGGGATACGGTCGTCACGGTCGGCGACGAGCGCGTTTCGATCGCGGTTCCCGAGCGCTTGCTCGAGAGCACCGTCGTCCTCGTGCCCACGCTCCGGCCGACGGAGGACGGTCCCGTCTCGGGCGGACTGCGAACGCTCGGTCGACTCGTCGGCAGCGTCGCCGACGCCGACGACGCCGCGGTCGCGGCGGAGCGAGCGGTCAAACCCGACCTCTCCGTGCTCGACGCGACGATCGCCTACGGCGGCGATCCGGTCGCCGCTGACGCGCTGTTTGCCGGCCCGGCCGCACAGATCGACGCGGTCGGCTCGTCGCTGCTCTCCCGGGCCGTCGAGGAGGATCCCGTCCTCCGACGCACCGTCGAGGCGGCCGAGGAGTCGGTGACCGTCGAGAGCGTGACCGACGAGCCGGCCGTCGACCTCGCGTCGCTCCGTCGTCGCATTCCGGAGGGCGGACTCCCGCCGCGCGACGAGGTCAACCCCCTCGTGACGACCGCTTACCGGGTGTACGCCGCCGTGGCCGGCGACGCCGTCCCGCCACAGTTCACCCAGCGACGATGACCGGCGGACGAACAGCCGCCGTCACCGGCGCGACGGGCTTTCTCGGCACCCACCTCTGTCGGCGACTCGTCGCCGACGGCTGGGACGTCCGAGCGATGAGCCGTCCCTCCTCGGATCGGGGCGAACTCGCCGATCTCGAGGAGATCGAGTGGTACGTCGGCGACCTCTTCGAGACCGACACCCTGCGCGAACTGGTCGACGGCGCCGACGTCGTCTTCCACCTCGCCGGAATCGGCCTCTGGTCTGCGGGACCCGACACCGTCTACCGCGTCAACGTCGAGGGCACCGAAAACGTCCTCGAGGCCTGCCGCGACGGCGACGTCGGCCGACTCGTCTTCACGAGCACGTCCGGGACCCGTCGGGTCGACGGCACCGCCGCCGCCGACGAGTCCGACGTCGCCACCCCCGTCGGCGCCTACCAGGCCTCAAAGGCCGACGCCGAGCAACTGGTCGACGAGTACGCCGACACTGACGGCGAGGCCGTCACCGTCCACCCCACGTCGATCTTCGGACCCGGCGACGAGGCGTTCACCGTCCAGTTGCTCTCGATGGGCCTCGAGCGCACGATGCCGGCGTATCTCCCCGGCGGGCTGAGCATCGTCGGCGTCTCGGACGTCGTCGACGGCATCCTCCTGGCCGCTGAGAAGGGTGAAAACGGCGAACACTACATCCTCGGCGGCGAGAACCTGACCTACCGGCAGGCCGTCTCGCGGATCTCCCACGCGCTCGACGGCTCGCCGGCGCGGATTCAGGTGCCAGCCCTCGCAATCCACGCCGCGGGGCCGGTCGCCGAGGCCGCGAGCGCCGTCGCCGGCGTGCGGATGTTCCCCTTCGACCGTCAGATGGCCCAGCTCGCGACCGAGCGGATGTTCTACACCTCGGCGAAGGCCCAGGCCGAACTGGGTTACGAGTATCGACCGATCGAGGACCACCTGCCGGAGACGGTCGAGTGGTACCGCGAGGAAGCCTGATACGGATTCCACTTGCGGTTTTTGCTGTGTCGTTTCGCTCGAACTGGCGGAGACTGACTCTCCGGTCCCACCTGTCTGTGAGATCCGTTAGGGCGGCTCGTCGAGGTCGTTCAGCAGCGACGGATCCTCCGCCTCGAGGGCGGTCCACCAACACTTGATAACCGCGAGTGTGACCAGTTCCGGAACCTCGTGTCGAATGCACGATTCGCGATGTTCTGTCGTATTCGTCGGCGGGTGGAAGTGCTTCTCCGGATACGTCGTTCTCGGTCGAGTTTCCCACCCGAACCGAAACTCGAGATCGCTCTCGCTCTCACTGTAGTGGTATTTGTACCCGTGATTTGTCCACCACTGGATGTCGAATCGGCTTCGACCGTTTTCGAAGCCGACGGCGAGTGTGATGCGTAACTCGACCGGATCGATGGCGTTCGGGTCGTACGTCGTTTCCGCCACCAGTCCGTCAAGGCGATCGCGGAAGATTCGTTCGACCGTTTGTAACGCGTTCCAGTCGACTGGCCCACGCTCCGAGGAGTCAGGCATTCTCCTCGATCGATCGATCTTCCCCCGTACTCATCGCGTCAACGACCCGGGTTTCAGCGAACGAGAGCGCCGTTTTCGCGAACGCGAGATTACGGCGCGTCGTCCGCCATCGAGAAAGGATGTTCCACCCAGCCTCGTCGTCCGGCTCGAGTCGGTCGACGAGCTCGTCGGGGCTCGTGGCGTCGTACTCGTCTTCGAACTCGCGAACCCGCGCCTTCATCTCCCGTACAGCACGCTCCAGTTCCGCACGCGAATGTTCGTCTGCGAGTTGCTGGATGCGCTCGAGCCGCCGTCGATCGGGGTCTCGTTTGAACCGAGTACCGTTGCCGGTATCGCTCATCGCCGCACGTCCGGTCTCAGCGAGTGCCATGAGGTGTTTCCGAGCGGTTGGCTCCGATACTCGGGCCCGCTCGGCGATCTCGCTGGCACTCTGCCAATCGGTCGTCCGACTGAGGACCGATTCGACGCGTTCGAACGCCGTCGTCGCGGCCGTCCACTCCGCTTCAGCGGCTTCCTGTACGGCCGTGTTCGCGTCTGTCTCCGGAAACGGATCGATGTCCGCCGGACGAGGCCCGTTTTCGCTCATACCTCGATCGACGCGCTGTGGAAACATATGTTTTAGCACGCAAAATAGTTTTTTGCGCTTCTCTTCGAACTCGAGCTCGACCCGAGCAAAAGCGACCGCTCACTCGATCGTCGCCGGTTCGCGGGGCGGTTCGACCGTCGTCCCGCTGACTCGCTCGTAGACCTCGAGAATTCGGTCGGTTGTGCGTTCGATGCTGACCTCGCGGGCGGCGTCGCGGCCGTTCGAGCGCTCCTCGCGACGGAGCACGTCGACCAGTCCCTCGACGAGTTCGGCGTCGGTGGCGCCGACGTACGAGGGCTCGACGTCGGCGAGTCGCTCCCGAACGTCGCCGACGTCGGTCGCGACGACGGGGAGGTTACAGGCCATCGCCTCCTTGACCGAGTTCGGCGACCCCTCGCTGCGAGACGTAAGCAAGAGCGCGTCGGCGGCGTTCATGTAGTCGGGAACGGTCTCGTGGTCGACCTCGTGGACGACGCGGAGGTCGATCGGTCGATCGAGCAGTCGCTCGGCGGCGCTGGCGACTCGCTCGGCCCGCGGAAAGTTCTTGACCGTCCGACCGGGCCGGTACGGAAACAGCACCTGGTAGGCGTCGCCGGTGTCGTCCCAGCCGACCCGCTCGCGCGCTCGCTCCTGCGAGTCGGGTTGGAACTGCTCGAGGTCGACGCCGTCGGGGATCACCCGACAGTCGCGGCCGAGTTCCTCGCGCATCTCCTCGGACATGACGATCACGTCGTCACACAGCGGCGCACACGCGCTGCTTACGGGTTTGGTCGGCCCGTGAACGTCGGACCCCCACAGGGACAACACCACAGGCGTTCGAAGCTGCGAGAGCGCAATCGGCGCCGTCAATCCGTAGTGTGCGTGGATCAGGTCGTAGTTGTTCCCCGCCTCGGTGAGCACCTTTGGAAGCGTCCGAAGGTAGTCGACCGGACTGCGAGAGGTGACGTCGCTGGCCTCGCCCGAAATCGGGAGCGTGGTAAAGGAGACCCCGCGTCGCTCGAGTTCGCTCATCTGCTGGTTCATAAACGGTGCGTCGGCGTTGGTCGTAAGAGTGAGGACGTGCATTGCCGACTGACCGAGGCTACCAGTCGACGGTGTTTTGTTATAGAGAGAACAGTCGCACTACAGGGTCGGTCAATCACTGGATACGTACGGTAGGGAGTTCGACACGTTCGCTCACGATCCGGTTATCTTCACGTACTCGTATAGGTTCGTCCGAGATCGAGAGCGTCCACGAACGTCCGACTACGCCGTCTCTACTGGCTGTCCCGTCCCGTTCAGTGACTTGATTCTCGATTCTGCAACTCCATACGCGGCCGGTAAGGACTCGGTAGTCGGTCGCTGCTGAGACGCGGCGACCACGCGACCAACTGCGTTGAGCCGCAACTCGTTCGTGCCGGAGTACGCCATAAAACGGCACGCTCAGGCCATACCTCGCCCAAGCTGTCGTCGATGGTGACGGTATAGTCGTGTTATTACAAAATATCGTTCGACGGAATTGTTCGTCGATGAAGATACTCGTCTTTGCAAACACCCCCGCTCACGTTCACCTGTATCGACACGTCGTCGACCGACTCGAGGCGGCGGGCCACGACGTCCTCGTGCTGACTCGCGAGTACGCCTGTACGACGGACTTACTCGACTTCTTCGAGATGTCGTACCGGGTCTACGGCTCCCATGGAACCGATCGCTACTCGCGGCTTCGGTTCGGTCGCGAACTCGGCGGACAGGTCGTCACGATCGCCCGCGAAGCGCGGCGGTTCGATCCGGACGTCGTCTTCGGCCGTGGACCCTACGCCGCCTACGCGGGGACGCTCACCCGGTCGCCGGTCGTTCTCGTCCTCGACGACGAACCCGGCGATTTCAACCACACCGTCTCCCGACCGTTCGCGGACTGCATCCTCTCGCCGGAAGTGACGCGTCGCGACCTCGGCGACGCCCACTACACGTTCGAGGGGTTCAAGGAGTGTGCCTATCTCCACCCCGACGTCTTCGACCCCGACCCGACCGTTCGCGACCGCCTCGACGTCGATGCCGACGAGCCGTACGCTGTCGTGCGGTTCAACGCTCTCGATGCCCTCCACGATACGGATCTCGAGGGATTCGATCCGGCACAGCGCCGGGACCTGATCGAGCGGGTGAGCGAGCACGCGACGGTGTTCGTCTCCGACGAGAGTGGGCGAATGTCCATAGACGAGTTGCCCGCGCGCGAGTACGACCTCCACCCCGCGCTGATCCACGACGCGATGGCCGAGGCCGATCTGGTGGTCGCGGATACGGGGACGATGATCAACGAGGCCGCCCTCCTCGGCACCCCGGCGGTCCGGTATCGCGGCAGCGACGACTACGAGTACGGCGAGTTTCGGGAACTCGAGCAGGCGGGACTCGCCGAACAGTTCGCTGAGTACGATTCGTTGCGCCGGCGCGTCGTCGACCTCCTCGAGGCCGACGGCGTCACGGACCGGTGGCAACAGCGACGCCGGGCGTACGTCAGCGAACTGGTGAACCTGGCCGATCTGCTGGTCGAGGTCGCCGAATCCCGCGGCTCGGTCGAGCGGTTGAATCCCTCGATACGGGGTGCGTTGCAGCCCCGCCACGAACGGATGCCGTTCTAACGTCGTCCCCGTTTCGGGGATCCGACGCGTGGTACTGACACGTCGACCTGCTGCTGTGTGGATAGGTGGCGCGTCGTCTCGCCGTCAGCGCGGTTTCGGTCGACCGAGGCCCTATTCAACCCAGTATAGTCGCCGGATTACAAAGCATCGACTCGAGACACTGTCTTTCAATGAAGATCCTCGTCTTCGCGAACACACCCGCTCACGTCCACCTGTACCGACACGCCGTCTCCCGACTCGAGTCGGCAGGACACGACGTCCTCGTGTTAACTCGCGAGTACGCCTGTACGACGGACTTGCTCGATTTTTTCGAGATGCCGTACCGAGTCTACGGCGAGCACGGTACGGAGCGCTCCTCGCGGCTCCGGATCGCCCGCGAGTTCGGCGACCAGTTCGTCACGATCGCCCGTGAGGCGCGGCGGTTCGATCCCGACGTCGTCTTCGGCCGCGGACCCTACGCCGCCTACGCGGGGACGCTCACCCGGACGCCGGTGGTCCTCGTCGTCGACGACGAGCCGGCCGACGTCAACTATCTGGTGTCCAAACCGTTCGCCGACTGCATCCTCTCGCCGGCGGCGATGCGCCGCGACCTCGGCGACGCCCACTACACGTTCGAGGGCGTCACCGAGTGTGCCTATCTCCACCCCGATGTCTTCGACCCCGATCCGACCGTTCGCGACCGCCTCGGCGTCGACGCCGACGAGCCGTACGTCCTCGCGCGGTTCAACGCCCTCGACGCGCTCTGTGACGCCGGCCTCGAGGGATTCGGTCCGGAGCAGCGCCGTGATCTGATCGAACGGGTGAGCGAGCACGCGACGGTGTTCGTCTCCGACGAGAGCGGGCGGATGGCCCTCGACGAGTTGCCCGCGCGCGAGTACGACCTCCATCCCGCGCTGATCCACGACGCGATGGCCGAGGCCGACATGCTGGTCGCGGACACGGGAACGATGGTCACCGAGGCTGCCCTCCTCGGCACGCCGTCGTTTCGCTACCGCGGCAGCGACGACCACGAGTACGGCGAGTTCCGGGAACTCGAGCGGGCGGGACTCGCCGAGCAGTTCGACGACTACCTGCCGCTTCGCGAGCGCGTCCTCGAGCTTCTCGCCGCCGATGGCGACGAGGTCGCCGACCGCTGGCAGCGACGGCGCCAGGAGTACGTTGGCGGGCTGGTGAACGTGACCGATC
>NZ_AOHZ01000105.1 GCF_000337215.1 Natronolimnohabitans innermongolicus JCM 12255 | reverse complement strand
GCGTCGTCGAGGTCGTCGATCATCTCCTCGTGGAACGTCGCCATCTCGTCGATCTCCTCGAGGAGCCGCTCGAAGTACGCGTTCCGGACCGCCATACGGATCTGATCCGGCACGGTGTCGTACGACTCCGTCTCGACGAGGTCGTCTTCGACGGCTTCGACCTCGTCCGTCAGCGCCCGGAACGGCGACGGCGTTTGCAGGAAGTCGACGCGCGGTTTCTCGATCGTGTCGGTCTC
>NZ_AOHZ01000104.1 GCF_000337215.1 Natronolimnohabitans innermongolicus JCM 12255 | reverse complement strand
CACGTCGACACCGGCGACGTCATCGGCATCCGTAACGAGGGCCCCCAGGGCGGTCCCGGCATGCGCGAGATGCTCGGCGTCACGAGCGCCGTCGCGGGTCAGGGCCACGCCGAAGACGTCGCCCTGTTCACTGACGGGCGGTTCTCCGGCGCCACGCGCGGCTTCTCGATCGGTCACGTCGCCCCCGAGGCCGCCGTCGGCGGCCCCATCGCCGCCCTCGAGGACGGCGACACGGTCACCATCGACATCGACGAACTCGAACTCTCCGTCGACCTCACGGACGAGGAGATCGAGCAGCGACTCGCAGAGCGCGAACAGCCGGAGCCCAACTACTCGAGCGGCGTGCTGGCGAAGTACGGTCAGCAGTTCGATTCGGCGGCCAACGGCGCCGTGACGAATCCGGGCGCGAAGCGCGAGTGAGTACTCGGTTCGGTCAGGAGTAATCGTGACTACTGCGCCTTCGGCGCGGTTTTGACATCCACCCACGACTTCAGTCGTGGGATTCCTCTCGTGGGAGTCTCAGTCGTTCTGAGCTTCTCCGAGAGCGATATTCCCGCTTGACGCGGTACTTTGGTTTGTGT
>NZ_AOHZ01000103.1 GCF_000337215.1 Natronolimnohabitans innermongolicus JCM 12255 | reverse complement strand
AGCAAAAGCGCGAGAGATTGCATTACTCCAAATTCTCCGGTTTCGAGCGACTGGTGACGTCTTTACTCGGGGGTTTGCGTGGGAAGAACCGACGTCCGTCGACGTCGCGGGCGAGAGTTACGAGTATGAGTCGACTAGAGTAAACCCCTCTGTCGGTCGTGGGTTAGACTTGTCCGCCCGGTGGCGACGTCTCATGTCCGAGATCGAAGCGTGGCCTTAGTTGGTGTCTTCTTGCTGGTCGATGTACCCTACAAGTTGAATCAGAAAGTTACCGATTTGAATCGCTATCTCAAGTGTTTCAATTTCTGTCATTGCATACTAAGAGTAGTCACGGTTAGGCGCGTCCTCGAAACACCCCATGGAAGAAATTGCTAATCGGGTTGTCGGTGAGTGACAACGAGGGCTAGCAATCGGTACTAATCGCAAGACTGCGGTACGATACGTACTAATCAATACGTACGTGGATACGAAATGCGGCGGTTCTCACCGGAAGAATAGTACGAATACTGAGAAGTGAGGACGCATTTTCGGAACGTCTTCAGGCGAGCGCGCGCCCGAAGTGCCGACTACTCGTAACGGCAGGCTGGTCGGTGGGACGCCGTCGACGTCTCGCCGTCGAGGACTTCAGCCCCACACACGGGACACCGGACGTAGTTGTGCCCAGTCGGTTCGCCGTAGCGGTCGTACTCGGTAAACGGTCCTTCCCAGTCGGGAGTGTCGTCGATGACCTCGGCGTCGTCGCCGGCGATGATGATAGCGGTACTGTCTTGGCTTCGGGTTTCGTTGGTCGACATGGTCTTTCAGTCTCCATAGAGAAAGGCCGGTCTCGGTGTCCTACCACCGGGACGTTTCAACACGTCCGAGGATACCGTCTTTCTCTACCATATTGTATTAGCCACATGGACATAAGTCTTTACCATATTGGTTATGCCAAAAGGTATAATCGGGCGGGGAACGTACTGAATCGTATGCCGAGGGAACATGGCGACAGCGGGACGTTTGTCGAGACGGTTAGTTTAGAGGACGTCTTAGGAGTGTTCGACGTGGTCGACGGACCGGTAATCTTGTCGGCGGACGTCGCAGACGAGTTAGATTGCTCGCGAGAGACAGCTCGTCGGAAACTACAGGCATTATACGAACGCGGCGACCTCGAGCGCCGGAAAGTCTCACG
>NZ_AOHZ01000102.1 GCF_000337215.1 Natronolimnohabitans innermongolicus JCM 12255 | reverse complement strand
CAGCGGGAGCCCCGGCGTCGGAAGCCGCTGCTGGTAGCGAACCCCGAGCGAGGCGTGCTCGCCGTCCTCGTCGGTGTCCATCACCGTCGAGCCAGCGGGTCGAACCGACGGCACTTCCTCGTCGTCGACGACCTCGAGGTCGAGATAGGTCGGCGAACCGGCGACCTCGAACTCGAGGTCGTCCATGAGCTCCGAGCCCTCGAGGTGGCCGCTGCTTGCTTCGACGTCCCCGGCGAAGACGGCCTGNCCGGCGACCTCGAACTCGAGGTCGTCCATGAGCTCCGAGCCCTCGAGGTGGCCGCTGCTTGCTTCGACGTCCCCGGCGAAGACGGCCTGAACGAACTCCAGAGAGTCCTCGAGGGCGCCGTCGCCGGCCGCCATCGCGTCGTCGAGGTCGTCGATCATCTCCTCGTGGAACGTCGCCATCTCGTCGATCTCCTCGAGGAGCCGCTCGAAGTACGCGTTCCGGACNGCGTCGTCGAGGTCGTCGATCATCTCCTCGTGGAACGTCGCCATCTCGTCGATCTCCTCGAGGAGCCGCTCGAAGTACGCGTTCCGGACTGCCATACGAATCTGATCCGGCACGGTATCGTACGACTCCGTCTCGACGAGACCGTCCTCGACGGCTTCGACCTCGTCCGTCAGCGCCCGGAACGGCGACGGCGTTTGCAGGAAGTCGACGCGCGGTTTCTCGATCGTGTCGGTCTC
>NZ_AOHZ01000101.1 GCF_000337215.1 Natronolimnohabitans innermongolicus JCM 12255 | reverse complement strand
TCGACCCACGCACCAGACTGAACCGCGTTCGTGTTGAGCTTCGGCGCTCCCCCACCCGAGTTACCTCTCGCAAAGTCGTTTTCCTCCAGGTACTCGGTATTCTTCGGTCCACTACTCTTGCCCCCGTGAAACCCACACTTCCCATGTGGTCCGATTGCTGGTCGACCACACCGCTTTCCCGTACTCTTAGCTGTCGCGGTACATCGCCCGAACCGACCGTAATTCATCTTACTACTCATGGGGGTTCATGTGGTCCGTGTTTGTCTCTTGCCTCAAGATTCCATGGGGGGTTGTTGTCCGACCGCGATTCATAGGTTCAGAGTTCGTCGACCCTACTCTAATCATGAACGTACTGTCTCGAGAGATACCACGAGATTACGAGATACCCGAATACAACGCATATCACGAACATATTACCAAAGGTTAGTTCAATCACGAACCTGCCTCCGTGAGGGGTTGCTGTGCAATCTCCGGCCCAATAGACAGCGTCTGAACCGTCTCGTCTCGTTCTTCGGTTAGACTCGACAGTAAGGGACGTACCCAGTCTACCCAGTCGTACATCGTATGGAGACGGTCGATGTCCGGTAGCCCGTTAGGTCCGCATTGTACCCATATCTCGATTACCTCCTCGGTCAACTCATCAAGCGCTTCTAGCGTCTCAAAGAGGACGTCTCGAGTGAACGACTCGGTCAGCATGAACGATGGAAGAATCCGCTTGTGGCGTTCTTGCTCGTCTGTGAACGAAAGGTTCAGTCGGCACTGACCCTCGGTCTCGTCGACTAACCCCATTGCTACAAGTGTCGGTAAGTGGTTCCGAACCGACTGCGTCGAGATTCCCGCTTTCTCGGCTAACTCTGTCTTGCTAAGGCTCAGATTCGTCGCGAGCAACGTACTAATCATCGCCCGAACCGTGGGGGTTGCGTCCTCTAAGAGACGCTTCGACGGGAGACTCGCGAGTGAAAGCCGTACTTCGCTACTCCGAATCTCTCTCGGTGTCGCTTCTTGAGACAACCCTCGCCCGATTGCGTGGGCTACGTCGTACGGTGTCCGTGCAAACCCAGAGAATAGCCGTATCGCGTCTCTCGTCGCGTCGAGACCTTTCGCCCGACACATTGCCCGTGTTACTCGTGCAACCGTACTCGGACCATGCTCGACGACCACAGGGACTTTGAGCGCAATCTCCGGCGCGTCCTCGTGAATCTCCCCAGGGTTCGACAGTCGGTCTTCTATTACGCCGGCGACGTGGTCCGCCCGATTCCCGAAGTCACCAACCACCGAGATCGACGCAATCAGGTTCGCATACGGATTGCTCGCGTCGACGACAGGGTCGAACGACTGACGTCGCTTCTCGTCTCGGTCTTCAAACAACAGTCGCCGGACTACGTGGTTCCCGTACGTCGCCGCAATCGGCGCGTTCTTCGCAAGCGTCGTTGCTAACAACTCGGCATTGTCCTCCCCGTATCGCTCCGGGTGTCGGTTGTAGTCGGGTAAGCGAGCCTCCCAAACGACGTCAATATCGAGTAAATCGAGGACGTGAAACGCGGTTCCCGCGAGACCCATCGCCGTTTTCGTGATTCGACTCAGGTACTCGGACGTCTCACACTCGTAGTCCTCATGTGCAAGTGACCGCGTCATGTCGAGTAGCTCGTCTCTCGCGTCCTCGAGGACGTCGACGTACTCACCCGCCGAGTCGACAGAGTCAGCCAACCACCCGAGGTTTCGAGACCCACGAACGTACGTCCCATCTTCGATTAGTCCATCAAGTTCCGCGAGACGGTCCTCGGTAAGGACCTGGTCGAACGTCTTAGGATCGAGTAACGCTCGTGCAATCATCACCACATGAGACATGGCAGAGTCGTACTCTGCAGAGACGACGAGCGTATTCTCGTCCTCAAGGTAGCCCCACCCGGCTTCTCCCCGGTCAGATTTGGGTTCGACAGGGTAGTTTGTCACACTAACGCCTTTCTTCGGCGGTGTCTTCGCCGCTGAGACCGTCTCTGCGTACGAAAGATAGTCCACACCGTGATACCGAGGTAAGCGAACCCGTCCGTCCGGCGTCGTCGACGCCTCACCTTCGGCGGTCGGTCGGTGGTCGTCCTCCCTCCCTCCCCGAGGGCGGTCCGTGATTACACGGGTATTGTGGTTTGGTTTTGGGGTGTTCGTAACGTAGTCCTGAAGGGCCTTTTGTCGCTCTTTCTCTTTGGCTAATTCTTCGAGGTACAACGCTCCTTTGTCGAGAATCTCGATTCGTAGGTTTCCGCGAGCGCCGTACTTCTCACAAAGACCATACTCGATTAGCTTCTCGTTCAATCGCCGCGAGACCGTGGTCCTATCGTACTGACTGAACGCCGATTGTAGGGCGCTGTAGGCCATGTGTCCGCTTTCAGTCTCACCTACCGTCCGAAGTATCTCGACAGCAAGTCCGTCCGTCCCAACCACGTCGACGAGCGTCGTAATGGAGTAATCATTACGGGTGTCGTTGCACGGATTCGTAACACTCGATGGGAGAATATCGCCGTAGTAGTTGTGCAAGTACACTCGGTCGATCTCTGACCCACCAAGGACCACGTCGACGCTCTCAGACAGCGTTAGAACGTACTCGATAATCTCGTCGGCCTGGTCGCGCCGCGTCTCTCTGAAAGCCGCATTGAGACCGATTGCTATCGTCTGTTGAGGGTTGCTATAGCCCAATAGACGAGTGAACGCGAGAGCGTCCTCTAAGGCGCTCTGTGGCTGTCCCATCTCATCATGTCCCAACCGTCGCGCATACCGAATCAAGTCCCACAGAGCCCGTCTCTCGCCGGCGACAGCTCGTCGTGCAAGTTTCACGACTGACCCATCGACGTCAAACCCACAACTCGACAGTCGGTGTTCAAACTCGAGTATGTCGACACCGTCCGCCGCTGTTTGTAGTGCCTCGAGAAGCGCAAATTGACTCTCTGTCTCGTCGAAGATTACTCGATGAACCCGAAGGGCGGTCCAGTCTGTAAGCGAGACGTCCGCCTCGAGGTCAGTCGCAAAGCGAAGGCTTCGCTTCTCAGTCGGTTCGTGTGCCGTCGTATCGTCCGTATCGTACATTTAGTGTCGCTTTTGTGCGAACACTAACGCCGGGTGAAAATCCGATAATCCCATAAGCCCCAACCACATTGGTTGAGTTAGGACAACGGGCCACCCGCCCGCCGTGTCCGCGTAAGCATCCTTCGACGCCGATAGGAGCGAAGTCCTGGCAGACTCGTGTGCTCCCGGCGTCGTTTGATTCAACTAGTTCGCTAGTCACGACTATAGTTTATTAATCCACCTTCTCAGAGAGATATGCGTCAAGCACCACCGCAATTGTCTCATCGTATGACCGTCGGCCTTCCCGCGCCTTGAGAACCCGGAGGTCGCGCCGCACATCCTTCGACACCGGAATCCGCGTGTCCGTGGCAGACATATATCCCGCTTTAGGGCACAACGTATAAAGCATTACGGACATGAAGATG
>NZ_AOHZ01000100.1 GCF_000337215.1 Natronolimnohabitans innermongolicus JCM 12255 | reverse complement strand
GCAGCCTTGCGTGGATAGATTCCCAAGTGACGGCGCGTATCCACGCCGTAAACGACGTGGTATTGCGCCTGTTCAGTATATAATCGTCATCGCCACTGCCGCGCTCTTGGCGACCGGTATCGTTCGTCTCCAACAGCGACTCGAGGCGTCCGCCGACGAAGTTCAGACGAACCTGGTACTCCTTCGGGTGCTCGTCATCGCCTTCGCGCTCGGGAGTCTGTTGCTCACCCACTGGCTGCTCCCACCCGTAGAGACGGTGGGTGATGGGGTTCCGGCCGTCGTCGGCGCTATCGGAACGGCCCTCGTCGCGGCGCTCAGTTTCACCGTTACTGGCATGATCAGTCTGTTTCTGATCAACCGAGCGTTCCGACCAGCGCTCGCCGAAGTCGACGGAGTCGAACTGTCTGACCGGACGCGTCGTCGAAACCTCCAGCGGTGGGTCGTTGCCCCGACGTTGTTCGGCGGGATCCTCGTACTCGAACTCTCGACAGCCGACGCAGTTCCGTACGGGACGGGGATCCTTCTCGTCGGCGGCTCCTTACTCGGCGTTGGGTACTACCACCTCGCGACCCGAATCGATCGACGAAATGTCCGGACGTGGAACTCCGTCCGGGATGCGACGGCCGACGAGCGGGCGCTGATCGAGCGGTGTTACGACCGCTTCGGTCGCACTGCCGGCCCCAGCTACGTCTTCGACATCGACGAGCGCAGCCAGCCACTCATTGCGACGAACGTGCCTGGTGATTCCGACCCCTCGATCTGGATCGAAGACGCGTTCCTCGAGGAACTCACCGAGACAGAACTGACAGTCATGTTGGCTCAGGCCGACGAGCAAGCGCGCGCTCACGCTTCGGCGTACGCCCATCTTTTCGTGGGGATCCTCGTTAGTGGCGTCCTCGTCGTCGGCTGGCTTCTCGCGACCGTACAGTCGATCCCGCTTGCGGTCGTCGCGGCTGTCCTCGCGGTTGCCGGCTGCAGCGTCGCGAATCGGCGTCAAGAGGCGGCTACCTTCCGTGCCGATGATCTCGCCAGTGACCACTGTGGCGCCGAGACCGTACGAACCGTGTACAACGAGTACGGACACCAGTTCAGCGGACCGCTATCGGTCGAGCTGAGCAGACGGATCGAACGACTCGAGGAGCGAATCGACGAGGACAACCCGGCGCAATCGAACTCGGCACCTGTCGGCTCCGACGCATCGGCTGGGAGTCCCGATCCCGATGCGGATACCGATTCGCATCCTGAATCCGACGACGACTGAGTCCATCGACCAGCCACAGAGTGACCGATCGCTCGGAGGACGGCAACCACGTACTGATCTTTAGAGCACATCTGGAACAGGAACACTCGTCAGAGACGAACTGGACCAGACTGAGACCGAAGCGCTCTGGCTGGATGGAACGAACGAGTCGGTTCCGATTGACCTCCTCCACGCCCTGAAGGACGTGGAATCCGACCATCGGATTTCCGCCGAGCGTGGCGTTCGAGGTTCCAACCCGCACTCAA
>NZ_AOHZ01000099.1 GCF_000337215.1 Natronolimnohabitans innermongolicus JCM 12255 | reverse complement strand
GTAGCCACTGAAAGTCAGTGCACACCCAATCGCACGAGCGCTGTGCGATTGGTGTGTAAACAGTTTCAGTTGTTACTATAGCACGTCGCCGACCAGCTAGGCTCGGTCGATCCGGTTCGGCAGCCGCGCGGTCGCGATCCAGAACTGGGCGACCAGTTCCATCGTCTCGACGAGTTTCGCCCGGTCGGTCGGCGTGGGAACGACGGCGTTGGCGCCGCGCTGATAGGCTTCGCCGACGGCGTCGTCGGACAGGGTCTCGAGGAGGGCGATCGACGGAACGCGATCGATCGACGGCTCCTCGCTGATGGCTTCGAGGACGTCGAACCCGTCCGGCCCCGACTCGGGGAGGTCACACCGGAGCAAGACCAGACAGGGAGCGGGGGCGTCGGCGTACTCGCCGCGGCGCTCGAGGAACGCGAGCGCGTCGTCGCCGGTCGAGACGGCGTGGACGGTCGTCTTCGCACGGTCGTCCGTGAGGCCGTCCCGGATCCACGCAGCGGCGTCTGGCGACGGCTCGACGAGGAGCACATCTGCGGGTTCAGCGAACTCGTTGCGGTCGATCATCGATATCGCGTACCGGGGTTCGTCAGTCGCACGACCAGCGCGTCGAACCGAGTCGGATCGGCCGAGGGAACGAAATTATACGATTTGCTGTAAGTCATTTCCGGCGAAACCGTTGCCCGGATCGCGGTTGCGCCGGGACATCGGTGCAGCAATCCGTATCAGTCGTCGATCGGCGCCGCACTCGAGAGCGCTTCGTCGATCTCGGCGTCCTCCATCTTCTCGACTAAGGCGTCGATCACGTCCTCGCGTTTGCCCTTGACGAACTTGATCGAGCCGACGACGAGGTGGCCGCCGCCGGAGACGCCGCCGCCGGGGATCTCTGCTTCGAGTTCGGAGACCATCTGCGGGATGTCGAGTCGGACGCCGTCACTACGGAGGACGGCGAAGTCGGGGCCGTAGCCGACCGTGATCACGGGGTCGCCGGTCTCCTCGATTTTGCGGTCGTGGATCTCGCCGGTGGTCTTGCCCGGCGCGGGGTAGGTAAAGCGGTGGGCGTGGTTCTCGACGTCGATCCGGTAGAGGTGGGCCCCGTTGTCGAGGTCTTCGTGTTCCAGGTGGGGCATGGCGTCGTCGAGCTGTTCGTCGACCTCTTCACGGGCGCGGTCGGCGAAGAAGGAGACGAGCTCGCGGTGGCGTTGCTCGTCGCCGTTGTCGATCTGGAGCAAGTCCTGGATCAGCTGATCGCCGGAGTTGTAGCGCAGCCAGAAGGCGGCGTAGTCGAGCGCTTCGCTCAAGTCCTGGAGGCGCTGCTCGTCGTAGCCCTCCTCGACGGCGAGTTCGAGGTAGTCGTCCATCGCGTCGGCCTTCGAGCGGTCCGAGAGGCCGGCGACGGCGGGGACGTGGCGCAGTTCGTCGGTGAGGTCGGGGTAGATCATCCGCGCGAGTTCGACGCAGAGCATCCCCGTCGTGATGCGGTAGTCCTCGTCGTGGAGGTAGGGGTTTACGTGGGCGTCGAGGAGGTCCTCGACGGCCTCGGGGTCGGGGTGGTGGTGGTCGACGACCGCGATCGGGATGTCGTAGTGGGCCAGCGTCTCGTAGGCCGGGACGTCTTCCGCCGTCGAGCCGTTGTCGAGCATCAACAGCAACGGCAACTGCTGGCCGTGTTTCTCGCGGTCCTCGAGCGCGAAGTTCAGGTCCCGCGTGGCGTCTTCCATCTCGTAGAAGGGGGCCTTCGCGGGGAGGCGCTTGATGAGGTGTCTCGGCGCGTCCTCGTCCTCGTGGACGTCGGCGATAAAGCGCTCGAGGGCGATCTGGATCGGGACCGCGGCGCACATGCCGTCGCCGTCGGCGTGGTGGCGGACGCGGATCGGGCGTCCTTCGAGGACGGTTCGGCGCAGCAGTTTCGCGACCTCGCGGAGGTTCGGTCGGAGCTTCTCGAAGGCCGGCCAGTCGATCAGCGGCTCGACGTCGTGGGGTTCGGCGCGATCCTCGAGGGCCTCCTCGAGTCGGTCGCGGGCGTCGTCGGCGTCCTCCCCCTCGAGTTTCGAGAGGCCGTCGACCTCGATCTGGACCGACCCCTCGCGGTGTTCGGGAGCGCCGGTGATGCGGACGATGTCGCCGACCTCGGCGATCGGGTAGGCGCGGACGCCCGCCTCTTCGAAGGCCGCGCAGGGAACGACGCCGTACTCGTCGGCGACGTGGAAGATCGTCGGGCCGGCGGTCTGTTTGACCTGAACGACCTCGCCCTCGAGGTGGATCTGGTCGCCGATGTTGGACTCGAGGCGGTTCGTGCCGGTCAGCGCGTAGTCGTGAGAGACGGGTTCGGTCGTGTAGTCCTCGATATCGACCGGTTCGAACGCCATGTCGCCGTTGTCGCGGACGGTCTCGAGTTCGACGACAAGCTCGTCGCCGACGGCGTAGGTGCCCTCGAGGACGGACTCGTGGACGAGTCCGGAGACGGAGTCGGAGAGATCGACGAAGACGCCGTAGTCGACAATACCGTTGATTTCGGCGAGATACGGACGATTCGATTCGATATCGTCTGCGGTACAATCAGCAGCGAGATCGTAGACGACGGAATCCCCGTCGCCGTCGCCGGGTTCCCCGGCGGAGTCACGTGTCATCTTGAACCGTAGTTTGGGCCGGTCGCGTATAACCCTTGTCAAGAGCGCTGTCGACCCCGCCCGGAGACCGTCTCGCGGTTTCGACGCTCCCGAGACGACGACGATCGTCGCTCCTGTGAGACGGTTTACTGTCAGTCAGTTCCGGCGCAACCGCGACCCGGGCGGCGGTTGCGCCGGGACATCGGGACAGCAATCCGTATGAGTCACCGCACACCCGATCGCCAGACGGCGTCGCGACCAGTGTGGAACTCGGTTCGGGAGCGACGCTACTGTTCCTGGGCGTCGACCGTCGCGACGGCGCCGAGGTTGACGATGTCGCTAACGTCGTCGTCGCGCTGGAGGACGTGGACCGGCTCGTCCATGCCGACGAGCATCGGGCCGATCGCCTCCGCGCCCCCGAGTCGCTGCAACAGCTTGTAGCAGATGTTGCCCGCCTCGAGGTTCGGCAGGACGAGCACGTTCGCGGGCTCCTCGAGGTCGGCGAACTCGTAGGTGCCCTCGAGGAGGTCCTCGACGACGGCGGTGTCGGCCTGCATCTCGCCGTCGACGGGGAAGTCGATCTCGGGGTCCGCGCGGAGCCGTTCGGCGGCGCGTCGAGGCTTCCGGGTTCCCTCGTTGTCGACGCTGCCGAAGTCGGAGTACGACAGCAAGGCGGCGCGGGGCTCGACGTTGAACCGGCGGGCGAGCGCGGCCGTGTGACGTGTGATTTCGGCCAGCACGTCCTCGTCGGGGTCCTGGTTGACCGTCGCGTCGGCCAGGAAGACGACGCGGTTTCTGAACGTGAGCATGTAGACGCCCGCGGCGTAGTCGGTGTCCGGGGCCGTGCCGACGACCTGCAGCGGCGGTCGGAGCGCGGAGGGGTAGTGGTTCGTCAGCCCGGTGAGCATCGCGTCGGCCTCGTCGCGGTCGACCATCACCGACGCGAAGTAGTTGCTGTCCGCGATCAGCGCTCGCGCCTCGGTGCGGGTGACGCCCTTTCGCCGGCGGCGCTCGTAGAGCGCGTCGACGTACGCCTCGGTGTCGCGATCCGCGGGGTCGACGACGTCGGGATCGTACTCGAGGCCCAGCTCGGCAACCGTCGTCTCGATCTCGCGTTCGTCGCCGATTAGTACGGGCCTGGCGAGGTCGCGCTCCTCGAGTTGGGCCGCGGCGCGGATGATCTTCTCGTTCGTTCCCTCGGCCAGCGCGAGCCGTTTGGGGTCGCTTTTGGCCTTGTTGAACACGGTCCGCATCATCTCGCGCGATTTCCCGAGGCGGGCCTCGAGGGCCTCGACGTAGGTTTCGGGATCGATGTCGACGCGGGCGGCGCCGGAGTCCATCGCGGCGCGGGCGACGGCGGGGGCAACCTCGAACAGCACCCGGGGATCCAGCGGCTTCGGGATGATGTACTCGGGGCCGAACTGCAGCGGCTGATCGCCGTAGGCCTTGCGGACGGCGTCGGGGACGTCCTGTTTCGCGAGGCCGGCGATGGCCTCCGCGGCGGCGACTTTCATCTCCTCGTTGATCTCGGCGGCGCGGACGTCGAGGGCGCCGCGGAAGATAAAGGGAAAGCCCAGCACGTTGTTGACCTGATTGGGGTAGTCGGAGCGCCCCGTCGCCATGATGACGGTGTCGTCGCGGGCGTTCTTGGCGGTCTCGTAGTCGATCTCGGGGTCCGGATTGGCCATCGAGAAGAGGATCGGATCGTCGGCCATCGAGCGGACCATCTCGGCGTCGACGATGCCGCCGACGGAGAGGCCGACGAAGACGTCCGCGCCGACCATCGCGTCCGCGAGGTCGCCCTCCGGGACGTCGCGGGCGAACTCCCGGCTGTAGGGGTCGAGATCGCCGGCCTCGGCGCGCTCGGTGGTCAGAATGCCGTCGATATCGACCATCGTGACGTTCGCTTTTCGGACGCCCAGGGAGACGAAAAACCGAGCCGTCGCGAGCGCCGCCGCGCCCGCCCCCGCGAAGGTGACGTGCAGGTCCTCGAGGTCCTTCTCGGCGATTTCGACGGCGTTCAGGAGGGCGGCGCCGGAGATGATCGCGGTGCCGTGTTGATCGTCGTGGAAGACGGGGATGTCCATCCGCTCGCGCAATCGTTCCTCGATCCGGAAGCAGTCGGGCGCGGCGATGTCCTCTAAGTTGATGCCGCCGAAGGTCGGCCCCATTCCGGCTACGGATTCGACGAACGCGTCCGGATCGTCGTGGTCGAGTTCGATATCGAAGACGTCGATGTCGGCGAAGCGCTTGAACAGGACTCCCTTCCCCTCCATGACGGGTTTGGAGGCCTGGGCACCGATGTCGCCAAGTCCGAGCACCGCCGAACCGTTCGAGACGACGCCGACGAGATTGCCCTTCGCCGTGTACTGGTAGGCGTCGGCCGGGTTCTCGTCGATCTCCCGGCAGGGGGCGGCGACGCCGGGCGAGTACGCGAGCGACAGATCCCGCTGCGTGGTCGTCGATTTGGTCGTCCGGATCTCGATCTTTCCCGGCGGATCGTCGCCGTGGTACTCGAGCGCGTCGTCGTCTAATGACATAGCCGTGGATAGGATCGTCCCCCGAGAAAAGCCACTCGCTAGTACAGTTTTGGTCCGTATGTAGACCTATATGATGTGTGATAAATATCACGATCGATCCGGAGCGTTGGGCGGCTGGATCGGGGCACTGTCGAGCGCCGTCTGTTCGAGTCGGACGGAACGCGCCGACGGTTGTGGAACGAAGCGACGTCCGGAGAGCCCACCCCAACGGAACGTCCATCGGAACGTTTAGCAACCGCAAGCACGCAGAGCCTGCTATGGGGTTGTTCGACGCGCTGTTTCGCTCGAGCGAGATTCTCGGCATCGCCGAGGAGACGCTCGAGTTCGCCCTCGAGTCCTCGGAGGCGTCCCATCCGAACGAGTACATGGGTTTTCTCCGCGGGACCGAGGCGGACCGACTGGGGCTGGATCGGGACGGACTCGTTATCACGGACGTGCTGGTCGTCCCCGGGACGGAATCAAACAGCGTCAGCGCGACCGTACGGACGAGCCAGATTCCGAACGACGTGAAGGCACTGGGAAGCATCCACTCCCACCCGAACGGCGTCATCAGTCCGAGCAGCGCTGACCTGGAGACGTTCGGTCGGGGGAGCGTCCACGTCATCATCGGTGCGCCCTACCGGCGGTCTGATTGGCAGGCGTTCGACTCGCAGGGCGAGCCGACCCAGTTGAACGTGATCGACGTGGACCTGCCCGACACCGAGGACTTCTTCGATTTCACGCAGGCGGATATCGACGACGAACTCCGACGATAACATGATTATCGAGACGATTTCCGACGCGATCCGGCGGCAGACGGCGAGACCGACAGGGACGCAACGGGTAACGCGCAGTGCGACCGCAACCGAACCGAACGAACGGAGGCTGCCATGACGCGAACGGTGATCGCCCAGGGGACCTTCGACATCCTCCATCCGGGCCACGTCCACTACCTCGAGGAAGCCGCCGCGATGGGCGACGAACTGATCGTCATCGTCGCCCGGAAGACCAACGTCGACCACAAAGCGAAGCCGATCTGTCCGGCCGCCCAGCGACGGGACGTCGTCGACGGTCTCGAGGCCGTCGACGAGGCGATCCTCGGCCACGAGGAGGACATCTTCGTCCCCATCGAGGAGATCGATCCCGACGTGATCGCGCTGGGCCACGACCAGCACCACGACGACGACGCGATCGAGGCCGAACTCGAGGCCCGCGGCGTCGACTGCACCGTCGAGCGCGCGAGCGCGTACGATCCGGGCGACGACGACTACATTCTCTCGACGCGGCTGATCGTCGACCGGATCCTCGAGCGTCGCGGATAAGGTCGATGCGCAGCCCGTAACTGGCCCATCGTTCGTCAACCAATCGTCGGTCGGTCGCTACTGAGACAGACTGCGTCAGTCGGTGCCGTGCAACTGTAACCGTACTCGACCTGTAAATATGCCGATACACTGGAACGGTAACATGGGCAACATTTCCTACTCGATTCGACTGTCGAACCAGAAGGATTATAGCTGGATCGACTGAAAATACGCAGACGAGACGCTCTTCGACCTCGGTTTCTACTCATACCGAACGCGGATAGCGATTTCATCATAGGTAGCGGTAACATGATCCTACTTATTCCGGAAGTGACGCCGGCATATGACGGGGGACGGCCAGTACCGGATGATCGGCGCCGCCGGCGTCGAAAGACGAGGTAAGTATTGCCCTGTCCTATGGCCAATCTGCCGATATCGGGAAGTAGAGGGCCTGAAACCCGCAAACTTTTGAAGGCCTGGTTCGGAATGCATAGACATGCAGATGGATCAGACTCGACGGCGGTTTCTGGTGGGGTCCGCAGCGACCGGCACGATCGCACTCGCCGGCTGTCTCGGCGGAGACGATGACGAGAACGGTGACGAAAACGGCGACGAAGACGAGTTCGACTACGAACTCGATCCCGAACTCGAGGAGGGCGACGGCTCCTACGAACTCTGGGCGCTCGATCAGGGTCGCGACAACGTCTTCATCTACGAGCCGGCGGTCGACGACGGTGACGACGAGGGTGAAGACGGTGGCGATGCCGAGTTCGCGCTGACCGAGTTCATCAACCTGAACGAACTCGACGGGCTTCCGGACGACGGAATCGTCCCGCACATGATCGACTACAGTTCGGGGTACGAGTACGCCGCGATCGCCTGTACCGCCGGCGCGCGGACGCTCGTCTTCCGAACCGAAGACCACGAACTGGTCGCCGACATCGACACCGGCGCGGGCTCGCACATGGCCGCGTTCTCGCCCGACGACGAGTACATCCACGTCGACGCCATCGACGAGGGCGCAATCGTCCGCGTCGAGGCCGACCTCGAGAACGAGGAGTTCGAGGTCGTCGACGAGATCGAAGTGCTCGAGGACGAAACCGTCCAGGACGCGGGCGTCGAAAGCGGCAGTCCGATCTGCCACCAGTTCGATAGCCAGGGTCGCTCGATCCACACGCTCGGTCCGAGCTACCACGACGCGGGTCTCGTCATCGTCGATCACGACGAGTTCGAGGTCACGCAGGCGTTCTCGCAGGACGAACTGCCGACCAACTGCGGAACCATGCCTCACCCGACCGAGGACAAGTTCTACCTCACCGCCGGCCTGCCGTCCAGCGAGGACGAGGGCGTCGGCGCCTACTACGTCCTCGACACCAGCGGCGACGAGGTCACCGTCGAAGTCGAAGATGAGAGCACGGAGGGTATCGACGCTCACGGGTTCTGGTTCACGCCGGACGGCGAGGAGCTGTGGGTGCTGAACCGCGAGACGAACGACGGCGTCGTCGTCGACCCCGACACCGACGAGGTCATCGAAACGATCGACGAGTACGGCCCGAATCAGGCCGACGAGCCCGAAGAGAGCGACGCTCCCGACATCATGTGGTCCTCGCCCGACGGCGAATACATGTTCGTCAGCCTGCGCGGTCCCGCACCGCTGTCCGGTGACCCACACGCCGCGACCGGCGTGGAGCCCGGCGTTGCGGTGCTCGATACCGACACTCGAGAGATCGTCGACGTCATCGAACCACACCCGATCGACGACTTCGACGACGACCACATCGAACTCGCACAGGACGACGACGAAGACGGGCCGCGAGTCCCCGATTTCCACGCCATCGGCGTTCGAGCGATCGACGACTTCGACACCGTGATCGACACGTCGCCGCCGTTCAACGCGAACTGACGCGACCGCGACGCGACTGACACGGGCGGCGTTCGATACCGAATCGATCGCCCCTCTTTGTGCCGCTCAGTTCTCGATGATCACTGGCGGCGGAAGCCGCAGCGACTCGACCGTGTGGCCCGTCTCGACGAAGTGTTCGATCGCTGCTTTCGAGACCTCCGACTCTGGGGTCCCTTCGGCGGTGCTGGCCTGCCACCCACACTCGAGACAGTACTTGTACATGCGGCGGTCTGTCTGACACTCTGTGACAGCGGGAGGAAAGACTCGTGCAGGAAGACGAAGGGCCGAGCGTGTGCAGGCGACCGAACGTCGTTCGGGACGAACGGGATACTATAGATCCGGTTCCCGTCCGTGGCACGTACTGATCGAGGCGGGGTATCCGGGGATTTTAAGCGCCGAGGTTCCCTCCGTCAGGGCATGAGCCAACAGCCCGAACAGCACTCGCCCGCGGAGGGCAAACCCGACGACCTGCCGAGCACGGAGGTCACCGAGGGCGTCGAGCGCGCGCCACACCGCGCGATGTTCCGCGCGATGGGGTACGACGACGAGGACTTCGACTCACCGATGATCGGCGTCGCGAACCCGGCCGCCGACATCACGCCCTGTAACGTCCACCTGGACGACGTCGCGCAGTCCGCCTACGACGCCGTCGACGAGGCCGACGGGATGCCCATCGAGTTCGGCACGATCACCATCTCCGACGCCATCTCGATGGGGACCGAGGGAATGAAGGCGTCGCTGATCTCCCGCGAGGTCATCGCCGACTCCGTCGAACTCGTCGCCTTCGGCGAGCGCATGGACGGTCTCGTCACCATCGGCGGCTGCGACAAGAACATGCCCGGAATGATGATGGCCGCGATCCGGACGGACCTGCCGAGCGTCTTCCTCTACGGCGGCTCGATCATGCCCGGCGAACACGAGGGACGCGAGATCACGGTCCAGAACCTCTTCGAGGGCGTTGGCGCCGTCGCCGACGGCGAGATGTCCGAAGCAGAACTCGACGAGATGGAGCGAAACGCCTGTCCCGGCGCCGGCTCCTGTGGCGGCATGTTCACCGCCAACACGATGGCTTCGATCTCCGAGACCATCGGCTTCGCGCCGCTCGGCTCTTCCTCGCCGCCCGCCGAGGACGACGAGCGCTACGAGGTCGCCCGCGAGAGCGGCGAACTCGCCGTCGAAGTCGTCCGAGAACGACGCAAACCCTCCGACTTCCTCACCCGCGAGTCGTTCGAGAACGCCATCGCCCTGCAGGTCGCCATCGGCGGCTCGACGAACGCCGTCCTCCACCTGCTGGCGATGGCCGCCGAGGCCGGGATCGAACTCGACATCGAAGACTTCAACGAGATTAGCGCCCGCACGCCGAAGATCGCCAAGCTCCAGCCAAGCGGCGCGCGCGTGATGAACGACCTCCACGAGGTCGGCGGCGTCCCCGTCGTCCTCCGGGAACTCCTCGAGGCCGACCTGCTCCACGGCGACGCGCTGACGGTCACCGGCGAGACGATCGCCGAGGCCATCGACCGCATCGACCCGCCGCGGATCGAGGAGCTCGACACCGACTTCCTCTACACCGTCGACGAGCCGATCCACGAGCGCGGCGCCATCCGGATCCTCACGGGTAACCTCGCGCCCGACGGCGCAGTCATCAAGATCACCGGCGAGGATCACCTCCGCCACGAGGGCCCCGTCCTGTCTCTTATACACATCTCTGATGG
>NZ_AOHZ01000098.1:4508-30440 GCF_000337215.1 Natronolimnohabitans innermongolicus JCM 12255 | reverse complement strand
CCAACCAGCGCGTGACCAGCCGATGCTTCTTGCGCGAAGCAGGGCGGACGCTGAACTCGTTGGAACGCTTCATCATCAACATGTGCGAGAGAAGTGTATGTGAAACTATTGTTTGACGTTGGAGACTCGGGCCTGCTGTCTCTCGTGGAGTGTGTAATCATTTTTCGGATTCATCCCACGACTAAAGTCGTGGGCTTTCTCCTCAACTTCGTGTAACGGCTCCGAACGCGTAGATGATGGCTTCGCTAGTCCGATTCCGGGGCCGTCAACACGCCTTGAACGACCTCGATCCGCTCCTCTTCGAGATTGTGAACCACGTTCTGCATCTTCGTCGGCGTCTCCGGCCCCATCAACAGGTTGAGTCCGACCGGCGGCGATGCGTCGGCCGGTCGCGACGCCGCCCGCTCGAGTTGTCCCCGGAACCAGTCGAGCGACTCGGCCGTCGTGTCCGTCCACGCGCGCTCGTCGAACCCGGCGTCGGACAGCAATCGCGTGAGTTCGTCGGGCGCGACGAGAAAGCTGATCGAGGGATCGGTCGCCCACGGCACCGGGAATTGCGGCGAGCCGCCGGCGCCGGCACAGATTTCGTGGATCGCGAGTCGCCCGCCGGGGCGAAGGACGCGCCGGAGTTCCTCGAACAGTCGCGCCTTGTCCTCGACGTTTACGGCGACGTGTTGTAGCCACACGACGTCGAACGTCTCGTCCTCGAACGGCAGGTCGAGGGCGGTGCCGTGCTGGAACGTCACTCGGTCCTCGAGTCCGACGCGTTCGGTGAGCATCGTCGCGGCTCGACAGTATTCTTCGACGAGGTCGACGCCAGTCACGTCGCAGTCGAATTCGGCTGCGAGCGTTCGCGCCGGCCCTCCGACACCGCTGCCGACGTCCAGCACCCGGTCGTCGGCCTGAAGATCGACGAGGTCGGCGAGCGCTCTCGTCGCGTCGCGTCCCTGTATGTGAAACTCGTCGAGCGCGGCCGTGTCGTCTCTGGTGAGCGTCGCGGGGTCTTTGCCCGCGTTCTCGTAGGCCGTCAGAATCGTCTCCTCGAGATCGGTTCGGTCGTAGTTGTCGGTGATGGATCGTTCGTTCGGTTGCATAGGTTCTCACTCAGTGTCGCCGAGCAGCCGCGTCTGTCGTCGGCGTCGGTTCGTCGGCCGGTCGAAGCCAGCGTCGTCTGTATCCGTCGTATTCCGCTACGCTCGGATGGGGTATGAGACTATCCGTCACGGGAGGACGGTCCGCAAACCGTCGCTACCGAAACGTCGTCCAGTCCGTCGACGCTACCGCTCGAGTCGTCGTTCTGCGTCGACCAGCGCCTCCTGCGTGTCGATGCTCTCGAACGTCGTTTCGGAGATTCCCTCGTCCTCGAGCGCGCGCTCGTCGACGGTCGCGACGTCGAGGCGCTCGAGGGCGGCGACGATCCGTCCCTCGTCGGACTCGAGTGCGTCCGCACAGGCCGCGGCCATCGCGTCGGCGCGGTAGACCGCCTGGGTGGTCTGGTACCAGCCGTCCTCGAGGCGGACGACGGCCCCGTCGCGTCCGCGGGCGCGCTCCGCAAGTAGTTCGACGAGCGCGGGATCGACGAACGGCATGTCGCAGGCGACGACGGCCGCGTACTCGCGAGCGGTTGCCTCGAGTCCGACCCGAATGCCGGCCAGCGGGCCGCGGTCGGGGACGGGGTCTGTCGCGTACGCGGGCTCGATATCGCTGTCTGCGAACGCGCCTCGAATCGACTCCAGTTGGTCGTCCCGACAGTTGACGACGATGTCGTCGGCGACGGTCGCGAGTCGGTCGCCGACGCGGCGAATCAGCGGCGTCCCGGCGAGGTCGGCGACGGCCTTGTCGGTCTCACCGAAGCGCGTCGAGTACCCGCCCGCGAGGACGACGCCGCCGAGGGGAGTCGATCGATCTGGTGGCACGATTCGTGGTAGGGGCGAGCGGCGCTTAAATGGCAACGCTCTTCGCGTCCCGCATTCGAACGCTGTCTCGACGGACTCTCGGTGAGCGCAGACGAGCCCCACTCCGAAACTCTTTCGCGAGCCCAACGGACCGTCGGTGTCCTCGAGGGAGGACAGCACTCGTCGAAACCGTCGACGGCGTCGACCCACCAGAACAACCCGCCGGAGACGCGCTAGCGAATCTGGTCTTCGAGGTCGCGCATCGCATCGGCACGGACCGCTGAATAGACGGGACAGGTGTCCCGGTTACTCTCGAGACCGGAGATGATGTTTTGTCGGAGCGGGTGGCTACACGAACTGTGAAAGCGGTCGATGTGCGGACACTGAGAACACGATTCGGGGATTGATGGCAAATCCGTGTCCATTGGTGGCACAGATCACCCGTGGGCTAATAACCCTGTTGCTGGTGGCGGGCCGTCGGACTGTCGGTCGAGAGCTCAGTCGCACTCATCGCCGACGGAATCAGAGCCGTTTACCAGCCGCTTCGAATTCGCTCCCGCACAAAACTGTCGGCCAGCGACACTCCTCTGGACGGAGCGAACGACGTACTGGGACGTGGTCTCGGAACGGTAGCGACGACAGTCGTTGCCAGCGTCGAAATCCCCTTCCCAAGGGGGGCCCTACCGCCGATCATGACGACCGCGACGGTCAGCGCGGGGGCCAGACTCCACGTCGGCTTCCAGAACCTCTCGCTCGCGCGACGACGGCTCTACGGCGGCATCGGCGTCGGACTCGAGCAGCCACGCGTAACGGTCACGGCTGCTCCGGCCGCCGAAATCGAGTGCGACGACCCGCTGGTCCGCGAGTACGCCGCCCGCGCCGCCGACGTCCTCGAGGTTCCCGGCGTCGCGGTCACCGTCGAGGATCGCCTGCCGCGTCACGTCGGCCTCGGCAGCGGTACCCAGATCGCCCTGTCGGTGCTCGCCGCGACGGCCCGCGCCCACGGCCTCGAGCCCCGAGTTCGCGAACGCGCTCCCGCCATGGGCCGGGGCGGCCGCAGCGGCGTCGGCGTCGCGACCTTCGAGGACGGCGGCTTCGTCGTCGACGCCGGCCACCCGACGAACCGGTTTACAACCGAACCGCCGGCGGAAGGCGACTGGGCCGTCCCTCCCGTCGTCGCTCGCCACGAACTCCCCGCCGACTGGCGGTTCCTCGTCGTCGTCCCCGATGCCGATCCCGGCCGCAGCGGCGACGACGAGGACGCTAGCATGCGCGCCGTCGTCGAGCGCGCCGACCCCGCCGTCGCCGACGAACTCGCCGGCGTCGTCACCCGGAAACTGCTCCCCGCGGCCGCCGAGGGCCGACTCGAGGCCTTCGGCGCGGCCGTCGCCGAAATCGGTCGCAAGAACGGCGCCTGGTACGCCGACGCCCAGGGCGGCGTCTTCCGCCCGCCCGCGGGAGCGATCGTCGAATCCCTGGAGGAGTACACCATCCCGACGGGCGTCGGCCAGTCTTCGTGGGGCCCCGTCGTCTACGGCGTGACCGACACGGACCACGCCGACGAAGCCGACGCTGCCGCTCGAGACGCCCTCGCGGACAACGGCCTCGAGGGGCGAGTTATTCTGTCGGCGCCGTCCTCGAGCGGCGCGCGGATTCGAGCCGACGGAGATCGGTAGCGGGGTGCTCGAGGGACGGAACGCAAAACTCGTCGGGCGTGACGGTACCGAACGGTACGTCGCTTCGTGCCCGCCGCGAGGTTCGCGTGGAACCAGTATCGCCTGAACGCCTCGGGAACCCCGCCCCGATACCGACTTTCTACCGGATCGCGGGAACCGTACCCGTGGAGGGAGCGTCGCGATTCACTCTCGGAGCACATGACCCGTGGAACGTTCGCTGTGCTCCGTAACCAGACTGTGCTTCGCAGTAGCGCCACTCCCGTAGCCGCTGACCGTCACTGCACACCCGATCGCACGATGGTGGCGCGGTTCTCGCTCAGGCCGTTCGCTCCGAACCGCGGAACGCGAACGGGGGAGCGAAGCGACCCGTGAGTGGGCTGTTCGGTCAGTGTGCAATTCGTTTCAGTCGTTACTCTAGCGGTAGTAAATATGGGAAAGAAGTCAATAGCACGACGACTCAGCGAGCAGCGATCTCGATGGAACGTCTCGTGGGTGCGTCGAAGCCGCTGAATCAACGTTCACCGCGACGCAGTATTACCTCCTCGTCTTGCACTACCACGTCGAAACCCGCGTATTGAAACTGTACCCGGGTGTTCGTTTCGGCCCCAGTGATCAGTGTATTCAGTGCGTCCGGATCTACAGCGTCGTAGAGCGGCGGGAGGTCCAGCGGGTCACTGTCGGTCGTTTCTGCGACGGCTTCGATTACAGCGTTTACCGGAGTATTTTTCTCTACCGAACTCGCGATCATCACCTGATAATCGACCGTCAGTGTCCGTATGTCATCGGCCGTACCCTCTTCGGAGTTTATATAGTCCGTTCCTGGGCTAGCGTATGGAGAAGCAGTGCTTGCTGTCCACGCCGAAGACGAGTCGACAGCGCCGACGTCGAGATACCGAGATCCTCGGCGATCTCGTCCATCGTCGTCTCCCTCGGGACGGTGAAATATCCGTTTTCGAGGGCGGTACGGAGCGCTTCCTTTTGCCCGGTCGTAACACCGTATCGGCTTTCAAAGCCCCCGTCGTTCTTCATCGGCTTTTCTTCGTAGAGGTTGAGCAATTTGAATCGTCGATCCCGCTCGAGGCAGGCCTCTCGCAACCGAGCGACCGCATCACGCGATGGAAATCGAGCTAACAGCTCTTCCGTTTCAGCCGTCGTCGTAAGCCGGATAATCGTAATGTCGTGTTCTACAGAGATCGAGTGGACCGCTTGACGTTGACCGACATCCGATAGCCCGAGCCGATACAAACGTTTTTCTGGCAATTTTGTTAGACACTCGTAGGTGTCGATTGTCGAATCCGCAGCGAGTGCGCTTTCGTATCGTTCGAAGTCGCCCCCCGTGGCCCAGACGATGACTTTCCAGGGCTCGTCCCCTATCGAACGGATATCCTCGAAAAGAAGTTCCATATCTGGAACGCTTTCCAGAGCCTCTTGTCCCGGCGGTGGACCGACGTCTGCTCTCCCGATAAGGCCCATTAGCACTCGACTTGGGTTCGTTACGGATATAGCTTTACCAACACTACTGGAAAATGTATCGTCTCCTGGGTATGGAATTCGACCAGATTGACCTCTCTAACAGAGACCTCGATTTTCGTACCGACCGCCGCGTCACCTGTACTGACCGAGAGCGTCACATCCCGTTCGGAAGAACTCGTCTCACCGACTACTGATACGATCGACGTGACTGTCACCACCGCCACAATAGGTAAACGGGTACGCTGCCACTGACGCGATATGAAGCGGATGCCCCTCGGCGTCTCGAGGCTCGACCAACTGATCGGCGGGGGCGCCCCGGCCGGCAGCGTCGTCCTGCTCGCGGGGGAAGCCGGGGCCGGCGCACGCGAGTTCTGCTACACCGCCGCGGCGATGAACGGCCTCGCCGACCGCGATCCGGCGCAGTTCGACCGTTACTACGGCGCCCTCGAGTCGAACGCGACCCTCCCCGAGGCCGTCCACTACGTCTCGATCACGGGCGAGCGCTCGGCGATCGTCGACGAGATGCGCCTGGTGATGGACGACGACCTCGTCGCGGCGGGGATGGACGGCGTCTCGGTCGTCGAACTCGCGGAGCCGTACTTCAGGCGGACGCCTGTTCCGACAGAGTGGTACACCGACGGCGCCACCGACATCACCGACCTCGGCTCGCGCGTCGGTCGCGACGGCGGGGATCGAAGCGACCGCAGCGACGTCCTCGAGTCCCTCGGCAACTACCTGTCCGACCACGCGGCGGACAGCCTCGTCGTCGTCGACTCGATCACCGACCTCGTCGCGGCGGCCGACGACCACCTCGACTGGGCCGACCTCACCGTGCTCCTCCGGGGGCTCAAACGCGCCGCCCACCGCTGGGGCGGCGTCGTCCTCCTGCTGGTCAACGCCGAGGCGCTCGAGCCGACAGAGCTGGGCGCGCTCAAGGAAGCCACCGACGGCACCCTGCGCTTCGAGTGGGAAAGCGGCGGCTCCGAGCGCGCTCGAACGCTCGTCGTCGAGCAGTTCCGGGGCGTCCTCTCGCGGCTCGAGGACGAGGATATCGTCCGCTTCGAGACCGAGATTCACGACGGCGGCTTCGATATCAGTAACGTCCGAAAAATCCGCTGAAACGCCCGCAGGTCCGGATATCGAGCGCTGAGTCCGAACCAACCCTTATGCTCGGGTCGAACCACTATCGAGTAGACAGCATGTCGAGCGAAGACGATTCCGGCGGCGTTTCCGTTCCGCTTCCCGGCGACGTCACCGACTGGCTCGAGGACGACGCCGGTCGGCCCGACGAGAGCCGCGAGGAGAGCTGCCGACGCCTGATTCGGGCCGCTCACGCCGTCGCGACGACCGATGGAATCGAGCCTCGTGACCTCGAAGACCTCGAGGACGTCGCGTCCCTCCAGGCGGAGCTCGACGCCCAGCGAGAGGAGTTCACCGAGTTACTCGAGGACGTCCGCCGCCGCGTCATCCAGGTCAAACGCGAAACCGACGCGAAGGCGCCGGCGGACCACGACCACGAAGCCTACGCCGCGAGCGATGCGCTCGACGGTGTCGCAGCCGATCTCGCGGCCCTCCGCGACGACCACGCCGCCCTCGCGTCGACCGTCGACGACGGCTTCGACAACGTCGAGACGGTCCTCGAGGACGTCCTCGCCGAAACCGAAACGCTCGACGAGCGCACGACGACCCTCGCGTCGGTGCTCGTCGACCTCCGCGAACGGCGGACCGACGCCGACCGGCGAGAGCGCCACCGCGAGGCGGCCGACGAGCTAAAACTCGCCGCCAATCGGCTCGGGATCCGCACCGCGGACTGCGACGAGTGCGACGAGACGGTCGATCTCGCACTGTTGACGGCGCCCGCCTGTCCTCACTGTGCGACCCAGATCACCGACCTCGAAAAGCGCCAGGGCTTTTTCGGCTCGGACACGCTCGTCACCGGCGCGCCGCCGGCGCTCGAGGGGGCGGTCGACGACGGAAGCGACGAGGAACGCGGAACCGACGTCGACGCCGCCGACGAAGACGGCGTCGAGACCGTGACGACCGACGACGACGTGACGGCCGCGAGTACAGCCGTCGGCACCGACGCCGACCGACCGGAGACCGGCTTCGAGTTCAACCGAGAGCGATCCGTCCGATGACCGACGACGGCCCACGAACCGACGGCGAGTCGCTCGACGGATTCCCGGGATCGACTGACGACCTCGTGGTCTACTACGACGAGCCGGCCGAGTTCGAGCTGGACGAGACTGGCGCAGCCGCTGACGACTGTGACCGACTCGAGTGCGACTCGATCGGACCCAGTCCGAGCCCCGACGGCGGAACGGAATGCTCGAACGCCGTCCGCGGGGAAACGGAAGACTCGGACGCCGTCCACCGCAGATCCGAAGCGTCCGGTACGGACGCCGGGCCCGACGCAGCCCGTACGGGCGACCGCTCCGAACCGCTCGACGAACTGGTCACCGCGGTCGGCGACGCCGACGCCCCCCGAGACGACCGCTCGAGTGGCGATCCTGCCGTCGCCGACCGCTTCGAACGCGAGAACGTGTCCGAAATCGACGCCGAGCGGCTCTGGGAGCGCCTCGAGGGCATCGACGCGACGACGGGGCGTTCGAAAGGCGGGTTCGAGTTCGCGTACGAGGACGCTCCCGACGCCGCACTCGACGACGCCGTCCTCGAGCGCGACCGCGACCGCGCAGCGAGCGCGGTCGACAGCAGCGACGCCGACGAGTCCGCAACCGAAACCGCTTCGAACGATCGCGAGTACCGCGAAATCGACAAGCGAAGCTACTGTCACCAGTGCGAGTACTTCGCGACGCCGCCGGCGGTCGCCTGCACCCACGACGGCACCGACATCCTCGAACTCTCGTCGACCGATACGTTCCGGGTCGCCGACTGTCCCCGCGTGTTAGCGGACGAGGCGCTCGAAGAGCGAGAGTAGACGAAGGTCGGGAGTCGACGGCTTCAGTAGATCGGGAGGGCGGACGAGCCGAGAGATGCACTTTTGCGCCTCGACACGCTAGCTCGAGTATGCAGTTTTGCGACGACTGCGGTTCGATGATGAAAGCCCAGGGCGACCGTATGGTCTGTACGAGCGACGACTGCGGCGCCTCGAGCGAGCGCGACCGCGAGCAGGAAGACGCCTTCGTCACGACGGAGTCCCAGACGGACGACGACGTGATCGAGTCGGACGAGAACGCGAACTTCGAAGGCAAGCCGAAGGCGACCGACGTGGTCTGTGACGAGTGTGGCAACCAGGAAGCGTGGTACACGCTGAAACAGACCGCGTCGGCCGACGAGCCGCCGACGCGGTTTTTCAAGTGCACCGAGTGCGGAAAGCGCTGGCGCGGCTACAACTGAGCCGGGACGACCTGCGTCTGGGGTGTGTCGTTCTGCCGTTTCGTCGATTCCAACCACCTCACGGGCCGACTCGAGCTAGCGGGCGCCCTCGAGAGAGGGAAAACCGCCGAGGAAGAAGTGCGAGGCGACGCCGAACTCGGTGACGCCGTCGCGTCGGCCTCGATTAAAGCTAAACGACCCCCGTCCGTACAGACCGCCATGCGAACGCCAGCGGACAACGCGCAACTGGCACTCCTCCTCGAGGTCGCGGGCACGCCCAAACCGGGCAACGTCGACCGCCACCGCGATCTCGAGGACCTGCTGTTCGACCACTTTCTCGCCGGTTCGGTAGGTGCCCGTCGGGGCCTCGAGGCGGCCGAACGGGGCGAATCGATCGGAACCGCATTCGAACGGGCCGTCGAGGGAATGGCGGCCCAGGGCGGCGGGAACACGCAGTTCGGCGCCCTGCTCTTGCTCGTCCCGCTCGTTCGGGCGGCCGGCGATCACGCCGGCGATCGGACCGACGAGCGACGCAGCGGCCCTCGAAACCTCTCTCGGCCCGCGCTCGAGGCCGTCTGCGAAAATACGACCGTCGCGGACGCGGCCGGCTTCTACCGGGCGTTCGACCACGTCGACGTTTTCGTCGGTGACCCGCCGTCGGACATGGCGCCGCTCGACGTCCGGCGCGGCAGCGACGCCGTCCCCGCACTCGAGGATCGCGGCCTCACGTTACTGGACGTCATGAGCCGCAGCGTGCCGGGCGACGACGTCGCCCGCGAGTGGGTCGAGGGATACGAGCGTTCCTTCACCGCGGCGGAACGCCTCGCGGCGGCCGACGGCCCGCCGACCGATCGCGCAGCACAGGTGTTCCTGTCGCTGCTCGCCGACCGTCCGGACACGCTCGTCGCGACCCGCAGCGGCGAGGCTGTCGCCGAAGACGTCAGGGATCGAGCTGCCGACCTCGTCGAGCGAAACGCGCTCGAGGCGGCGCCCGAGGCCGTCGAGGCCTTCGGCGACGACCTCGTCGAGCGCGGGATCAACCCCGGGACGACGGCCGACCTCACCGCCGGCGGTCTGTTCGTCGCGCTCGAGCGGGAGGCGATCACGGTATGAGCGACGAGTGCAACGGCGGCGATTCCCGTCGCGCCGACACGGTAGCGAGCGACGCTCCCGATGCCGAGTGGCCCGTCGCGCTGTCGGGAGTCACCGAGACCGTCGTCACGACGCTGGGACCGAACGGACTGTGGAACGCCGCGCCGCTCGGCGTGTTCGCCGGCGGCGAGAGCGGCGAGAACGATGGAGACAACGGCGACGAAACCGACGGAAGCGACGGCGCGGGCGAAGCCGAAGGCGAACACGGAACCGCGGCCGCACCCGCCACCGCCCGCACGTGGGGAAACACACGCACTCGGCGAAACTTTCACAGACAGGGCGAGGGCTACGTCCAGTTCGTCGACGACCCCGTCGTCTTCGCCGACGCCGCGCTCTCGATCAGCGAGTCCGAGGAGCCGGTCCTCGAGTCGACTCGCGCGTGGGCCCGCGTCGCCGTCGAACCGGTCGCGTCCGGAACCGACGACGGAACCGAGTGGGAGCAGTGGGAGCTTCGACCGCTCGAGTCCGGGATCGAGTCGACGACGGTGCCGACGATCGATCGCGGCTTCGGCGCCGTTATCGAGGCCACCGTTGCCGCCTCGCGACTCGGCGTCCCGGGATACGACGACGCGGAACTGCGCGAGCGACTCGAGTACTTCGCCTCGGTCGTCGACCGGGCGGGCGGCCCTCGAGAGCGCGACGCCCTCGAGCGCGTCCGAGAGCACGCTGAGTGGTAACACCTCCAGACGACCGACTGCTCGACCTGTAGTTTAAGTCGGAAGCCGCGGCCAACCGGTGTCATGAAAGCACACTTCCGACGGGCGACGAAGGTCTACGTCAAGACGTTTCCGTTCGTCCTGCTCAGACTCGGTATCGGACTCCTGCTCGGCGCGGTCAGCGTCCTTTACTTCGGCGTCGCGTTCTACGTCGGCTACCGGTTGCTCGAGGCGGGAACGATCTCGGGCTGGATCGCGGTCGCCGGACTCCTCGCCGCAGTTGGACTGTTCGGCTGGCTCTGGCGACTGTTCAGTAGATACGTGTTGTACCTGGTCAAAGCGGGCCACATCGCCGTCATCGCGCGCGCGATCGAGACGGGTGACGTCCCCGACGATCAGCTTCGTTACGGAACCGCACAGGTGACCGAACGATTCGGCGAAGCCAGCGCGCTGTTCGCCGTCGATCAGGTGATCAAAGCCGTCCTCAAACAGTTCAACCGCGGCGTCGTCTCGGTTTCCTCGCTGTTCAGCGCCGTTCCAGCACTGAAAACCCTCGTCAAACTACTCGGGAAATCGGTCGCCGTCGCGGCGACCTACGTCGACGAGGCGATCATCGCCTACATGTTCGTCAGCGACGAGTCGAACCCGTGGCGGTCGGCTCGAGACGGCGTCGTCCTCTACGGCAAGCAGTGGAAACCAATTCTCGCCTCGACGATGGTGATCGTCTTCGGGCTGTACGCCGCGTCGTTCGTCCTGCTGCTGGCACTGACGCCGATTGCGGGCGTCCTCGGCGGGCTCTCGACGACGGTCGAACTCGCCGGCTGGATCGTCGTCGGTGGGACGTTCCTCACCCTCTACACCGGCCTCCTGAAACCGTGGATAAAAACCGTCGTGATCACGACGTTCCTCCTCGAGTCACGCGACGAGACGCCGGACAGCGAGACGATGGACCGCGTCGCGGCGCGCTCGGATCGATTCGAGACGCTCGTGAGCAAAGCTGGCGGCGACGGAACGGCTGGTCGGTCGCCCGCCGCTGAAACGCCACCAGTCGGCGAAACCGGCGCGTGAGCTCATCCGCGGTCATCGGCTTCGTGTCGACGCGATCGGCTGTCCCGCTTCCGGAGCGACGAAGAGAAAGGGATTAAGAGCCTCTGGACGGAACCCTCCGGTATGGCAATCAAACCGGCCTACGTCAAGAAGACCGGGAACCTCCTTCTGGAGCGGTACCCGGAGGCATTCACGACCGATTTCGAACAGAACAAAGAGAGCGTCCAGAAGCTCACCAACGTCGAGTCCAAGGGCGTCCGTAACCGGATCGCCGGCTACGTCACGCGCAAGAAGAGTTCCCAGACGGCTGCTGCGTAAGCGCACTTCTGTCTCGCGTTCGCTGAACTGACGTCCTCCCTCGAGAGCGAGAGCTGTCGCTTCCCTCCAATTCGAATCCAGCAGGCGATACAAACGGTCGAGCGGTTTCGAAACGAGTGTCGTTGGTTAGTGGTCGAAGCCGGGCTCCATGTAGAGAGCCATGACGAGCGCGACGGTGGCGACGAGCGCCGCGAACATGCCGCCGGCCGAGCCCGAAAGCAGCGTCATCTCGGTTCCGACGAGTTCCACGTTCTGATAGCCCGTCCAGAAGAAGACGAGCGCGACGAGCGCTGACAGCGCAGCGACGGCCGCCGCGCCGGTCTGGAAGCGCGTCTCGAACGGACCGACGCCACTGGAGTTCGCAGTCGAATTCGTCATCGCCACCACCCCGTGGTCGCGACTCGAGTCGATAGAGCGTACATCGATCGGTGGATTCGTCCGGAGTTTCTTAACGGCTTCTATGGGCGGCGGGTCCGCGCCGGGGGCCGCGAGAGGAAAACCCAAACCGTTTTGCGGACACGCCACTGAGTGCGGGAAAATGGCAGTACGAGTAGGCGTCCTCGGCGCAACTGGTGCCGTTGGACAGCGACTAATCCAGCTTCTCGAGCCCCACCCGGAGTTCGAGATCGCCGCACTGACCGCGAGTGAATCGAGCGCCGGCAAGACGTACCGACAGGCCGCAAAGTGGCGCGTCGACAGTCCCATCCCGGACGACGTCGCCGAGATGACCGTCTCCGCGACCGACCCCGACGAGGTTCCGGACGACGTCGACCTCCTGTTCTCGTCGCTTCCCTCGAGCGTCGGCGAACAGGTCGAGCCAGCCTTCTGTGAGGCCGGCTACGTCATGTCTTCGAACTCGTCGAACGCCCGGATGGCCGACGACGTTCCCCTCGTCATCCCCGAGGTCAACGCCGAGCACATCGATCTGCTCGAGGTCCAGCGCGACGAGCGCGGCTGGGACGGCGCGATGGTCAAGAATCCCAACTGTTCGACGATCACCTTCGTTCCGACGCTCGCCGCCCTCGAGCAGTTCGGCCTCGAGGAAGTCCACGTCGCGACCCTGCAGGCCGTCTCCGGCGCGGGCTACGACGGCGTCAGCTCGATGGAGATCATCGACAACGCCATCCCCTACATCGGCAGCGAGGAGGAGAAACTCGAGACCGAGTCCCGCAAGCTCCTCGGCGAGTTCGACGGCGCCGAACTCAGCCACAACAGCGTCGAGGTCGCGGCGTCCTGTAACCGCATCCCGACGATCGACGGCCACCTCGAGAACGTCTGGGTCGAGACCGAAGACGACCTGACACCCGAGGACGCCGCCGACGCGATGCGGGCGTACCCCTCGCTCGAGCTTCGGTCCTCGCCCGACCAGCTCATCCACGTCTTCGACGAGCCCGACCGACCCCAGCCCCGGATGGACCGAACCCTCGGCGACGGCATGGCCATCGCCGCGGGCGGCCTGCGGGAGTCGACGTTCGACCTGCAGTACAACTGCCTGGCGCACAACACCATCCGCGGTGCCGCCGGCGCGAGCGTCCTGAACGGCGAACTGCTGCTCGATCAGGGCTACATCTAGACGGAAGACCGTCAGGCCCGTTCGATTTTCGACGACGTGTTTCTTCTCTGGCCTCGGGCTCGAGCGCGGGTGCTCGGACTCGAGGTCCGGAGCAACGACACAGCGTCGGGAGGACGAGTTTTGCGGAGATAACAACTACACCACGAGTAATTAGTACCCAATATAGTTTGGCGGTGTGTACTACTCCGTCCGTCGCCAACTGACGGTATGCTTCCAGTCATCGCCGATCCGGAGTCGCTGTCGTCGCCCGGCGGTTCACGCGCGTCCGACTCGCAATTCGACGTTCTCGCGGACCGACGGCGCCGAGCCGTGCTTCGCTATCTGGCCGATACCGACGGAAGCGCCTCGTTGTCCGCCCTCGCGGATCACCTGGTCGCCGGTCCCGAGGCAGGCGCGGACGACGGGGGCGCCCTCGCCAGCGCCGGCGACGCCCTGTTCGGGACGCGTCGTCGCGTCCAGATCTCGCTGCGTCACAGTCACGTGCCGAAACTGGCCGACGCCGGCGCCGTCGAGTTCGATCACGATGCCAACACCGTCACGCTGTACGAACGAGGGGTGAAACTGCTCGAGCGGGCGGGCGCGGTCGACGAGGACGGCGAGAACGGTGGCCGTTCCCAGCGGGTCGAAGCCGAAACCGAACTCGAGACGACGCCGTAGACGACACGAACACGGAAGCGATAGCCGGATCGAACGAGACGTTCGGAACAGAAATTCCGTCGATCAGGAGTCTTGCTGTGGGAGCGCAACGACCGGGATAGACGCTTCTTTGACCATCCGCCGAGCGACGTCGCCGGTCAGCAGCTCCGCCAGTCGGTTCCCCTTTCTGGGGTTGAAGACGACGGCGTCGGCGCCGCGTTCGTCGGCCTCGTCGAAGATCCGTTCGACGATATCGGTGCCGAGGAGCACGTCCGTCTCTACCGCCGTATCGGTTTCCTCGAGCACGCCGCGCATGCGCTCGAAAATTTCTTCGGCGTACTCCCTGCGACGGTCCATCGGCGCCTTGTCGGGCGTGCCGCCGCCCTTCTCGATCACGTTCACGAGGACGACCGTCGTGGTCGGTGTGAGATGCGGAATCAATCCCCGTGCCGTTCGTTCGCCGTCGTCCGGATCGGCCGCGGGGACGATGACCGTCCCGTCGAACGCGAGCGTCATCGGGATCCCTCCGATCGTCGAGTCGGTCGGTCGCGATCGGACGAACGGGTGAGTCTCGTAGCTGGTGACAGGTCCATATCTTCGAATTCGGGCGACGCCGTCAAAAAACTGCAGTTCGTGACATCGGTCGACGGAGAGTACTCAGGGGAGTACCTGATTCTCGAGTTCGGCGTCGGGATCCTCGTCGAACCGACGCGCGTTCTCGGCGACGATATCGGCGAGGCGCTCGTAGTACGCGGGCGTGTGGCCGGCGTTGTGGGGCGTGATCTGCACGTTTCCGAAGTTCCACAGCGGGTGCTCTTCCGGCAGCGGTTCGGGATCGGTGACGTCGAGCGACGCGCCGCGGATCCACCCCGAGCGCAACGCAGAGACGAGGTCGTCGGTGTCGACGACCGGACCGCGGGCGACGTTCACGAGGACGGCGTCGGGATCCATCGTGACGAACGCCGCCTCGTCGATCAGCCCGCGGGTCGTCTCCGTGAGCGGACAGGCGAGCACGAGGTAGTCGGCTCGGGAGAGCGCGTCGTGGAACGCCTCGCCCTCGAAGCCGACCACCTCGTCGGTCGGGCCGCCCTTCTCCGGCGAGTAGCGCACGCCTATCGTTTCGACGCCGAAGGGCTCGAGACGCTCGGCGACGGCCTCACCGATCGCACCCAGACCGACGATCGTCACCGTCGATCCCTGCAGCTCGTGGGCCTGGTAGTGGCGCCACTCCCGGTTTCGCTGCTGGCGCGCGCCGACGTGAAAGCGCCGCGTAAAGCGAAGGATCGCACCCAGCACGTGTTCGCCGATATTCGGCCCGTGGACGCCTGACGCGTTCGTCACCGCGACGCCCCGTTCCTCGAGTCGGTCGAGCGGCAGGTGGCCGGTGCCGGCGTAGGCGCAGGCGAAAACCTCGAGTTCCGCGGCGGCCTCGAGCAATTCCTCTCCGAACGTCATTCCGGTGACGAACCGGGCGTCCGCGATCGCCTCGCGTTCGGCCGCTGGTGTCCGCGCGAGTTCGACCGACCGATCGGGCAGTCGCTCGCGGATCGCGGCGGCGTACTGTTCGACTGGCATGCCGTGGGTTCCCGTTCGAAGGACGAGGACGTCCGGTGGCGTCGACATAGCCGGTCCAACGCGGGCCCCGACCATCAAAACCACAGTTCCCGGGTCGCGACCGAATCAGGACCGGCGGTAGATCCGCGAGCGCTTGTAGACGGGTTCGAACTGCTCCTTTAGGTCCTGTGGCATCGTCTCGGCCTTCCCGAGCACGAAATAGCCACCCGGGCGCAGCGCGTCGTAAAGCTTCTCGAGGACGATCTGCTGGTAGTTCGCGTCGAGATAGATGAAGAAGTTCCGACACAGGATCAGGTCGTAGCTGCCGGTGATCCGATCGTTGATGAGGTCGAACCGATCGAACTCGACGGCGCGTTTGATCTCGTCGCTGACCTCGAACGCGTCGGTTCCCTCGATCGTCGTCCGTTCGACGTAGGACTCGTGATCGTCGAGATACTCGAGTTCCGAGGCGACGTCGGCGGTCCGTCGCTGTTCGTAGACGCCGGAGCGGGCACTGGAGAGGATCTCCTCGTCGATGTCGCTGGCGCGAATCGACACGCGGTTAGCGTCGACGCCGTCCGTATCGCGGGCCAGCATGGCGAGCGAGTAGGGTTCGCGACCGTCCGAGCAGGGGACCGACCAGATCGAAATTCCGCCGCTCGCGTCTTCCTGGGCCGTCTCGAGGACGTCTCTGAGCCCGTCCCAGATCGACGGATCGCGGTAAAAGGATGTGACGTTGACGCTCAGTGCGTCGAGCAACGCGGTGCGTTCCTCGCCGTCGTCGGCTTTCAAGAGGGACAGATAGCTCTCGTAGTCGTCCCGCTCGAGGTGATTTCGAGAGAGTCGCGAGCGGATGCGCCGGCGGAGGTATTTGGTCGCGTAGTACGTCGTCGCGAAGCCGTACTCGGATTCGATATACGAGAGGAGGCGTTCGAAGTCAGGATCGGCATCCTGACGGTCGGGCTCGATGGATCGTGTCGTGTGTGTCTTTGTCATTGTCGTTGCGTTCCGCCTACACCGTCTGCACGTCGAGCATCATGACGACCTCGCCCTCGCCGAGGACGGCCGCGCCGCTGATGCCCGTGATTCCGCTGAGCGAGCCTTCGAAGGGCTTGATGACGACTTCTTCCTGACCGGTCATCCCGTTACAGCGCAACGCGACCTGCCGGACGTCGTCTTTGATTCGCACGATCAGATCGTCGTCGGTCGATTCGGCCTCGGGCGCCGACAGCGCCTCACCGAGGTCGATGATCGGGTAGACCCTATCCTCGTGGTTGAGCACCGACGTGGACTCCATCTGCTGGATCGAGACCGCCTCGAGCGCCGAGATGTCGGCGATGTTCTTGATCGGCACGCCGTAAGTTTCCTCGCCGACACTGACGAACAGCACGCGGACGATCGCGACGCTGACGGGGAGACTGAGCGTGATCGACGTCCCCTCGCCGGGCTCGCTTTCGACGTTGATCGAGCCGTCGACGCCGCGGACGGTCTCGTTGACCACGTCCATCCCGACGCCGCGACCGCTGACCTCGGTTACCTCCTCGTTCGTCGAGAAGCCGGGGTGGAAGATGAGGTCGTACACCTCCGATTCCTCCATGTACTCGATCTCCTCGGCCGAGACGATCCCGCGGTCGATCGCTTTCGATTTGATTCGCTCGACGTCGAGACCGGCGCCGTCGTCCTCGACCGTAATTCGCACCCGGTCGCGCTCGCGCTCCCCGCGGAGTTCGATCGTCCCGGTTCGGGGCTTGCCGTTCTCCTCACGGACCTCGGGCGGTTCGATCCCGTGATCGACCGCGTTGCGAAGCAGGTGAACGAGCGGGTCGCGCATCTCGTTTAAGATCGAGCGATCCATCTCGATGTCGACGGCGTCCATCTCGAAGTCGATCTCCTTCTCCTGGTCGCGCGCCAGATCTCGAACCAGCCGCGGGAAGTGTCCCGCGATCGTTCGCAACGGAACGAGGCGCATGTCGAGGACGGTGTCCTGGAGCTTCGAGGTGATCTTGTCGTGTTCGTTGAGTTCGTCCTCGGCCTCCGGCACGCCGATATCCTCGATGATGTTTCGCAGTTTGATCCGGCTCGTAACCATCTCCTCGACCTGGTTGTAGAGGTCGTCGACGGTCTCGACGTCGACCCGAATCGACTCGATTTCGGCGTTGCCGCGGTCGAGAACCGTCGACGAACTGGCGTTGCTCGAGTCGGTCGACTCCGTGTCCGTCCCCTCGTCGGTCCCGTCGGCCCCGGTGGTCGTCTCACCAGCAGCGACGGCAGCGAGGTCGTCGGTCACGTCGACGACCGTCACCGACTCGAGGTACCGGCTCTCCTCGAAGGCCGCTTCGACGGCCGAGCGTTCGGACGACTCGGGGTCGCCGCTGTCGTCGGCACCCTCATCACCGGCGTCCTCACCGCCGACGCCGGCGGGAACGTCGCCGTCGACGGAGACGAAGAGGTCGAATTCGGCGTCGAACTCGCCGGCTTCGATCGCCGATCGCTCCGGATCCGTTGCGTGAAGCACGAACTCGGAGTCCGTCTGATCGAGGACGAACATCGCGTCGACGCGCTTGGTCGCGCTGTCGCCGATATCGGCCGTGACGCGGTAGACGGCCTCGGCTTCGGTGGCGTCCGTCTCGGCGACGGTCGACAGGAGTTCCGCGTCGACGGCAACGGCGTCGGCTGGGGCCGCTGTCGCATCCGAAGACTCTGGCGAGTCGGCCGGCTCGTCCATCGCTTCGATCGAGGCTCGAATCTCGTCGACCAGCCCCGACGGATCCGTCTCCGTCTCGCCGGTCTCGGAAATCTCGTCGACCATTACTTCGAGCTGGTCGACGGCCCGAAAGAGGAGATCCATCCGGTCGCTCGAGACGTCGATCGCGCCGTCGCGGATCTCGTCGAGCAGGTCTTCCATCCCGTGTGCGAGATTGCTCGCCTCGGGAAACCCCATCGCGCCGAAGTTCCCCTTCAGATTGTGGCTGACCCGAAAGAGTGCGTCGATGGCGCTTGCGTCGGAGGTGTCGTTCTCGAGGACGAGCAACGCGTTGTTCAGATCGAGCAGGTCCTCTTCGGTCTCGCGAACGAAGGTGTCGAAGACGTCGCTCATCGAGGGCCCTCCGTCCGTCTCTGGACCAGGTGATCGGCGTGGCGAACGGCTCCGACGAGAGCGTCGCAGCCGATCATGAGTGGACGTCCTCGATTGCGACGTTGACCGTCTCTCCCTCGAACGGCTTCGCGATGTAGCCGTCCGCGCCGGCCTCGATCGCTTTCTTCATTCGGTCCTGTTGCGTGACGCTCGTACAGAAGACGATCTTGATCGTCGGGTCGATCTCCTTGATCTGTCGCGTCGCTTCGATACCGTCTACCTCGGGCATGACGATGTCCATCATCACGACGTCGATCGAGTCCGACTGGTCCGAGACGATCTCGATCGCGTCGGCGCCGTCTCCGGCCTCGCCGACGACGGTGTGATGGTCCTCGAGGGCGTCGCGAAGGAGTTCGCGCATGACCTCGGAATCGTCCACGAGGAGCAGATGTGCCATTGAGACATAGAGGAAAGGTAGACGACAAAAATCATACGGCCGTCCCGGATTTTCCGCGTCCCTCGAGCTCGGATTCTGGCCCGTCAGACGACCTCGAGCGCCCTCGAGAGGCGTCGACCGTGGAACGTTCCGACGAGCGGGTCGAACGGCCATAACAGATATACCCTCGACTATCAGACGCCGAAACTGCCAGAGCGTTTATACACTGACCGGTCCTTGTCCGGCCCACACGACCGCGTTCCGAAACCGCTCGCGCTACCCGGGGATGGGGACGCGAGACGCAGCGCGGAACGCGACGGAACACTCACCGCTACGATGACTGACGAACACACCGATCCGACGACTGGACCAGCGACGGACGAGTCGGTCACCGAGACCGACGCGACGTTCGAAATGCACGAGCCGAACGCGACCGACGGCGGTCCCGTTCCGGGCCACGACCTCGAGTTGACCTTCGACGAAACCGGCGGCGAACGGATGCCGGTCCACACCGGCGGCGACTCCCTCGAGATGGTCACCGAGGTCGATACGGTCGCCGCCGACGCGACGAAGTTGCTGTACTTCGAACTCAACGGTAGCACGTTCGCAGTCGACCTGACTGAAATCGCGTCCGTCGAAACGCTGTCCGGACTCACTCGATATCCGCGCGCACCCGCGCCGATCGACGGCGTCACGGATCTTCGCGGACAGATTATCGCCGTCCTCAACCCCAAAGTCGTCCTCGAGATCCCGATCGAGACGGACCGACTCGAGGTCGGCAACGATTACGTGATCGTCGCCGAGGAGTTCGAGGACGAACACCGAATCGGGATCCGCGTCGACAGCATCGACCGCGTCGAGTCCTGTACCGACGACCGGATCACCCCGGCCGACGAAATCGACCAGCTCGGACTACTCGGCATTCCGAAAGAGCAACTCGTCGGAATCGTCCAGGACGAACGGGACGGCGAACGCGTCCAGATCCCGTGGCTTCGCATCGACGCGCTCGCAGGGCAACTCCAGAACGCCGACGACGGCGAGACGGCGACGGCTACGTTCCAGTAGCCGTCGCGGCGGAGAGCCGACCCCGTTTCGTTCGCCGCGCTCGACGAACTGTAGACGGCGAGCGACTGAAAACTCTCGAAACCAGGAGACCGAACGGCTTCCGGCGCTATATCCAGACGTCGGTCGGATCGATCCAGACGACGAAGCGATCCTCACGGCGGACGATACCCGCGATACCCGTGCTGTCGACGCCTGTATCGACCGTCTCCGGATCGAGCGTGTGGACCTGCTGTACCTCGTCGGCGAGCCAGCCGATCCGCTCGTCGGCGCCGCGTTTCCGCTTGAAGACGATGATTCGGTTCCCGTGCGAACGATCCTCGAGGTCGAACATCGTCTTGAGATTGACGATCTTCGTCGTCTCGCCGCGCAGATCCATGACGCCCTCGACGTGTGCCGGCGTGTTCGGAATCGACGTGATCTCCGCTGCGTTGACGATTTCGGCGATGTAGCCGATCTCGACGCAGTATCGGTTTCCGGCGAGATCGAACTCGAGGACGTGCGCGTCGTCGCTATCGAATGCTTGGTCCTGTGTCTGTGTCTGTGTCTGTGTCTGTGTCTGTGGTTGCTCGTGCTCCTGTTCCCGGTTTTGCTCCCGTTCTTCGTCGTGATTCTGTAGTGTCACTCCCATGTCTCACACCTCGGTCGCTCGAATCGGCGGCTCGTCTCGACCCTCGTCGACCGTCGCCGTCGCCGCCGAGCGTCGGTCGGCTCCGCGAACCTCGCGCCGGTTTCGCGGTCGGACGTGCTCGCAGCCACGCGTACTGTTACCTCGTGGGTCCCGACTCGAGCCATTCGCTCGGTTGTTTCCGATGCGGATACATAACTCCGCTGGCCCCAGATGCGGGAGTATTGGTCACGCGTTCACTAATAGAGTGAAACGTGGGTGTTCCGCAACTCAGCTCTCGTATCGAGAGTTGAGCCCAAACAGGTATGGGTGAATAGAAGTCGACTGGCCACATTCTTTATACAGGAGTCGTTAGAACCCGAGTTCATGGCCGTGAAGGTACTCATCGTCGACAACTCGGAAGTGATGCGGGAGGTGCTTCACGAGGCGATTCAGGACGAATTCCACGTCATCGGCGAAGCAGAAGACGGACAGGGAGCGATCGAGGCCGTCGAGAACTTCGACGTCGACGTGATCATGATGGACATGGTGATGCCCGGCGTCGACGGCGTCGAGGCGACGCGAAAGATCAAGCAACTCGACCCCAGCGTCAAGGTCATCTTCTGTACCAGCGTGACACAGCAAGAGCGGATGAAACCCGCCATCGAGGCCGGCGCCGACGGCTACATCATGAAGCCGTTCGAGAACAGCACGATCCGCGAGGCGATCGTCGACGTAACGACCTGATGGTCCGCGCCGTCATCGCCGACGACTCCGGCGTCATGCGGAAAATCCTCGAGGAGATGCTCGAGGACGCCGGCATCGAGGTCGTCGCTACCGCACACAACGGCCACAGCGCAGTGGAGGCGATCCTCGAGCACGAGCCCGACGTCGCGACCGTCGACATCGATATGCCCGGGCTCGACGGCCTCGAGGTGATCGATCGCGTCCTCGCCGAGCGACCGACGCCGATCCTGGTCATCAGCGCACAGACCGGCGACCGCGCCGACGTCACGTTCGAGGCGCTCGACCGGGGAGCGGTCGATTTCATCCCGAAGCCGAGCGGCCGTGCGGCCGTCGACATCTGGGCGCGGACGGACGAAATCGTCGACACCGTCCGGGCGACTGCGGCCGTCGATCCGGCAACCCTGTCGGGTGTCGACGCTGACGCGAGCCCGAGCGCCGGTGACAACCGCGTTTCGGCGGCAAAAACGGGCCCGTCCGCGTCGACGCAGACGCAACTCGAGTCGATATCCGCACAGCCGACGCTCGTGATCGGCGCGTCCACCGGCGGCCCGCAGGTCGTCGAGCGCGTGCTGGCCGAACTTCCACAGCGCGCAGCGCTTCGGATACTGGTCGTCCAGCATATGGTCGCCGAGTATACGAGTCGGTTCGCAAAGCGGTTGAACGCGAAGACGGCGTACGACGTCCGCGAGGCGACCGACGGCGAGACGATCGACGCGGGTGAAGCGGTCGTGGCGAAAGGTGGCTACCATCTCCGCGTGACGGCGTTTCGCAACGGCAAGCTGTCCGTCGCGTACGACGACGGACCGGAGCGACACAACGTTAAACCGGCAATCGACGTGACGATGGAGACGGCGGCAGACGTCGTCGACGACCGACTCATCGGCGTCGTCCTAACTGGGATGGGCAAAGACGGCGCGGCCGGCCTCTCCGCGATCGCCGCCGCTGGCGGCAAGACGATCGCACAGGACGAAACCACCGCCCGCGTCTACGGCATGCCGAAGGCGGCCGCCGAAACTGGTGACCTCGATATGGTCCTCCCCGACGACCGCGTCGCAGAGGGCATCGTCAACGCCGTCGAGGGGTGGACCTGATGATCGACATCGAGTTTGACACCGCGACCCGACCACCGGTGCTCGTGGCAGCGAACGATGGGGACCCGGCCGCCGTTCCGGGCACCCGAAAGCGGAACGCGGACCGGTACGAGAAGCGCCCCCAATCGGCACGAAACCAGTCACGGCACGCTCGAGTTCGGCCAAGAGAGTCGACGGACACACCGCCGTCACGCTCCGGACGGGCGAGCGGGACGTGCCCCGATGCGAAGATCCGACACCCATGAGTATGAACTTAGACCTACGGAAGCTAGAGCAGTTCGATCAGATGGCCATCGACGGCGCCGACGGCGCGAGCGATCGCCTCTCGGGACTGACCGGCGTCGACACCGACGTCGGCTGTACCCGCTTACACGTCGTCTCGGCCGAAGAAGTTACCCGCGAGTTCGAACGCGACGAGACGCTCGCGATCACCATTTCCCTCGAGGGCTTTCTCGAGGGGGAAGCCGTTACCGTCTTCGACAAGGGAAGTGCCGGCGAACTCGCGGAGTCGTTCATGCCGATGCTCCCTGAGGACGGGTACACGCCGAAACACGAAGCCGCCGTCGAGGAGATCTGTAACGTGATGGTAAGCGGTTACGTCGACGGCTGGGCGAACGTCCACGACGAGTCGATCGTCATGTCGCCGCCGACCGTCGTCTCGAGTGCGCTCCCCGACGAGGACGGGACCGACTTCGCCCCCGTCGACGGCGCAAACCACGTCGTCTCCCAGCGGAGTTCGATCTCGACGCCGGACGAGGACGTCGGCTTCCAGATGTACCTTTTCCTCGACGAGCACTCCGGCGAATCGTTGCTCGGAACGGACGCCGAGGAGGGGGCGATTACGGACGACAGTCTCGACCTCCTGCAGGCGATCGCCAGGGAGGGGACGGCGTCGATCTCCGACCGACTCGCGGCGACCGACAGCCACATCGAGGCGACGGTCGACTCCCTCGAGATCGTTCCCGCCGAACGCCTCTCCGCGGAGACTGCCGATACGGCCGGCGTCGCGACGGTCGTCGAACTCCTCGACCCGCCGAGTGGCTGCGTGCTCGTCCTCTTCGACGAGGACTCGGCGTCGACCGTCGCGGACCTGATCGAGCCGTCCTCGATCGATTCTGTCGCCGCTGAGAGCCCGGTCGAGACGGACTCCGATACGGACGCGTCGGTCGAATCGCTCGGTGCGCTCGTCGCGACGAGCCTCGTCGACGGCGTCGCCGATGCCACCGGCCGCGAGATCGAAACGGCGGCTCCTGCCGTGGTCCACGACATGCGCTCGTCGATCGTCACCGACGCCGTCGTCAACCTCGACCCCCGCGATCGGTTCGTCGTCACGCTCGGCGCCACCCTCGAGTCGGCGGAAACGGAACTCGACTGCGATATTTACACGCTGTTGACGCCGGACGAACTCTCGCGGGAGTGGTCCCAGGAATGAGCGGCGACATTCCGATCTACGGGGCCGACGATCCGACGGAGACGGACGACGAGAACGACGCGACGTCCGACGACGCCGGGATCCCGATTTACGGTCTCGACGACGAAGACGGATCGGATGGCCACGCAAACGCGAACACGAATGCGAACGCGAACGCCGACGAGGACGAAGACGACGGCGGCATCTCGATCTACGGTCCAGCGACCGACGGCGACGGCGCGGCCGACTCGACTGCAGGCGACGACGGAGACGACGGAGACGACGGAGACGACGGAGACGATGGTGACGATAGCGGCGACTTCGATATTCCAGTCTTCGGCGAGGCGACCGACGACGATGACGGAGACGCCGCCGACCGAGAGCCGATCGCCGTCGGCGTCGCCGAGTACGCCGTCACCGCCGAGGGTCACCCGCTTCGAACGAGCGGTCTCGGCTCCTGTATCGGCGTCGCCATCCACGACGAAACCGCGGGCGTCAGCGGACTCTTACACTACATGCTTCCCTGCGCCGCCGAATCGAACAGCCGGAACCACGCCGACGCCAAGTTCGCCGATACCGGAATCGACGCGCTGGTGTCCGCCTTCGCCGACGCCGGCGGTGACGTGGCCGCGGCGACGGTGAAACTCGCCGGCGGCGCGACGATGGTCGACTTCCAGCGAAACCGCACGCCAGTCGGCGGACGGAATGTCGAGGCCGCGCGCCGGATTCTCTCCGACCACGGACTCTCGATCCACGCGAAGGACGTCGGCGGCGACATGGGACGCTCGCTCGAGTTCGACCCCCGGACCGGCTCGCTCGTCGTGACCGGTGCGGACGGGACCGAACGAAAACTGTGATCGAAATCGTACCTGAAACCGTGACCGTGCTCTCTCCGACGACCACCCGACTCGTCTTCTCGGTCCCACCTGGATCTGCGTCCGCGTCCACGTCTACGACTACGACTACGTCTGTTGGTACCCGACGATCCCGGTCCGATTCGCCTCCGTCGCAGACGAGCGAGAAGAACAGACCTATGATCGACGACGCGAACACCGACCAACGAGTGCCGTACTGAGTTCGACGCGATGGCCTGGCAAATCGATCCAAGCGGTTTCGACGACAAGACCCTCTCGAGCGACCTCGAGGAGGAGATGAACCGCCACCCCCACCTCGACGACCACATCACGTCGATCCACGACCAAACGGGGACGTACCCCCAGTACGTCGACGAACCCGAGGACCATCACAACACGATGGTCGATCACCCGAACTACTGCTGGCAGATCGACGACGTCGTCTTTATCCACGTCTACGGCGACCGCGATCAGGACCCGATCTACTACACGATCGAGCCGTCGCTGACCCACGACGAGATCACGCTGTTCCGAACGGTCAAACGGCGCGTCCTAAACGAGAGCGTCACCGGCCCCGGACAGGTCGACCCGGACGCGGTCGACGAGGTACTGGGACAGGTAATCTCGGTGACCAGCGACGGGAGCCCCGAAGAGCGAACGATGGTCGAAGACGTCCTCGCGCGACTTCGATCCGCGCTCTCGACCGCGCCGATCACGCTCGATCAGTGGACCTACGACCGGCTTCGATACCAGTTCCGCCGCGACGTGCTCGGACTCGGTCCGCTCGAGCCCGTGTTGCTCGACGACACCAACGAGGACATCCACGTCCTCGCCCACGACAACCTCCACGTCTACAACGACGTCTTCGGACTCCTGCAGACGGACATCGACTTCGGCTCGGAGTACGAGTACGAACACTTCCTGCGGTCGATGGGCGAACGGATCGGCGACCCCCTCTCCGACGCCGAGCCGATCACCGACGGGACGCTGCCCGACGGCTCGCGATTCAACGTCGTGTTCAGCGACGACGTCTCCGTCAAGGGCCCCTCGATGACGATCCGCCAGCAAGACGAGATTCCGCTGACGATGCCCGCGATCACCCGCGGCGGCACCTTCTCGCCGACGGCCGCGGCCTACCTCTGGCTCGCGATGGAAAACGAAGCCAGCGCGATCGTCGCCGGCGAGACGGCGTCGGGGAAGACGACGACGCTCAACGCCGTCACCTCCTTCATCCCCGACGACGCGAAAATCTTCACCGCGGAGGACACCGCCGAGGTCAGCCCGCCACACGATACCTGGCAGCAACTCCTGACGCTGTCTCTTATACACATC
>NZ_AOHZ01000098.1:0-4502 GCF_000337215.1 Natronolimnohabitans innermongolicus JCM 12255 | reverse complement strand
CGTACATGTTAGTGACCGGCACCTCCGCGGTGGGACAGAGCCAGAGGTTCGGATGGCGTTTCAGGCGATCCAGACCGGCCACCCCGTCATGATGACCTTCCACGCCGGCGACATCAAGAGCCTCGTCCAGCGACTCAAGGGGAACCCGATCAACGTCCCCTACTCCCACCTCGACAACCTCGATCTCGTCATCTTCCAGAACTTCATCAAGGGCGACGACTACCGGCGCTGTACCAGTATCTACGAGATCGACAAATTCTCGCGCGAACTCGACGGCCTCGTCACGAACAAGGTCTTCGAGTGGGACCCCGTCCGCGACGACCTCGAGTTCACCGGGATGAACAACTCCGTCCTCCTGGAGGACAAGATCGCGACGCTCCGCGGCTACGACGACACGCGGGAGATCTACGACGAACTCGAGTTCCGCCGCCGGATCATCGAGAAGATGGTTTACAAGAACATCGTCGGCTACGAGGAGGTCAACGAACTCATCAACGACTTCCAGCGCGACGGCGTCGAGGGACTGCCCTTCGACGTGCGCCGGCCCGACTCGATCGTCTGACCCGACGGGGTCGACCACCCCGTTGCCAGACATTTCACGATGTTTAATATGCACCGCTGAGTCTCAACGTGGTATGGAACGCGTAGACGTCGCGATCGTCGGCGGCGGTCCCGCAGGGACCTGCGCAGCCGAACGGGCCGCGGCACACGGTGCCGAGACCGTCCTCTTCGAACAGGGCGTCCCGCGGGAGGACCGCGACGGCCTCGGTCCCGACTCCACCGACGCCGCCGGCATGCTCGACTACTGGATCGACATCATGGACTTCGACTACCGGGAGATCCCCGACGAGGTGGTCCACCGGGAACTCGAGGCCACCGAGTTCGTCGGCCCCTCCACGTCCGTCACGATGACGACGACCGGGATGGACGCCAGCTACCCGAAGTTCGGGTACACCTTCCACCGCGCCCGAATGGACGACTGGCTCCACGAACGCGCCGCGGACGCCGGCGCCGACCTGCGCGTCGGCACGGGCGTCAAAGACCTCGAGACCGACCTCCGCGCCTCGAGTGAGAAGGGACCCACCCACACGCTGACCCTCTCGGACGGCGACCAGCTCGAGGCCCAGTACGTCGTCCTCGCTGACGGCCCGCAGCGGCGGATCACCTTGGACGCTCTCGACCAGTTCACCGCACCCGCCCGCAGCGTCTCCGACTACCTCTCGCCGCCCGAGGCAAACCACATCGCCTACCAGGAGTACCGGGAGTTTCCCCCGGAGCTGTTCGCGGAGTTCGAGGACAGCCTCAAGTTCTGGTGGGGCTACATGCCCGGCGAAACCGCCTACCCGTGGGTCTTCCCCAACGACGGCACCGTCGCCCGCGTCGGTCTCACGATGCCCATCGGTATGGAACTCGAGGACGTCGCCAACCCGGGCGCCTACAAGCTTCTGCGCCCCGACGACGATACCCTCCCCTCCGGATCCGAGTACATCCGCCGCCTGCTCGAACTCGAGTACGGCGACGAGTACGATATCGAGACGGACATTCCGGTCGTCGAGGACCGCGGCAAATCGAAGGGGACCGAAACCTACCCCATCTCCTCGACGCGACCGATCGACTCCCCCGTCGGCGCCAACATCGCCGTCGCCGGCGGCGCGATGGGCACCACCTCTGCCTTCCACGAGGGCGGCTACCACGTCGCCGTCCGCTCCGGAAAGATCGCCGGCCGACTCGCCGCGACGGACTCCCTCGAGCACTACAACGACGTCTGGAAGCGCGCCATCGGCGACGAAATCCTGCGCAACGTCTCCTTCGCCGATATCGTCAAAGAGTACGAACCCGTCGACTGGGACTGGGCGTTCGGCGTCGTCAACGAAATGCAAGGCGACGCCACCGGCGACAGCCTGATCGAACGCGGCTACTCGGCCGGTCTCGACGCCTCGAAGATCCTGCTGCAGTACAAAAAGCGGAAGTATCGCTATCGGAACGGCGGCTACGTCCAGCTCACCGAAGACGAATACTTCTACTGAGCGACCCGTTTCCCCCGACGGTCCGCGACGCGATCGCCTTCTCCGTTCACAGCAGCGAACCCACACCGACACGGCCGCTCCGTTACTCGAGGTCGTCGCCCTCCAGTTCCTCCTCGAGCTCGCGCAACGTCGGCTCCGAACACTCACAGAGCGTCGACTGACCGAGCGGCTTTCGCGTTCCATCGGGCCAGACGTATACGATGCCGATCGTCCCGCAGCGTTCGCACTTGACCGCGGCACGCCGCCGGTTGTCGTTTTCGGCCACCGGAGTCACCTCACTGCCGTGACAGACCACAGCCAACGGCAAAAACCCCTCCCGAACCGCCACCGCCACCGTCACCGTCACGAACCGGATCACCCCTCACCCGCGATTTCGTCCGCCGTTAGTCCGTGTCGTTCGGTCCTCCCTCAGATACCGACTCGAGCCCAACCGACACGTAACTCCGTTTCGTCTCGGTCACCGCTCCCCTCCGTTCACCGAGCGAAATCGACGTTCCAGGATCGAATGCGGCCGGTTCGGGATCGATACCGGTCTCCTCCGCGAAGAGATCGGGTACACCCGATACGACGGCGCGTGCGCGTAGCTCTCCAGAGACGCCCGATAGCTCCCCACGACCGCCTCGAGACTCTGCGGTTGCCACGACAGGGACTCGTCGACCGTAAGCCCGGCCCCGGGCACGCACTGATGAGGAAACATCACGGCACTGTTGTCCACCGACCGTGTCGGTCTCATCCGGCAATCTCGCGGCCGACCTCTACACCAACGTCATGGCCGAATCGACCGACCGCCTCCTCGCGACGCGACTCGACGAACTCACCGACGGTCCCGGCATGCAGGAAATGCTCTCCTACCTCATCGCCCGCGACACGATGCACCAGAACCAGTGGCTCGAGGCCCTCGAAGCGCTCGACGATACCGTCCCGGTCCCGGCCAGCTTTCCACACGACGAAGAAAACCAGGAGTACAACTACACCTTCATCTCGACTCGCCGCGACCCGCAACCCGACCCCGAGGCCCCTTGGACGCAGGGGGCGACACCGGACAGTCGCAGCGAGTTCGAGTATCTCTCGGAACAACCCGGCGACGGCGAAGTCGTCGCACCCGAACCAGACCCGAACACGTACAACGACCCCGACGACCAACAGTAGGCGTACCGGCGGCGGGAACTCTCGGCGTTTTGAACGAGCAGATGAGAGCAAGAGCGACAAAGCGACCCAGAACCCGACTCGAGAACAGCGCACACTGAAAGCGTTAAACCACTCCCATCCCTAGTTCACGTGCGTGCCTTTAGTCCCCGTCCGAGTGAACCCATTCGGGTGCGATGACAGTACGGCGAACCCGGGCACGCGACAGTCGATTCGGTGGGCTCCGCCCACCCGTCCGAGGAGCACGCACTCCTCCGCCCGGCACGAGGGTTAGCCAGCCGACGCGGCATGCCGCCCCGGGATGACGCTGGACGTTAGTGTTCCGGGCGATATTACTCGACTCGACTACCTGCCTGAGCGATCAGTCTCCGTCGCGTACGACCGGTCGTCCACACTCAGCCACGTTCGACAGTACTCACTGTGAGGGCCGACTCGAGGACGTCAACGGCTCGCTGTACAGTACCGACTCTGTCGACGACCCCGTGATAGTCACGTCGTCTTCGGCCCTGCGGGCTCGAGCGATGGTGTCACAAACGTCATCGAGTTCGTCGGTGGCGACGACGTCGCCCGTCCGACCGTCGTATTCGATAAGGCCGTAGTCCGCGAGTTTCGGGAGGTGGCTGTGAATCAACGACGTCGTGACACGCTGTTTCCGTTCCTCAGTAACGACATCGACGGTGCTGTCCAGTTCCCAGGCGGCGATCTGCAACGACAGCCCCTCGACGTTCGCGTGCTCGTTGTCCAGAAAGTAGTACAGGATATACCGGCGGCGGGATTCCGAGAGGAGTTCGTAAATATCGTCAAGCGTGCAGTCTGCCCGTTCCATACTACCCTCATTCGCACTCGTTCGAATAAGCCCCTCTCCAAAAGGATTTGGGTCACTCGAGTACGACACAGTCGACACTCGACGATTTTTCCTCCACAAATACGAATAACCCCACACAGCGGGTGCTGTGTGGGGCGTAAGTATGAGTATGAATGGGTGGCGGCGAGTCAGCTCTCCCAGAGGGTCGCCCACTCCAGTACTCACTGACACGCAGGTGAGCTTATCTTCCGTGTTCGGGATGGGTACGGGAGGCACCTCACCGCTGTGGCCGCCTCAACGCCGATCGATGGAATCGAACCATCGCCAAACCGTAATCGGTCGGTCTCTGACCGTGGTGTACGTGTAGTCCAGTTCGCGCCTGGACCCGTTCGCGGGTCCGTGATCCAATGCGATATGAATGAGTGGCTCGATCGGTTAGTGCTCGCGGGCTCAACGCCTCGTTGCCTTGGCGCGTACACCCCGAGTCTATCGAACTCGTCTTCTACGAGTGATCTCAGTGGTAT
>NZ_AOHZ01000097.1:358-575 GCF_000337215.1 Natronolimnohabitans innermongolicus JCM 12255 | reverse complement strand
GGGGTGGGCCCATAGCTCAGTGGGAGAGTGCCTCCTTTGCAAGGAGGATGCCCTGGGTTCGAATCCCAGTGGGTCCATGACTCGGAGCGAGTCAAGATCCGTGCCCTTAAGTGTGGCAGGGAACTTGATTCAATCCGAACGAACCGATGCACCAGCCCGCGCAAGTGTGGCTGGGAAGGGTTAATGCAGGCCGGCCGTCTACCGGCGTGCAGATGAG
>NZ_AOHZ01000097.1:0-349 GCF_000337215.1 Natronolimnohabitans innermongolicus JCM 12255 | reverse complement strand
CGTGTAGCGCCGATCCGATGAACGTGGCTACTGTGCCAGCTGGTGGATCGCTCGGCTTGAGAGCTGAAGACGGACGTGCCAAGCTGCGATAAGCCCAAGGGACCCGCACGGAGGGTAAGAACTTGGGATCTCCGAATGGGAATCCCCACCGCAATTGCTTCGCGCAATGGGGAACGTCGGGAATTGAAACATCTTAGTACCGACAGGAAAAGAAGACGTAATGTGATGTCGTTAGTAAGGGCGACTGAACGCGATACAGTCCAAACCGAAGCCTCTACGGGCAATGTGGTGTTCGGACTGACGATCACTCCGCGAACCGCGACACGAAGTCTCTTGGAACAGAGTACGA
>NZ_AOHZ01000096.1 GCF_000337215.1 Natronolimnohabitans innermongolicus JCM 12255 | reverse complement strand
ACTCCTCAAGACCGATAGCGAACAAGTAGTGTGAACGAACGCTGAAAAGCACCCCACGAAGGGAGGTGCAATAGGGCGTGAAATCAGTTGGCGATGGAGCGACTGGGCACAAAAGGTCTGCTGTGAAATGACCCAGGTGCGAACCTGCAGTAAGAAACAGCAGAAGCCGGTGTCCAGTCGTACGTTTTGAAAAACGAACCAGGGAGTGTGCCTGTTTGACGAGTCTAACCTGATCATCAGGGAAGGCGTAGGGAAACCGACATGGCCNTGTGAACGAACGCTGAAAAGCACCCCACGAAGGGAGGTGCAATAGGGCGTGAAATCAGTTGGCGATGGAGCGACTGGGCACAAAAGGTCCTGTGCGAAATGACCGAGGTGCGAACCTCTAGTAAGAAGCACAGGAAGCCGGTGTCCAGTCGTACGTTTTGAAAAACGAACCAGGGAGTGTGCCTGTTTGACGAGTCTAACCTGATCATCAGGGAAGGCGTAGNGAGGGCCGCCGTGTTCAAGCGCGGGGAGTCAAACGGGCACGACCCGAAACCGGATGATCTAGGCGTGGGCAGGGTGAAGCGTGCCGAAAGGCACGTGGAGGCCCGATAGCGTTGGTGTCCTACAATACCCTCGCGTGACCTATGTCTAGGGGGGAAAGGCCCATCGAATCCGGAAACAGCTGGTTCCAACCGAAACATGTCGAAGCATGACCTCTGCCGAGATAGTTCATGGGGTAGAGCGACGGATTGGGGGACCGCACTCCGAGAGGAGTGCGCCCCCCTGTCCAACTCCGAACCTATGAACGTCGTTTGACGCAGGGAGTCCGGTGCGCGGGGTAAGCCTGTGTACCGTGAGGGAGACAACCCAGAGCTGGGTTAAGGTCCCCAAGTGTGGACTAAGTGCGATCGAAAGTGGTCCCGAGCCCTAGACAGCCGGGAGGTGAGCTTAGAAGCAGCTACCCTCTAAGAAAAGCGTAACAGCTTACCGGCCGAGGTTCGGGGCGCTGAAAATGATCGGGGCTCAAGTCCACCACCGAGACCTAGCGGCANTGATCCCGTAGGTTGGCGTTCTGTTCGGATGGAAGCACGGCCGAGAGGTCGTGTGGACCGTTCAGTAACGAAAATCCTGGTCATAGTAGCAGCGTTAGTCGGGTGAGAACCCCGACGGCCGAACGAGTAAGGGTTCCTCAGCAATGCTGATCAGCTGAGGGTTAGCCGGTCCTAAGTCAGCCCGTAAGTCGAAGCTGACAACAGGGAAATAGGTTAATATTCCTATGCCAGTGTGCACTCAAAGCCGACGCTTTGGGGCCGCCTCTGCCGGGCTTTCGCCCGGCCGAACAGTCGAACTTCGTGGAAGCCGTAATGGCACGAAGCGAACGAATGACTGGATAGCGCAAGAGAGGTCAACCTAGAGCCCGTGAAAAGGCAAGCACACTGTCCGTACCGAGATCCGACACAGGTACTCGTGGCGGCGAAAGCCAAGGTCTGTCGGGAGTAACCGACGTTAGGGAATTCGGCAAGTTAGTCCCGTACGTTCGCAATAAGGGATNACACATGGGTCCACGTTCGGTAAACGCGATCGGATGACCGATCAGGCGTCACCGAACTACCAAGGCTCACATCAGACCCCTTCTGTACGGAAGACCGCAGGGGAAGGGTCCTCATCTCCTTCGTATTAATCGATAACCGCCGGTTGGTATATAAGGCCTCTGAATCGGACCGTGTAAGGGAGGGACTCCCTCTCACGATAGTCGGACCGTTGCAAGCGGTCGCGAACGATTCTCGAGTCCCCTCCGTCGAGAGACAAACGGGGAACCATACGGCGTTCGGTCACTCGGCTATGACCACTCCGTACGGTCGGTCACGAATTCGCTACCGAGGCCAGTGCCACTCGGTTGAGAGTGTGTATCCGCGGGATGGCCCCACCCGAGCAACGCTACGGGTCGGTCGGTCACGGTTCTGGACGCTCGACAGCCTGACCAGTCGACTCGAGACTGATTGACAGCAAGACATGTCAAGAGAGTTTGATGAACGTTTACGGTTCTCGGAGTGCTATGCTAGAACATGCCGTGCCAGCTTCTGTGTGACGGTTGTGATCTCGACCGTGAGTGTTCAGACTGGCTCGAGGCGAATCGGCAAGCAAGCGACCACGAGGCCGAGTACGCGGATCACTGGGTGATGATTCGAGACCTCCAGCGCGCCTGATAGCGGACTGTCCGAGGACGGCGGCGAAATAGACCGCCAGTCCGTAGATTATTGCGTGGGTGTGACAAACACCCAGGGGATGCAGTACTACGAAGACGTCGAAATCGGGACGACGGCGGAGTACGGTGAGTATCGGATCACGAAGTCGGAGATTATCGAGTTCGCTCAGCAGTACGATCCACAGCCGTTTCACCTCGACGAGGACGCGGCTGCGGAGTCGGCGTTCGGCGAGCTCGTCGCCTCTGGGTGGCACACTGCGTCGGTTTGTATGCGATTGCTCGTCGACGGCTACGTGCAGGACCGAGCGAGTATGGGCGCCCGCGGCGTCGACGAACTTCGCTGGAAACGACCTGTCAAGCCCGGAGATACGCTTTCGGTTCGAACCGAGGTACTCGATAAGCGCGTTTCCGAGAGCGATCCACGACGGGGCTACGTCGAAACGCGGATCGAAGGGGTCAATCAGGACGGAGACGTCGTCATCTCCTGGATTGCACACGGAATGATCGAACGGCGGAATCCGAACTGATCGTCAGTCAGGACTGCGTGCGTTGGCGGTGCCGTCAGGCGGGATGTCGAGGGCTGCAGCAACGATTGCCGTCTGAACCGTTCGGAGATCGCTTTCTTGAATCGTTTCTGCGGCTCGAAACCGTTCGCGAACGTCGGAAACTCGCTGTGGCGTCGCCGCGAGGTGGACGAGATTGAACCCGTCAGCGTCGACGGATTCGGCCGCCTCGAAGTCGGCTTCGTCGTACCGTTCGGCGAACGACTCGAGCAGCGTCGCGACGAATTCGTCGGTTGCATCAGCGCCGGGGTCGCCTCGTGGAACGGCGTCGCTGTTCGCTTCGAAGTACGACTCGAGGTCGACGACGCCGGCCTCCTCATAGAGGGTATCGGCGAGCGCATCGACGACAGGATCCGAGAGGTAGACGCCGAACAGCTTGTACCGATCGTCGCCGGACATACGCGTTCGTTCGGCACGCAGCCACTAAAGAACCGACGTCACGTGCGCGGGAATCAGAATGCCAAGAGAGGACATCGATCCGAAACAGCTGGTTCCGAAACACGGGTGCTCGCGGGAGAGGAAACGCGGTCGAAACGCTTGGCGCTGTCGCTGTTTGCCACCCGACCCCCGAATACTGACGCGACGGCCGATCCGCAGTCGCAGCCATGAGCACCCCGACGGTTGCAGTGCACGACAGGACGCGTGGGATCGTCACCGACGAGACGACCATGACTGCGCGACAGGGTTCGGAGTGTCATCCGGCCGAGGGTGTCAGAACTCGTAGTGAGCAATCTCGCCAGCACCACAGGTCGGACAGGCGTCCGGTTCGTGATCGAATTTCGTGCCGCAGTTGCGACACTCGTAGAGCTCCCCATCGCCGTCGATGAGCAGCCGAAGTCTAGACACCATTCCCATATCACTGCCCAGTTAGCGATTGACGGGTTTAACCGGGTTGCCGGCATTGTGCGTCTCTCAATTGGGTCAACGACATTCATCAGCCAAGACTGAAACGCGTCTCTCGAAAACGCGTCTCTCGATGAAGACGGACGGTTCCCACTGGCACACAGCTAGTACTAGATAAATTACTATGCTTGGCTAGATATGTATATTGGGTGGCAGAAATAGCAATCCAACGCAGAATATCGTAATATGTGGTTTTAGAGCGTCTATACTGATATTGCCATCTATGGGCTCGATCGAGACCGGACGTTTCGATCACACGACTAATTCCTATAATATGCCTTTAGAAGAGTACAAAGGTGCTATGAGAGCATTTAATCGGCCTTCACTCGCCTCGCTACTGGGAGACGACCCAATACTCAGATCTCGTATAGGTACCGATAGTTGTCGGATACACGAATATATTCGAGCAGCCAGAAAGGCGATTCGGACGACCTCGCTGCTGCTCGGTGATTCGGTGACCGGCACTCGAGCACGACGGACTCGAGGCGTTCGCCTCGCTCGGCGAACGGCGGGTAGCGGGCGAGACGTTCGGCGGTCGGCGGTGACCGTGCTGGCGCGTCGAGCCCACCGTTCGTTACAAACATATGGGTGTAATAACGGGCCCGTTCCGGCTACCGGAACGGGACGAATGGTCCACCAGCGGCGAACTATCTCGACGTCAGTCGTGACAGACGCGATTACTTCGACGAAGAGTCGTTCAATACGGCTGAACAGATGCCGACCGAAGGGTTAGTCGGCGAACAGAAGATTCACTTCGATCGTATTCGCTGCCGAGAGCAACTGATCGTGGAGTTCGTCGTGGTCCCACTCGCTCTCGAGGCGATGTCGTGGGCCGGCGACGGTGACGGCGCCGTAGACGGTTCCATCGCTGTCGAGAATCGGGGCGCCGACGGCGCTGACGCCGTGGACGTACTCGCCGCTGTTGTACGCGATGCCCGTCTCGCGGATCGACTCGAGTTCCGCGGTGAGCGTTTCCCAGTCGGTGATCGTCTTGTCGGTAAACGCCGGGAGTCCCCAGCTGCTGACGATTTGATCGACGGCCTCGTCGTCGAAGTGAGCGAGCATCGCTTTCCCGCCAGCCGAACAGTGGAGATACGTCGGCGTCCCGACGTCGATGCTCGACGTAACTGATCGCTCGCCGTTGCAGGCACGGATAACGGTTCCGAGCCCGTGTTGTTCCGTCGAACAGAGTACTCGTTCGCCGGTTCGGTCCGCGAGATCCGCGATCGGTTGTTCGGACGCCTCGTAAAGGGGTTGTGCGTGTTTGACGTGTTCGCCGAAGGAGAGAAACCGAAGACTCAGTCGGTACTCGTCGCCGTCTTGCACGACGTACCCCTTCGATCGAAGCGTCGTCAGATGCGCGTGAACTGTGCTCTTGGCCAGTCCGGTCCGTTCGGTCAGTTCGGTCACGCCGCCACCCTCTGCCTGCCAGAGTGCCTCGAGAATGTCGAGCGCCTTCACGACCGCCTGGACCCTGTCATCCGCGTCCACGTCGGGGGTTGGCATACCAGTAGTTGCTGACCGCATGACAATAACTGTTCCGCTCTGTTGAACGGGGGTCACACGACGGCCGTGAGCGATCCAGTCGGTATCGGGGCAACGACTGTGTGTCACGATAACACTTATGTGGTGGCTGCTATCATATGATCTATGGACTTTAGCGAACCGTCCGAAGCCGTCCAGATCAAGAAAGCGCTCGACGAGTTCATCGATCAGGAAGTCGCACCACTGGAAACCGAGTACGATCGGTTCCTCGGCGCCGACTACGAGAAACACATCGTCGACGAGGATCACAGACAGGTCCCCGAGTACCGAGAGATCGTCGAGGAGATCCGACAGAAGTCGGTCGAAGCGGGCTTCTACGGGATGACGATGCCGGAGGAAGTCGGCGGTGGCGACGTCGATATCCTCACGCGCGCGATCGTCGGCGAGCACATGTCGAATCGGCCGCCGGGCTTTCACAGCGCCATCTTCGGCGGCGCAGGCGGGCCGACGCCGATTCTGCTCGAGTGCGACGAGGAACAACGCGAGGAGTACCTCTATCCGCTGATGGACGGCGAGATCACGACCTGTTTCGCGCTGACCGAGCCGGGCCACGGCAGCGACGCCCACTACATGGATACCCGCGCCGAGAAAGACGGCGACGAGTGGGTAATCAACGGACAGAAAGTGTACATCACGAACGGCCCCTACGCGGACTACGCGATGGTGTTCGCTCGGACGAGCGGCGACGACGGGGACCTCCACGGGATCACCTGCTTCCTCGTCGACGCCGATAATCCAGGCTACGAAGTCGGGACGATCCACCGCGCGATGGGGATGACGCCCGGCACGCACGCCGAACTTCACTTCGACGACTGTCGCGTCTCCGAAGACCAGGTACTGGGCGAGGTCGACCAGGGCTTCCAGTCGGCCATGAGCTGGATCGGCGGCGGACGGATCAACATCGCGGCGGGATCGGTTGGAACCGCGCAGTTCCTGCTCGATATGTCCGTCGAGTACGCCCGCGACCGGGAGACGTTCGACAAACCGATCGGACACCGGCAGGGAATCTCCTTCCAGTTGGCCGAACTCGCTACCGACATCGAACAGGTCCGCCAGCTCTACCGGTACGCCGCCTGGAAGATGGACAACGGTGAGCGCGCGCGCAAAGAGGAGTCGATGGCGAAACTCCGCGGCGCCCAGCTCGCGAACGACGCCGCCGATATCGCGATGCAGGTCCACGGCGGCGCCGGCTTCATGAAGGATCTCCCGATCGAGCGCAACTATCGCTCGGCGCGGGTCTTCCGCATCTTCGAGGGAACCGACGAGATCCAGAAGCGAACGATCGCCCGCGAACTGATCTGAGTCGATGTCCGACGCGACGAACCGGCAGTCGGCCGCCGACGCGACGTCAATCACGCGACTCGAGTTCGACATCGAGTGGCCCCCGAAACACGCCGCGGCCTACCTGATCGAAACGTCCGATCCGATCCTCGTTGACGCCGGCAATCCGGGCGACCGGGGCGAACAGGCGGTTCGTACTGAACTGGCTGCCCAGGGCTACGACCCGTCGGACGTCGGTGCCGTGATCGTCACCCACCCCCACAGCGATCACATCGGACAGCTTCCGCTGTTTCGCGAGGCCGGCGCGACGGTGTACGCGCCGGAACCCGTCCTCGAGCGACTCGAGCGCGACCCCGACGAACTCGCCGCCGGCGTCCGCGAGGTCGGCCGTTCGGCGGGCTATCAGGGGGAAGCCATCGAGCGCGAAGTCGAGCGCGCCCAGAGTTCGTTAGAACGGAATCGACGGCTGCTCGCGCCCGACGAGGCCGTCGGCTTCGCGTTCGACGAGTCGGTTTCGGTCGCCGGACTCGAGTTCGAACCGATCCACACGCCGGGACACCAGCTCCACCACGTGAGCCTGGCGACGACTATCGACAATCAGCGGGTCCTCTTCAGCGGGGACGCGCTCATCGAACCGTTCCGTCCGGGGACGATCCACGTCGGTATCGACCACGGTGCCTACGAGGCCGTCGACGCGTTCCACGAGGGACTAGACCGGCTCGCGAAGCGGTCGTTCGATCACGTGTTCCCGGGCCACGGACCGGTGTTCTCGAACGCCGACGAGACGATCGAGTTTACGCGAAGCGAACTCGAGGCGCTCACGGCAGACACGCTCGAAGCCGTCACAGCCGTGGGGCCTGCGACGCCGATGGAGATCACCCGTCGCCGGGTCGGCGAGGTACGCTATCCCGCACAGTTACTGGATACGCTCGGCGCGCTGGGCACGCTAGACCGGCGCGGCCGCGTCCACTGTACCGAACGAGATGGCGTTCGCCGCTACTCGTTCGAGAAGGCGGCGCCGTAAGCGACGAGCGGGCAGCGCCGCCAAACTGCGGGCGAAGCGAGATCGACGGCCGGAAACTGGCTGCCTAGACGACCCGGTTTTCGAGCGGCGCTTCCTCGCGGAAGCGGTCGTAGTTCTCGACGAAGACGTCGGCACACCGATTCCAGTAGTGCGGCGTCGAACCAGCCATGTGCGGCGTCACGAGAACGTGTTCCTGATCCCAGAGCGGCGAGTCCTCGGGCAGCGGCTCGTCTTCGAAGACGTCGAGTGCCGCACCGCCGAGCGCGTCGGCCTCGAGTGCGTCGACCAGCGCCGCCTGATCGACCACTTCGCCGCGGGCGACGTTGACGACGACAGCATCGTCCGGAAGCGTCGTCAGCGCGCCGGCGTCGATCAGCCCACGCGTCTCGTCGGTGAGCGGGCAGGCGAGGACGAGGTAGTCGCTCGCCGAGAGGACCGTCTCGAGTTCGTCTGGCGTGTAGACGTCATCCAGCGATGCGGGTGCGTCGTTCGGGTCGCGCTTGACGCCGAGCACGCGCGTTCCGAAGGGCTCGCAGTACTCGGCGACCTGCGATCCGATTGCGCCGACGCCGACGATGCCGACCGTTCGGTCACCCAGTTCGCCGCCGCCGTAGCGGTCCCATTCGCGACGGTGCTGTTGGGCGACCGCGCGGTCGAAGCCCCGCTCGAAGTGAAGCAAGTACCCGAGTACCTGCTGTCCGATCGGCTTCGCGTGAACGCCGGAGACGGACGTGAGCGCGACGTTGCGGGCGGCGAGCGCGTCGTGGTCGTAGGCGTCGGTACCCGCGCTCAGCGCCTGGACCCACCGCAGGTTCTCGGCCGCTGCCAGGGCGTCTTCGGGAAGCCGACCGGTGACGAGGATTTCGGCGTCGTCGATCGCCTCGAGCAGGGCGTCCTCGTCGCTGACGTGCTCGAGGTCGATTTCGGGCCGACGCTCGCGAATCGCCGACGCCAGCGCCGGGCCGCCCTTTCCCATCACGTACGGCGTGATGACGACGGTCATCGTCGCTCGCCTCGTCGGAACGAGAGTAGCGACTGCCGGCGTCGTCGTACGTCTGGTTCGTCGGTCGAATGGCGGTTCTCTCGATCGGCTTCGCCGAATATGTGTGCCATACCGATCCGTTATCGGGCCGGCGAGTAAAGCGTGTCCTCTGCTGGGGCCGTGAGCTTCCGTCGAGAGCGCTCGCCCATCACGCTCGGTCGGTCCGGTCCGTGCTCACTCGAGAGTATCGGCGAGAGATACGCTGTACGTCGGATACGGGATCTGATTCAGGGAAAATGTTAACAAGTACCTTGTGTATTGTGTTGACATGGCAACCGATACGGAGCCAGTGGATCGATCCCGTCGGTTCTACGACGACGGGTTCTCGATCGGGAGGTTCGAGATCACCCCGGAGGACTTCTGGGGATGGCTCACGATCCTCCCCGTACTGCTTCTGTACACGCTCGTCGCACTGATACCGATCGCATTTGCGATCGCGGCATCGGTACACAGAGTCCCGCTGTTGAACCCGACCTGGGATTTCGTCGGCGTCGAAAACTACGCTAACGTCTTCCAACTCGATCGGTTCTGGGGGTCGATGTGGCGCGGATTCGTTTTCATGGTCGGCTCGACGGTCATCCAGTTGACCGTCGGCGTCTGGATGGCGCTCGTGTTGAACAAGATCACGCGAGGCAGTCGGATCCTGAGCACGCTCGTCTTCACGTCGTATCTGATTCCGACGATCATCGTTACGATGATGTTCCTGTTCATGCTGGACCCGTACGACGGAGTCCTCCACGCGGCCGGGGCTCGGTTCGGTCTCTGGGAGGGGTACTTGCTCGGGAACACGCAGCTCTCGATGACCGCCGTCGTCATCATCAGTAGCTGGAAGTTCTCGGCGTTCGTGACGCTGTTTACGCTCGCGCAGTTACAGTCGATCCCCGATCGGTTCTACGAGGCGGCGAAGGTCTGCGGGGCGACGACCTGGGAGATGTTCCGCGACATCACGCTGCCGCGGATCTACGGCGCCTTGCTGGTCGTGATCTTCCTCCGCGGGGTGTTCATGTTCAACAAGTACGACATTATCTGGCAACTCACGCAGGGCGGTCCGGGGAGCCAGACGACCACGATGCCGATTCTCGCCTACCGAGAGACCTTCGAACGAGGGGCCTACGGGATGGGGAACGCGATCGCGGTCGTGATGTTCCTCGCCCTGCTGGTAAGCGGCCTCGTCTATCTGAAGTACCTCAACCCGAGCCAGGAGGTGGAAACATGAGCGCCGAAACCGAACCCGACGACCCCGAGTTCGGGCGGACGTTCCGCGTTTCGCACACGTATCGGAGCCTGCTCTACCGCGCCGGACTCTACGGGAGCATCGCCACGCTGTTCGTGATCCTCGGATTCCCCATCTACTGGATGGCCCAGAACGCGTTCAAGACTCGGCTGGCGATTCAGGAGGGAATCACGTTCTTCCCGACGCCGGAGACGTTCACCGTCAACCACTTCGACATCGTGTTCAATCCGACCGTCGGTCGCTACCTGCTCAACAGCGTCATCGTCACGATCGGCGTCGTGGTGACCGTGACCGTCGTCTCGCTGATCGCGGGCTACGGACTCGCCCGGTTCAATTACAAACACAAGGTCAAAACGGCGCGGTTCCTGCTGGTGGGCTACATGTTCAGTCCGATCGTCCTGGCGATTCCGCTGTATCTTATCTGGGACACACTCGGACTCTTGAACCGATACGTCGGGCTGATCCTGGCGCTGAGCGCGCTCTCGATGCCGTTTGCGGTCTGGCTGATGTGGAAGTACATCCAGACCATTCCGGCGTCGATGGAGGAATCCGCCTGGGTCGCCGGCGCGCCCCGCTGGCGCGGGTTCGTCGACGTGATCGTCCCGCAGACGAAGCCGGCGATGATCGCAAACTCGGTGTTCGCGTTCGCGATCGCGTGGGGCGACTTTACCTTCTCGTACATCCTCATGCCGTCGAACGAGTCGACGACGTTCCCGCCGGGGATCTTCCGTCTGTTTCACTCCTCGTGGGAGACCGGCTGGGCGGAGTTTATGGCGGTGAGTCTGCTCGTCTCGCTGCCGGCGCTGCTGTTCGCGTTTTTCCTCCAGTCGTACCTCCTGCAGGGGTTCAAGATACGGGCGCTCTGAGGTTGCCAGACGAACTGACACAAATCATAATACACGGTACCAAACACACAATACGAAACCATGTCCGAAATCACCATTCAGAACCTGACGAAGACGTTCGGATCGCTCGTCGCCGTCGACGAATTCTCCCTCACCATCGAGGACGGCGAATTCATCACGCTCGTCGGCCCGTCCGGCTGTGGCAAGACGACGACGCTGCGCTGTGTCGCCGGCCTCGAGTCGGTCACGTCCGGAAGCATCTACTTCGGCGATCACGACGTCACCGACTATCCGGTCCAACAGCGGGGCATCGCGTTGCTCTTTCAGGACATCGCGCTCTACCCGCACATGACCGTCGAAGAGAACATGGCCTACCCGCTGAAACTCGAGGGGATGAGCGAGGAACAACGCCGCGAACGCGTCCGCGAGTCGGCCGAACTGTTGCACATCGAGGATCAACTCGAGAAGCACCCCAACGAACTCTCGGGGGGCCAACAACAGCGCGTCGCGCTCGGTCGGTCCATCGTGCGGGAGCCGACGATGTTCCTCTTCGACGAGCCGATGAGCGACCTGGACGCGAAACTCAAACACGAACTGCGGCCGCTGTTCGCCGAGGTCACCGAAACGGTCGGCTGCCCGACGATGTACGTCACCCACGACCAGGAGGAGGCGATGACGATGAGCGACCGGATCGCCGTGATGAACGACGGCGAACTCGAGCAGGTCGGAACGCCCGACGAGGTCTACAACGAGCCGGAGACGTCGTTCGTCGGCGAGTTTATCGGCCGACCGAACATGGAGTTCTTCGACGCCGGTATCGACCGACACAACGGAACGATGGACCTCAGCATCGGCGACGCCAGCTACCGACTCGAGACGTCAGAGGCGCTGGCTCAGTATGCGGGCGGCGACGTTCGAATCGGGATCCGTCCGCAGGATATCACGGTCAGCGAGGACCCCGCGGACGGGGTGACGGCCGAGCACGTCTTCGACGAGACGCTCGGCGACCAGACGCACAGCCTCTTCGAGACGCCGCTCGGTCGAATCACCGTCGTCACGCCGCCGTCGTTCCGCGGCGGCGAGGGGCAGTACGGCCTCCAGTTCGATACGGATGCGATGAAGGCGTTCGATCCGAAAAGCGGGCTCCGCGTCGAATAACACGTCGTCGGTTTCGATTTCAGTCTCGCGGTTTTCGCTTCGAAAAGGGGAATCTATCGACTCGTAGCGCCGCTACCGCCGGAAACGCGTTTCGTGGTCGGTATATTTATAATGGTAGTTGACAACACTCAAGTTGTATGTCATCAAATGACATGACGCGGCGGCGGCTACTGCAGGGTGCAGGTGCGGGGACGGCCGGACTGCTTGCCGGTTGTCTCGGCGGCGACTCCGGCGACGAACTCCACATTCTGACCGACTTTTCTGGCGATCAGTGGGAAGCGTACTGGGAGGACGAGCTCGTCCCCGACTGGGAAGACCAGTCGGAGGTTCCGATCGACGTCGAGTACGCGGGCTTTCACGGAACCGGCGAACAGCGACTGGCGACGCTGTTGCAGTCCGGCGATCCGCCCGAGATGTACCACGCGACGACGGCCGAGATCGGCGATCTAATCAATCAAGGGCTGACCAGAAACGTCGACGACGTCGTCGACGACCTCGAGGACGAGTGGGGCGACACGCTGTACAAGTACACGCTCCAGCCGATGGGCGGCGATCAGAGCGACGAGACCCACTCGATCCCCCACGGCGTCTACGTCGGGGGGTGTCTCAACTATCGGTCGGACGTCTACGAGGCGCTCGGCCTCGAGGTCCCCGAAACGTGGGACGAACTCGTCGAGAACGCCAGAATCATCGACGAGTCGGACGAGTTCGAAGAGATGCGGGGGTTCGGTCTCTCCGCGACGCCAGCCGGGAAAGGCGGCTCGGACTTCTCGAACTGGTTGTACAACTCGGGCGGCGACGTCTGGCAGGAAAACGGCGGCGACATCGAACTGTGGTTCGACGAGGAACACGTGATGCCGGTCCTCGACGTACTACAGGAACTCGCGCAGTACTCCCCGGACCCGTCGAGCCTGAACTGGCAGGAGACGATCGAGTACTGGGTCGCGGGCCGGTTCGGCCAGTGTTTCATGAACAACGCCTGGCTCTGTGGCCCCGCGATGGGAGCCGGCGCCGAAGAGGTCGCGCTCGCGACCGACCAGGCGTTGATTCCGACCCGCGAGGGTGCCGATCCGGTGACCCGCGGCTGGGTCCTCGTCAACGGGACGCCGGTCATCGGCGGCTCGAGCAACCCCGGCGCCGCCGAGGACTTCAATCGAATGATGTACGGCGCAGACCACCACGTCGACGTCTCGCTTATCGAGCCGATGCGGTTTATTCCGCCCTACGAAGGCGTCATGGAGTCAGACGAGTACCAGAACGCGGAAATTTTTCAGGTCGCCGACGGCGCGCTCCTCGAGAAGAATCAGTTCATCATGGACGAGATCGTCCCCGAACTCGAGAGCCCCGAACTCCCCTCGAGTCCCGAGACGCTTCACGTCGGCACGTTCGATATCGACGCCCAGCTGGCGAATCGAGTGCTGGTCGAAGAACAGGATCCCGACGACGCCTACGAGTGGGCGGTCGACAGATACGAGCAGCGATACGAGGAGGCAAAGCAGGACGCGAACTACTGAAACGGGTTGCCGTACCGATTACCGGCGGGACCGCAGGACGGCTCGCGGTTGCGACGGAACTGACGTACACGGACCGTAGGAAACAGCCCGTTCCGTCGACTCGGTGGCGTCGCTCGACGCTCACTCCGAAAGTCGAGCGTCCTCGGTCGTGCCGTCGGCGTTCGAATCGGCGGTCGAGTCGCCCTCGGAACTGGTGTCGGTATCGGTATCGTCGGCGTAGAGCGGTTCGGCCGACGTTACCGGACGAACGACGCACGTTCCGGCGAGGGTGTCGCCGAGACGGCGACCGTCCGGCGACCGCCGCGCGAGCACCCACCCCAGCAGGTAGCCAAACGGAAGCCAGTCGACGTATCTGACGACGTTTCGCAGCGCCGCGCCGTGGAGTCCCAGCGGCGTCCCGTCCTCGGCGACGACGAGGAGCCCCATCCGCTTTTTCCCCGGCGTCCGGCCGTAGCGCCACTCGAACGCGAACGTGTAGAGCAGGTAGACGGGGACGAGGCCGACGAGACTCAACAGGAACGCCTCGCCCGCACGCGCGAGGAAGAAGTCGGTAAACGCGACCATCAACACCGCCAATATCGCCGTTTCGACGACGAAATAACAGATCCCGAGATCGATTCCCGTCGCGATCGCTCGCCGCCGGAGCAGCGACGGCGACGCGGACTCGAGGTCGGGGTCCGGGTTGCGTTTCGTCGGAATTACGTCTAACATCGATACTCACCGGTGTCGATCAGTCGGATTGGTCGTCGACGGATTCGGTTTCGGCGCCGATCGCGTGCGGGAACGATCGGGTCGGCCGTCGCACTATCTCGAGGACGGCCTCGAGCGGTCGCCGATAGTTCGGACAGTTCGGCTCGGTGTTCGTCTGTCATGGATCGGTCGGTGTGTTCGTCTGTGATCGAAACGGGAACGCGAGGATCGAACGTCAGTCCTCGTTGGCCGGCGAGGTTCCCGTCGCGTCGGTTTCGGCGTCGGTATCGCTATCGGTTTCGGTTTCGTCAGCCTCGCTGCGACCGGCGCGAGAGCCGGATTCGGCGCGTTCCTCCTCGTAATCGTGGAGGGACTTCATCCGCTTCCGGAGGTCGACGTCTTTCTTCTCTCGAAGCGAGCGGACGCGGTAGCGGTAGGCCGGATACGCCAGGACGATCCAGCCGAAGATGATCGCGAGCACCCAGCCGATCGACAGCGAGACGCCGGCCAGAAAGACCAACGAGACGGTCGCGCTCGCGACTGCGACGAACTTCAGGAACGGTTTGGGAAGCTTGTAGATCGAGTACTCGTAGCGGCGTTCGAACCGCTTGGGAAGGTTCCACAGCGCGACCGCGCTGACGACCGCGCCGATCATCGACGTGATCGAGAGCACGGCGGCCATGAGCACCGGTGTCGTCTGGCTGATCGGCGGCACCATGATCAGCGCTGGCACCGCGAGCAGGAGGATCGCTCGGTAGGGCGTCTGGTACTCGGGGTGGAGCTTCGCGAAGTACAGCGGAATCGCCTCGTCGCGGGCGGCCCGCATCAACTGCCTCGAGTAGGCCGTATAGAGCGTGTTCAGCGAGGTGAACGCGCCCACGACGGCGGCGGCCGCGACGAGGTACGCGCCGGCCGACGGCAGGAACTCGAAGGCGGCGTAGGCGACGCCGGCGTCGCGGTTCTCGACGTAGAACTCGAGCGGAACGACGCCGACGGCGACGACGACCAGCAGGACCATCAGTCCGATCGAGATGACCGCGCTCAACCCGAGGACCCTGGGAATGTTCTTTACCGGATCCTCGAGTTCTTCCCCCAGATCGGTCGCGAGGTTAAAGCCGTGCATCGCGATCGACAGCGAGACGATCGCCAGGAAGAACGCGCCCGTTCCCGACTGGAACATGCCGGAGTAGTTCGCGGTGTCGATGTGGAAAGATCCGGGCACGATAAACAGGAGCATGCCGCCGATGATGATCGAGACCAGCACGATCTGGACCTGCGTGACGATCCGGATCCCCAGCACGTTCAAGACGATAAACGGGATCATCACGGCGTACATCAGCGCCCACATCGGGATCCAGTCGAACGTCGGGAAAAAGCGCATGAACTCGGCGAAGCCAAACGCCAGGTAAAGCTGTCCGAGCCAGATCGATGGGACCACGATCCAGGGGAGGAGGAACCCGAAAAACGGGCTAATGAGCCGAGAGCCGTAGACGTAGCTCCCGCCGGCGGCGGGCATCGCCCCGCCGATCTGGAGCGTGCTGAGGATGCTGAACGTGACCGGGAGGATGACCAGCAACATCGCGATTGCGACCTCGGGTCCCAGCCCGTCGTCGGCGATGAGGTGCGCCGGCAGCAGGAACGCCGTCATTGCGATAACGTTTCCGACGAGTAACAGGGTACCGCCGAAGAGGCCGATCTTCTCGTCGATGATGTTGAACTCTGCGTCGGACATGTTATCGCCTCGCGCCGTTGTGACGGTCCGTCGATTCTCGGCGACCGCATCCACCCCGTTCGCTACCCGGCGTCGGAACCATCCCGGTTCGGCTCTCCGCTCGCTTCGGTCGACCGAACGGGATGTCCGCTACCGCTACGCCCACTCGAGTAGCCGCGTTCGATCGGTTCGGTCGCCCGATGATCGTTTCGGTCCGTCCCGTTCGGACCGATACCCCGCCCATCCGTAGCTGCTGAGACATACCCCAGATATCTGATCCAAATGACGTAAATCTAGTGGTGCGTTCACATGACCAATGGTGACAAGAGTCGGTTAGTCGACAGTCGAAGCGACAAGCGCGTTCGCCGGACAGTATCGGCCCTCGGATCAGGAGGAGGCCTGCAGGTCGGTCAGTTCGTAGCTGACGATCAGCTGCTGGATCACCGTCGTTCCGTCGGGAATCATCCTCGTCCGGTCGTCGCGGTAGTAGCGCTCGAGCGGGTAGTCCGTCGAGAGGCTATTGCCGCCGTAGACCTACAGGGCGTCGACGTGACCTCGACGGACTTCTCGCAGACCCAGCCCTTCGAGAGCGACGACAGCATGCGCGCCTCGAGGTCGCCCGCGGCGATTTTCTGTGCCGTATACCGCGTGAGCAGTCGGCCCGTCTCGAGGCCGGCGCGGATGTTGTACCGTTTCTCCTGGACGAGTTGGTGTTGCCCGATCGGCTGGTCGAAGACCTCGCGATCGGTCGCGTACTCGAGGGCGGCCTCGTAGGCGGCCTGCATGATCCTGACCGATATCGCGGCCATTCCGTTTCGCATCGAGGCGAACATGGTGTTCAGCGGGTTACCGCCGACGCCGCCACCGGTGGCGAACGAGGATTCGTTCGGGTCCATCCGGCCGTCGCTTATCGGTTCCATCACCGCCCGCGAGAGCTTGTTCTCCCGCGGGACGCGGGCCTCGCCGAAGAAGAGCTGGCCCGTCGGCGCCCCCTTCCAGCCGAGCTTCTCGAGTTCGCGGGCGTCGAAGCCGGCGGTTTTCTCGTCGACGAGGAACATGTCCCGCCGTTCGGCGTCCTCGTCCCGGGCGACGACGAGCGCGACGTCGGCGATCGGCGCGTTCGAAACCCAGGTCTTCTCGCCGGTGATGACGTACTCGTCGCCGTCTTTCGTGGCGGTCGTATTCGGGACCTTGGTGTCGGAGCCGCCTTCGGGTTCGGTGATGGCGAAACAGCCGACCAGCCGGTCGTTCTCGTACTCCTCGGCGCAGCTCTCGCGCGTGCGCTCGGAGAAGATTTCGAACATCGTCACCGGCAGCGACATCCCCTTCGTCACCTGCAGACTGGGCCAGACGCGAGAGACCTCCTCGCTGACGATCGTCCCGGCCAGCGGATCGTCGAAGCGCTCCTCGGCGTAGGGGCCGACGTCGATCTCGGCCGTTCGCTGCATGTAGTCGATGACGTCGTCTTTCGATAGCGGCTCGCGGTCGGCTTCGGCCAGGTCGGGTGCGATCTCTTCGTCCATAACCTCCCGGACGGAGTCGCGGATCATCTCCCGTTCGTCGGTTATCACCCTCGTATTGTCACTTCTACCAGCGAGATTGTCGCCTCACCATACAGCATTAAATGTTGTTATAAAACGAAAGAAGACAACTGAGTGAGCGATCCGATCGATTTCGACCGCTGCTCGAATCGGCTGTCTATCCGTTTCACGAGCGGCGTCGATCGGACTGGAAAAACCGCGTTGTGGGTCGTCAGTCGAATTAACTGGGCAGTTCGCCGGCGTCTTGCAATCCGGCGACGATGTCGTCGGCGACTTCTTCGGGACTTTGGTAGGGGTACCGATCCTCGTCGCCGTCGGCGGCGTTTTGCAGTTCCATGATCGACATCGAGAAGTCGCCGGATTCGAAGGTCGTCGCCGGTCCGTTGGGCAGCGCCGGGAGGAACTCCATCGGGTTCGAGACGGGATAGTCGGCGCCCTCGAACGCGTCGATAAGCTGTGCTCGAATTGCTTCGGGGTCTGGCTCGGACATGCGTCCTTCGATAACACACGCCACCACCATAATATTTTGCACCGTTGACACGACATTATTTTCGACCGACAGTCGTGGCTCGATCTCTCCGATGGCGTACCCGTGGACTGGCAGAGACGGACTCCGATCCGTCGGTTTCGGCGCAACCGCAGGCCAACCGCGGTTGCGTCGACAGATCGGTACAGCGGACCGTCTCAGTCCTCGAGCGTCGCCGTCGCCGATCCCGTCAGCAGCGTCTCGCCGCGCTGATTCGTCGCCTCGAGGTCGACCGCCACGACGCCGTCGTCGGGCTGTCGGTCGACGACCTCGCCCGTCGCGACGATGGTGTCGCCGGGGAAGACCTGCGACTGGAACCGGACGCCGAACTCGTCGATGGCCGCGAGGGGGAACCAGTCGGTGACGACGCGGGAGGTGACGCCGGCCGTGAACATCCCCTGGCCGAAGACGCTCTCGTTGCCGGCGTCGCGGGCGTAGGGCTCGTCGTAGTGAATCGGGTTGAAGTCGCCGCTGGCGCCCGCGTACTTCACGAAGTGTTTGCGCTCGAGGTCCGGGACGACGACCCGTGGTCCGGCGTCGCCGGCCGCGAGGTCGTCGACCGAGCGGACGGTCTCGACGGCGACGGGGTCCGGAACCCGCGTCTCGCCGTCCTCGTCGCTCGCCGCGTCCGCCTCCGCCGTCTCGCCCTCGCCGTCGTCGCCGTTCTCGACCGCACCCGAGGTTTCGATCACCGTCGCCCGGTCGGTCACCACCAGGTCGTCGTTTCGGTCGCGGTACTCCGTCTCGTGGACGGCGAACGTCATCGTCCCGGCGCGACCGCCTTCGCGCTGGAAGACCGTCTCGAGCGTCGTCGTTCCGGTCAGCACGTCGCCGACCTGCAGCGGCCGCTCGTACTCGTAGGCCTGCTCGCCGTGGAGGACGTACTCCGGCTGGAAGCCGAGGTCGAAGCCGTACCCCTCGAGGTCGTCGGGCCGGTACCGGGGGAACCGACTGACGCGCGGATAGGTCGGCGGCGCCGGAGTCGCGTCGAAGCCGCGGTCGGCGGCGACGGCTTCCTCACGGAATACGGGATCCGGTTCCGTGATCGAACGAGCGAATTCCTCGATTTTGCCCCGTTCGATGCGGAAGTCTTCGACCGTGACCCGCGAGTCGCCGACCATCGACTCGAGTTCGGCCATCGACTTATTCGGCACGGCGACCACCCCGTCGCTGAACAGTTCGGTTCCGCGTAGCTGTTCGACCGCTCGTCCGATCCGACCGGGGTCGCTCCCGACTGACGTTTCGATCCATCTCCCCGAAGGGTTTCGCGACGAGTTCCATAAGCGTATTCCTCACGGTCGATACAACCGTTTCGAGTCGCCGTCGAGTACGACGACAACGGCACCGTCCATCGTTGCAAAATCTCGGATGCTGTTACCACCACCCACACACTTTTCAGCCGGATCGACGAATCACCGTGCGATGGACGAACGCGACCTCGTTCCCGCAAACGAGCTTCTGGAGCCTCCGTACGACGGGAACGTCGCCCGATTACTGGACCGATCGGTCGAGCGAAATCCCGAGACGATCGCGATCGAACACGACGGCGAGACGGTCACCTACCGCGAGTTCGCCGCCCTCGTCGAGCGCTACGCGCGCGGCCTCCGTGCGTTCGGCCTCGAGGCCGGCGACCGGGCCTGCGTCTACATTCCGAACAGCATCGACTACTGCGCCGTGATCTGGGCGTGCTGTCGGAGCGGGATCGTCGCGAGCCCGCTGAATCCGGCCTATCGACGCCGCGAAATCGCCTACCAGGTCGATCACGCCGACGCGACGGCGCTCATCGTCGCCGGCGACCCCGACGACCACGTCGTCGAAGCCGTCGCGGATCTCGAGGCCGAAATCCTGCGAACGACGGACGGCGGGAGCGACGACGGGGCACACGCCTCCCTTCCCGCCCTCGCGCGGACGGACGACGCCCCGGCGGAGACGCTCTGCGAGCGCGAAGACGACGACGTCATGTGCCAGCCCTACACCTCCGGGACGACGGGGAATCCGAAGGGCGTCTTGCTCACCCACCGAAACTTCCGCGTCCAGATCGCCAACAGCGTCTCGAGTTACAGCGCGAGCCCGATTCAGGGCGACGGGCTGATCATCCTGCCGATGTACCACATTACGGGGCTGCTCCAGATGCTCTCCTCGCTGTCGGCCGGGCGAACGCTGCACCTGCTTCGACCCGACCAGTGGGACCCCGAGCGCGTCCTCGAACTGCTGGCCGACCACGACGTGCCCGCGTTCGTCGGCGTCGCGACGATGTTCAGCGACCTCCTCGAGGCCTACGACTCCGACGAGTACGACCTCGAGTTCCTCCGGCGGGCGGGACAGGGCGGCGACAAACTGCCCCGGCCGGTCCAGCGGGAGTTCGAGGAGACGTTCGGCGTCTCGCTTTCGGAGGGCTACGGGTTAACGGAGACGACCGCGACCACCCACACCGTCAGGTGGTCGACGCTCGGCAATCGGCCGGGAAGCGTTGGCCAGCCGGTCGGCCACGCGCGCTCGAAGATCGTCGACGAGAACGGCGAAGAGGTCGGCGTCGGCGAGGACGGCGAGATCCTCATCGGCGGTCCGCAGGTCATGGCCGGCTACTACGAGGACCCCGAGGCCAACGAGGCGGCGTTTACCGAGGACGGCTTCTTCCGAACCGGCGACATCGGCTCCCGGGACGCGGACAACTACTACTACGTCGAGGGCCGCGAGAAGGAGATGATCCTGACGGCCGGCTACAACGTCTACCCGCGGGAAATCGAGGCGACGCTGTACGATCACCCCGACGTCCTCGAGGCGGCCGTCTTCGGCGTCCCCGACGAGCGGCGAGGCGAGACGGTCGCCGCGGCGGTCGCGACGCGCGAGGGGTCGACCCTCACAGAAGCGGACGTCGAGGCGTACGTCCTCGGGGAGCTCGCGCCGTACAAACATCCGCGCTACGTCGAGATCCGCGAGGAACTCCCCAAGACGGGAAGCGGAAAGATCCGAAAGACCGTGTTGCAAGCGGAGTTCGACGAGGCCTACGGTGACGACTGAGCGGGTCGGCTATCGGAAAAGCGATCGCGACTCGAGTCGGATCGAACGCGGGGCTGGACGACGCCGGTACGTTCGTCTGCAGTCCGGGCGAAGCCGGCAAATTCGTCCGCGGTCCGGACGGGCCGAACGCAACCTTGAACACACCGTATCAGAAACCTCCGAAGCAGTTCGATGACCGAGGACGAGACGTATACGACCGGCGAAATTCGGACCGTCGCGCTGGCGGTCATCGCCGGCATCTTCTTCGGCGGCGTCGCGACCGGCGTCGCCTTCCCGACCCTGCCGTTGCTCGACGAAACGCTGCTCATCGGCGCGGTCATGCTGAGCCTGATCCTCTCGGCCAACCGGATCGCTCGACTGTTCATGAACACGCCGGCCGGGGCGATCATCGATCGCGTCGGCGCGCGCAAACCGATGATCATCGGCCTGTTTACGCAGGCGTTCGCCCCGTTCGGCTACGTCATCGGCCTCTACGTCCCCGAGTACGTCTTCGGGACGGCACCCGTTCTCGGAGAGGTGTCGCTCGCGGGGCTCGTGTTCGTCTTCTCACGGCTGTTCTGGGGGGTCGGCAGCGCATTCGTCTTTATCGGCGCGTTCGCGACGATCACGTACGTAACGACCTCGAGCAACCGCGGGCGCTGGATCGGCTACATGCGCGGCGGCCAGTCGCTTGGCTTCCCCACTGGACTCATCCTCGGGGGCGTCCTGACCGACATCGCCTCGATGGAGGTCGCCTTCCTCGGCGCCGGGATCCTCGCCCTGCTGGCCGGCATCGTCGCCACGCTCGTCCTGCCGGACGTCCACGCCGGCGCCACCGACACCCAGTCGGCGAAACTGCGACAGATTCCGGCGCTCCTCCGGGGTCAGCCGACGGTCTTGTTGATCGGCTTCGGCAACTTCACCGTCCGCTTCCTCTGGGGCGGGATCATCCTTTCGACGCTCGCCCGCTACGCGAGCGTCCACGGCCTCGAACTCACGGTCCTCGAGGCCGCCGGCATCAGCGGGGTCGTGATGGGCGTCGGCGTGCTCACGATGGGCGCGACGACGGTGATTACGGGTCACGTCTCGGATCTGATCAGCGATCGAACGCTGCTGACGGTGCCCGCGTTTCTGTCGATGACCGCCGGCTTCCTGCTCATCGCGTACGTGCCGACGCTCGAGGCGCTGTTCAGTGCGCTCGTGTTGATCGGCGCCGGAATGGGCGCGGCCGCCCCCGCGATGCTCGCCATCCTGGGCGATCTCACGCCCGGCGACGAACTCGGTCGGATGGGCGGCGTCTATCAGGTCATGGGCGATATCGGGCTCAGCCTCGGACCGCTGATCGCGATCCCCGCCGTCGACATCTGGTTCGGATACCAGTGGACCTACGTGCTCTGTGCCGCGCTCGTGTTCAGTTGCCTGCTCGTGGTCTCGCTGCCGCTGTTGCGGAATCCGGAGGTGACGACGACCGCCGTTCGAGCGGACTGAGTACCAGCCTCCTGCGGACGAACCGCGTGATTCGCCCCCGTCAGATCACTCGCAAAGAGACGACCTTGTCGATCGAAACGCTTATCGGACGTAGTGTGGCTTGTGAGTTCATGGCACGGAAAGCAGTCGCCGTCGTCGGCGGCGGCATCATGGGCGCCGGCATCGCACAGGTACTGGCTCGCAACGGGTACGAGGTTCGCGTTCGGGAGCTCACCGACGAACTCGCTGCAGAGGCACGGGAACGGGTAATCTCGGGGAATTACGGCCTCGACGATGCCGTCGAGGGCGGCTACCTCAGCGAGGACGAAAAGGACGAAACGCTCGAGCGACTGACCTTCACGACCGACCTCGACGCGGCGACCGACGACACCGAGTTCGTCATCGAGGCCGTCACCGAACAGCTCGCGATCAAGGGCCAGGTCTTTCGGGACCTGGACGCGGTCACCGACGACCAGCCGCTGTACTCGAACACGAGCGGCTTCTCGGTGACGTCGATCGCTAACGCCGTCTCGGACCCCTCTCGAGTCGCCGTCACCCACTTCTTCAATCCCGTCCCGGTCATGTCGATGGTCGAAATCGTCCGGGCGCCCGAGACCGACGACGCGGTCGTCGAGCGCGCCGAAGAGTTGGTCGACGAACTCGGCAAGACCAGCGTCACCATCGAGGACGATCCGGGCTCCTACGGCTTCATCGCCAACCGCTGTTACGCGGCGATGCGCGAGGAGGCCCAGAAGCTCGTCGACGAAGGGATCGCCACGGAAGAGCAAGTCGATACGGCACTCGAGGAAGGGTACAACCTCCCCGTCGGTCCGTTCTCGCTGCGCGGTATCGGCGAAGAGTGGGATTAGGACGCTTGGAACGCCACTAGAATCGCCGCGAGTCGTTACTTCCCGTCAAACTTGGGCTCGCGGTCCTCGCCGAAGGCGGCCGCGCCCTCCTCGTGATCGTCGGTCTGCAGCAGTTGGCGGAAGCGTTTGGCGTCGTAGCGCAGTCCCTCCTCGAGCCCGGACTGGACGGCCATGTGGGCCGAATCCTTGATCGCCTGGACGGCCAGCGGGGCCTGTCCGGCGAGTTCGGTCGCGAACGCCTCGACCTCGTCGTCGAACGACTCGTCGTCGTAGACGCGGTTGATGATGCCCTCATCAGCCGCGCGCTCGGCGCCGATGTGATCGCCGAACATGGCCAGTTCCTTCGCGACCGCGGGGCTGGCGAGTTTCGAAACGTACTGGACGCCGCCCGCGCCGGGGAGGATGCCGAGGTTGACCTCCGGGAAGCCGAACGTACTCGACTCGCTGGCGAGTCGGAAGTCACAGGCCAGGGCGGTCTCCAGACCGCCGCCGAGACAGTAGCCGTCGATCTTCGCGATCACGGGCGCCGGGAAGTCGCGGATGAACTGGTAGTGGTCGCGAGCCGAACTCGCGCCGGACGACTCCGAGGAGAAGCCGCCGACGTCCGCGCCCGCACAGAAGGCTTTCTCGCCGGCGCCCTCGAGGACGACCGCCCGGAGGGCGACCACGTCCGCGTCCTCGTTTTCGGCCTCGAGCGAGTCGGTCGAAAACCTTGCCGCGTGGCAAAAGCTATCACGACGGGGCCGCATACGGTGACTCGTGTCACAGACGAATCAGCCGGATGCGGATAGCGACTGCTCGGCCGTCGACGACGCTCGGCCGGCGGTACACCGACTCGAGGTCTCCGTCGACTGGCCGCCGGGCCACGCCGCGGCGTATCTGCTCGCCGGCGCCGAGCCGATTCTCGTCGACGCGGGAATGCCCGGCGAACGAGGTCGCGAGGAGTTGTTGGCCGCCCTCGAGGGCCACGGCTACGCGCCCGACGATATCGACCACCTCCTGCTCACTCACTCGCATACCGACCACGTCGGACAGACGGGGATGCTACTCGAAGCGGGCGATCCGACGGTGTACGCGCCGAAGCGTATCCGAGCGCGATTCGAGCGAGACCTCGAGACCGTCGAGGCGGCGACGCGACGAAACCTCGTCGAAGCTGGCGTCGGGGACCGGTACCTCGACGACGCGGTCGAACGGCTCCTCGAGGCCCACGAATCGAACCGCGACCCGCTCCCGCTCGAGGGGGTCGACCGCTGGATCGACGGCGACGACCGCGTCGAAATCGGCGGCCGCGAGGTCGAGCCGATCTACACCCCAGGCCACCACGTCGCCCACCACTGCTACGGGACGACGCTCGGCGACGAACGGGTCCTCTTCGCCGGCGATATGGCGATCGACCCCTTCCGATCCGCGGCGATTAACGTCAACTTCGACGACGGCGTTCGCGAGGGAGTCGACGCCTATCTCGACGGCCTCGAGCGGCTACACGGATACTCGTTCGACCGGGTCTACCCCGGCCACGGTCCCGTTCACACAAACTACGCCGAAACCGTCGAGCGCTCGATCACCGACCTCGAGGACCGAATCGAGGGCTGTTTCGAGGCGCTCGAGGCGCGCGAGGGCCCCGCCACCGCGACGGCGATCGGCGACGACGTAACCGATAGCTTCAGCGAGCGCGCGCGGGTGCTACCCGAGATCGTGAGCGCGCTGGCTCGCCTCGAGCGCGAGGGACGAGTCGAGTCGTGGCTCGAGGAGGGGGTGCGATACTACGGGTCGCTGGATCGTAGCCAGTGAAACGGTCCGTACGCCGATCACACGGCCGTCAGCCGATTCGGTGTGCAGCGATTTTTGGTGACCCCTCTCGCTCGAAGTGCTACTTCGACTTCTCACTCGAGGTTCTATGTTATCTTTCCCGCGTGCGCGCGAAGGAACGGCGCTCGTTCTGCTGCCAGTCAGAACCCCTTTTACCCTCGGCGTGGTACGAACCCTCATGAACGACGCAGTAATCGTCGACGCGGTACGAACTCCGTTCGGCAAGCGAGACGGCTCCTTCCGGGATACCCACCCGCAGGATCTGGCGGCGAAGCCCCTCGAGGCCCTCGAGGAACGGAACGGCTTCGACCCCGAAACGATCGAGGACGTCGTCTACGGCTGCGTGACGCCGATCGACGAGCAGGGGCTGAACATCGGTCGCCTCGCCCCGATGGTCGCCGGCTGGGGCGACGTCGTCCCGGGCGTCCAGCTCAACCGAATGTGTGGCTCTGGCCAGCAGGCGCTCAACTTCGCGGCGGCGAACGTGATGGCCGGCCAGCACGACGTCCTGATCGCCGGCGGCGTCGAGCACATGACCCGCGTACCGATGGGCGCCGACGGGGCCGACGGCGCCGGCGTCACGGACACCTACTTCGAGCACTTCGACGAACTGACCCACCAGGGCGAGGGCGCCGAGCGCATCGCCGAGGAGTACGGCTTCTCGCGCGAGGAACTGGACGAACTCGCCGTCGACTCCCAGCGGCGCTGGGGCGAGGCCTGGGAGGACGGCCGATACGACGATCAGGTCGTCCCCGTGGAGACGGAGTTAGACGGCGAGACCGTCACCGTCGAGGAGGACGAACACCCGCGACCCGAGACCGACCTCGAGACGCTCTCGAGCCTCCCGCTTTCCTTCCGCGAAGAGGGCGACGGCGTCCACCACCCCGGCAACTCCTCGGGTATCGTCGACGGTTCGAGTGCGCTACTGATCGCCAGCGAGGACGCCGCCGCGGAACACGGCTGGGAGCCGATGGCCCGGATCGTTCAGACCGAAGTCGTCGGCGTCGATCCCGTGACGATGCTCACCGGCCCGATTCCGGCGACCGAACAGGTCCTCGAGCAAACGGACCTCGAACTCGAGGACATCGACCTCTTCGAGGTCAACGAAGCGTTCGCCTCCGTCGTCGCCGCCTGGCTCGAGGAGACCGGCGCCTCNGGCGCCTCCTGGGAGGATACGAACGTCAACGGCGGCGCCATCGCCCACGGTCACCCGCTGGGCGCGACCGGCGCGATGTTGCTGACGAAGTTGGCACACGAACTCGAGCGGACGGGGAAGGATCGGGCGCTCTCGACGATGTGTATCGGTTTCGGACAGGGGATCGCGACCATCATCGAACGGGTCTGAATCCGCTTCCGGCGGTTTCTCGGTAGAGTCGGGAGAAATCCGTTTTCGGACGATCGGCTGAAACGCTGCTATCGTACCGACCGAGATCGAGACGCTGCAATCGTGGCAACGATGAGCGGCCACTCCCTCCCCAGCCGATTCACTCTCTCGCGTTGCTCGCTCGCTCATCCCTCACGCGGAGTCATCGTCCGTCCTCGCTCTCGCTCGGCCGGCCGACAGCGCGCGCCACCGCACAGCGGTCGATCGATTCGTGACGGTGAGCGCGACGGTGGGCGACGATCCGCCAGAAAAACGTCGGTGGTGATACGGACGGTGTTACTCGTCGAGCGCGTCGATCCGCAGGTCCTCGTCGAACTGCAGGGCGTTCTCGATTTCCGTCTCGTCGACGTCGTCGAACGCCCAGCGGGCGATCGAGCGACGGTGGACCTCGTCGGCGCCGTCGACGATCCGGAACGAGCGGACGTTCTCGTAGAAGTGCGCGATCGGCAGGTCCTTGCCGATCCCGTTGCCGCCACAACACTGCAGGGCGAGGTCGATCGTCTCGTTGGTGACGTTCGCGGTGAACATCTTCGCCATCGCGACCTCGATGCGGGCGTCGCTGCGGTCGAGTTCGCGGGCGGCGTGGCGAACCATACACCGGGCGGCGTGCAGCCGCGTCTCGGCGTCGGCGATCCGGTGGCGCAGCGCCTGTTTTTCCTCGAGCGTCGTACCGAAGGCTTCCCGCTCTTGCAGGTAGGCTTTCGCGACGTCGAGCGAGCGCTCGGCCATCCCGGAGTAACGCATACAGTGGGTGAGTCGACCGCCGCCGAGACGCATTTGAGCGATCTGGAAGCCTTCGTTCTCCTCGCCGATGGTGTTCTCAACGGGGACCCGAACGTTGTTGAACTTCATCTCGGCGTGACCGCCCTCGCGCTCGGTGATGCCGTGGCCGCCGAGGTGGGGAACGTTCCGAACGACTTCGACGCCGTCGGCGTCGGCGGGCACGAGGATGATCGACGTCCCCTCGTAGGGGTGGGCGTCGAGGTCGGTGCGGGCCATCAACAGGTAGAAGTCGGCGTTCAGGCCGTCCGAAGTCCACCACTTGTGGGCGTTGATCACCCACTCGTCGCCGTCCTTGACGGCGGTGCTCTGGAGCATCTTCGGATCGGAGCCGCCGCCCTGTTTGGGCTCGGTCATCGCGAAGGCCGAGGAGATTTCACCCTGGACGAGCGGGCGGAGATACTCCTCTTTCTGTTCTTCCGTGCCGACCATCTCCAGGGTGTGCATGTTCCCCTCCTGGGGCGCGTTCGCGCGGATGGCGAGCGCACCGAGCAGCGAGCGGCCGACCTGCTCGAACGACGGCAACATGTCGCTGAAGTCCAGTCCCTGGCCGCCGTACTCCTCGGGAACCTGGGGCGCGAACAGATCGCGCTCTTTCGCTTGCTCCCAGAAGTCGTGAATCTCGTCCATGGAAATCTGCTCGCCCGTGGCGAGAGCCTCCCGCTCGCGCGGGATGACGACCTCGTCCATGAACTCCTCTACGCGCCCTGCAACCTCCTTTGCTTTCTCGGAGTCGTGGTACTCCATACCGGGGTATCGAGGTACAACATTGTAAATGTACGACAAAGCGGTCAAATACAGCGTTGTGAAATTAACACGCCGACTGGGAGCCGATACCGGATGCAGCGAGTCTGTTTACCGCGCGATACGCTTTAGTAGCAGACCGTGGTGTTTGGAAACATGAATCTTGATTCAGTGCACGCGGACGCGAGAGCCGGGAATGCTGCTCGACTTCACGACGAGACGGCGCGTCACCACGGCGACGCGACGGCGATCGAATACCACGGGACGACGCTCACGCACGACGACCTCCGCGAGGAAAGCGCCAGATTCGCCGGCGGACTGGCCGACCGCGGCGTCGAGCCCGGCGACGTCATGTTGCAGTACCTGCCGAACTGTCCGGCCTACCTGATCGGCGCACTCGGCGCTTTCAAGGCGGGCGTCGTCGTCTCGCCGGTCAACCCGCAGTACCGACGCCGGGAGCTGGCCTACCAGCTCGAGGACACCGACGCGACGGTCGTCTTGACCCACGCGGCGCTGCTCGAGCACCTCCAGGAGGGACTCGAGGAAATCGACTGGGACCCGCTCGTCATCGCCGTCGGCAGCACCGACGAGGGTGTCGAGATGTTTTCGGACGTCCGCGGCGAGGAACGGTTCGTCGAGCGAGACGACGACGACGTCGCCTTGCTTCCGTACACGTCGGGCACCACGGGGAAACCGAAGGGCGTCCAGCTCACTCATCGGAACTTCCGCGCGCAGATGTTTTCGATCCTCTCCCAGCCGAGCGACCTCGCGGACGAGGACGTCCGCAGCCTCGTCTGGCTCCCGCTGTATCATATCACGGGCTTTACGCACACCGCCTGGCAGCCTCTGCTTCGCGGCGGGCGCGTCTACCTCCGGAGCGCGGCGAACTGGGACGGCGACGCGGCCATGGAACTGATGGAGAAAGCGGAGATCACCCACTTCGTCGGCGTCACCGCGATGTACGTCGACATGGTCAACAGCGAGCACTTCGGCGAGTACGACCTCTCGAGTCTGGAGACGGCGGGCGAGGGCGGCGCGAAGATGTCCGTCGCGGTCCAGGAGCGGTTCGAGGAGGTCGCGGGCGTCGACATGGGCGAGGGGTACGGCCTCACGGAGACTCACGGCGCCACTCACTCGCAGTCGAATTCGACGTTCGGCCTGCGCCACGGCACGATCGGCCAGCCGACCCGCCAGACCGACTGTAAGATCGTCGACGAGAGCGGCGACGAGGTCGACCCCGGCGAGGAAGGCGAATTACTCGTCCGCGGCCCGCAGGTCATGACGGGCTATCACGACATGCCGGAGGCGACGGCGGCGGCGTTCACCGAGAACGGGTACTTCCGAACCGGCGACATTGCCCGTCGAGACGCGGACAACTACTACGAGATCGTCGACCGCAAGAAGCACATGATCAACACCGCGGGCTACAACGTCTACCCCAGCGAACTCGAGGAACTCCTCGCCGAACACGAGGCCGTCGCCGAGAGCGCCGTCGTCGGAATCCCCGACGAGCGACGAAACGAGGTGCCGAAGGCGTTCGTCGTTCCCGCACCCGGCGTCGAACCCGGTGAAGACGTCACCGCTGAGGCGATTACGGAGTACGTCCTCGAGCGAGTAGCTGCGTACAAACACCCCCGCGAGGTCGAATTTATCGACGAACTGCCGCGGACGACCAGCGGCAAGATTCAGAAATACAAACTCGAGGAGCGAACGGACGACGAGGGGTGATCGTTCGGCGGACGGCTCACAGTCGAAGTACCGCTTCACGATAGTTACTAGTATTCCGCACTAATACCGTGCTTACCGAGAGCACTAGTTGTCAGTATATCCCGAACGTCACATCAGTCCGGTTGATGGTTGCAAGAACCTGTAGCCGTATTAGAGTCCATTTCTTGGTGTGTGTAGGAATCTTATACCGTTGTCGGCTAGAATCCGAATTTCCCACACCGTCTCTCGAATGCTAATAGCTGACTAGCTATCTATTCTATTGAGAGGAACCTCTATTTGTCTCGATAGGAGTACTTCTATTCGCTAACTCGGGGAAACATACCACCGTCGTGATCTGCCCGACCCGCGGTCACGCCTCGGTGAGGAATCGCTCCATAAACCAATAACAGCTATATTAAACTCGTGTCAGCGGCTTCATCGGCCGGTTGGAAGCAGCGTCGCTGAGCACCGGCTCGAGCCGGTCGAGACGGTGAGCCCTCGCACCGACACCCGACCGATTGGCTGGGCTATATATTTCGGGCAATCCATGCGACTGTATGGCACCGATGCTCCGCGAGTTCGTCGCCGAGGACGGCTGGCTACTGATCGGAATCGTGACGTTCGCACTGATCAGTCTCGCCGGTATCGCGGGACTCGAGGCACTCGCCGGTGTGATCGTGATCATCGGCTGGTTCCTGCTGACGCCGATCTTCCTGTTCTGGGGTGACGAGATGGCGACGCTGTTGTTCGGCGAAGAATCGTCCGAATCGACGTTGGAGCCAAGGGAAGCCGAACCCGACGCCCTCGAGGAGCTGAAACGGCGCTACGCGGCGGGCGAGATCGACGACGCGGAGTTCGAACGGCGACTCGAGCGACTCGTCGCCGTCGACGACCTCCCCGACGATCTCTTCGACGGCGCAACGACCGCTGACTCGTCGCGGGAGTTCGATCTCGGATCCGTCGATGACGGACGGAATCGCGAACCCGAACGAGAGCGGTGAGGGAATCCAGCACGCGGTGTCGGTACTTGCACCGGCGACGAACTGGCCACGGCCGCAGGACGAAACGCACTCGCCTCCCGACTGTCTGGGCTCGAGCATGAGCCACTACGAGACGACGATCGACGTTCGAACCGACGACCTCGGTCCGAGCGGCCACGTCAACAACTCCAAATTCGTTGCCTACACCGATCTCGCGCGCGACCGCTACCTCGCGAGCCGCGGCTACGGTCCCGGCGAACTCGAGCACCTCGTCGTCCGTCTCGAGATCGATTACGAACGAGAACTCGGGTCGCTGGCGCCGATCACCGTCGCGGTCGACGTCACTGACGTCGGTGAGACGAGCTTCACGCTCAAGTTCGAGCTTCGAGACGGAGAGAACCGCGTCGTCGCAACCGTGACGACGGTCGCGGTCGTCGTCGACGACGGCCCGACGCCGATTCCGGAGCCGCTGCGCGAGGAGTTGACGGCGGGACTCGAGGCGACCGCGGAGTGACTGCTCCCGCGACCACCGTCGTGGTTTGTTCCTCGGGTCTCTGCAGTTCGGGTTGATTCGGACGGACCGTAACGGGACGGCGTGGTCTTCGAGACTGCCGGACGGCTCGCCGTACGTCTGACGGCGTTCGGTGACGGCAGCGATCGCTCCGCTACGCGTCTTCGACTCGAATCACCGTATCGATCTCGTCGTACCGGACGCTCCCGGACTCGGGAGACTGTCCGTCGAGTTCGAGATATCCCGCTTCTATTCCGGTTACCTCCCCTACCACGTCGTGGTCACCGTCGTCGGTTCGTTCGCGCTCCCAGATCTGGACGGTATCGCCGATTTCGACGTGTTCGCGGACGAGTTTTTCGGCGTCTTCCTCGTTGGCGTCCCGCGGGATCGTGAGATCGGTCATGCTACCCGACACTGACGACGGCCACGCCGGTAAGTACCCCCGCGTCAGGTGACGGGCGCTTTTGTAACCGCTCCGGCGAGTACCGGCAGCGACACTCGAGCGTACCGTCGACCGGCAACGCGACGGTCGCGACTCGACAGTTTTTGTGTGATTGCGCCGAACCACTCGGTATGACGACCATCAAGGACAGTGTCCACGACCACATCCGGATCGACGGAGTGGCACAGGACCTGCTGGATACGCCCGAACTCCAGCGGCTGCGCAACATCCGACAGCTCGGAACGGTCTCGCTGGTCTACCCCTCGGCCAACCACACGCGGTTCGAACACAGCCTCGGCGTCTATCACCTGGCCTGCGAAGCGCTCGAGCAACTCGGCGTCTCGGGCCGACAGGCGGATCGCGTCCACGCCGCCGCGCTCCTCCACGATATCGGCCACGGACCGTTCAGCCACAACCTGGAGTCGCTCACGTACCGGCGAACGGGTCGCTACCACGACGACGTCCACGGCCTGCTCGAGGACGGACAGGTCGGTGACGTGCTCCGCGAGCACGACCTCGAGCCCGACGCCGTCGCCGACCTGATCGCGGGCGAGGGTCGGTTCGGCCAGCTCGTCTCGGGCGAACTCGACGTCGATCGGATGGACTACCTGGTGCGGGACGCCCACCACACGGGGGTCCCCTACGGGACGATCGATCACGGCCGGTTGGTGCGCGAACTGACGTTTACGGACGACGAACTCGTTCTGGACGAGGGCAACGTCCAGACGGCCGAAAGTCTCCTCGTCGCGCGCGCGCTGATGAACCCCGCCGTCTACAGCCACAGCGTCGCCCGGATCAGCAAGGCGATGTTGCGCCGAGCGGCCGAGCGACTGTTAGACGCCCCCGAGCCCGATGTCGACGCCGCAAGCCTCCAGCGAATGGACGACCACGACCTGATCGTCGCCCTCCGATCCTGCGAGGCGACCAGCCAGTTCTCGCGCCGCCTCGATCACCGGAACCTCTACAAACGGGCCGTCTGGGCCGAAATCGACGACGTGCCGGGCGGCATCATCGAGGCCGACCACGAGTCGATCCGGGAGTTCGAGCACGAAATCGCCGACGACGCGGACGTCGATCCCGAGTGCGTCATTCTGGACGTTCCCGGTCGCCCGTCGATGACGGAGTCGACGACTCGAGTCGTCGTCAACGGTGATATTCGACGGCTCGGCCAGCAGTCACCGCTGGTCGAGGCGCTGCGTGCAGCGCAGTACTCCCAGTGGCGACTCGGCGTCTACACCCCGCCGGAGATGCGCGAGCGCGTCGGTCGAACGGCGGTCGACGTCCTCGGCCTCGACATCGAGGGCGCGCTCGTCAGCGAGGTTCGGGACGGTCTCGACGCGACGCTCGACCAGTTCGTTGAGTGATCGCCGTCGGAACGGGTTTCGACTCGAGTACAACTGGACGGGTGCGTGTCCGGCCTGCAGACGAGTATCGAAGTGGGAAAGACGAGATTACTCGACTGTATGGAACGCGTGATGGTCGGGGTTCGAAGACGGTACCGGCCAGTGAGAACGCGGCGGGAGCCGCTGTGGATTCCGTCGCTGCAGATCCCAGCCGCGAAATCGGTGTCTACTGTCGCCGCCGAAATCGGTCGAACGAACCGTTCGGTCAGTTTCGCTCGCTACAAGTTTGTCCCGGATTTCCGTCGTCGGTACCGAACAGTCTACTCGCTGGAACGTTCGGGCCCCTTTTCAGTCGCTCCCGTGGCGAGATCAGCTATGGTCGACGACAACCCACAGCGACGAACCGTACTGAAGGGCTCCGCCGTCGCGGCGCTCGCATCGATCACCGCTGGCTCCGCGGCTGCGCGAAACGAGGGCGGTGCACACGTGACCGACGCGTACGCGGCCGTCGACGACACGAACTCGGTGGACACGAATACGACCGACGCGAACGCGTCCGACGGGGACGGAGAAACGTCCGAAACGGCGGACGAGGCGGTCGATCGAAACGTGGCGGCCGAGATGCTTCGCGAGTACTACGACGGCTACATCGAGGGAATCAGTCAGGCGGTCGCGACCGAGATCCAGATGGAAGCGGCGATGATCGAACAGGGCGACGATCAGCCGTGGCCGCTTGCGGTCTGGGACGACGTCGAGGACGCCCGCTACGCGGGGATCGAACTCGGCGCCAGCGGCGGCGGCTCCCAGCCGTTCTACGACGAGTACACGTCGTTCGACCGCGACTACGACGGCGACGACGAAATCGACGTGTGACGAGTTCGGCGCGCGTTTCACGGACCGCCAATCCGAGTAGCAAATACGTCAGGCGGACGTCGACTCTCGTTCGTGGCGTCAGTACCACGCGCCGCCGGAGGCGACGTTGATGTCCTGGCCGGTCACGTGATCCGTCGCCGGACTCGCGAGCTGAACCGCGAGGTCGGCGACCTCTTCGGGCGGTACGAGTTCCCGAATCGCGAGGCTCTCGAGTACCTCTCCTTTGACGTCGGCGACGTCGACGCCACGCTCTGCAGCCTGTTTTTCGAAGACGTTCTCGATGCGTTCGCCCTCAACCGGGCCGGGACAGATCGCGTTTACGGTGACGTCGTCGTCACCGAACTCGAACGCAAGGGCTCGCGTGAGGCCGATAACGCCCATCTTCGACGCAGCGTAGGGCGTCCGGTTCGGATAGGGGCGCTTCCCGCCGATCGAGGAGATGTTGACGATGCTGCCTGCCTCCGAGTCACGCAGTGACTGGGCTGCAGCGCGGACCGTCCGTGCGGTCCCGACGACGTTGACGTCCATGGTCTCGAGCCACTCGTCGTCGTCGGTGTCTTCGATCGGCGCCGTCGGCCCGGCGATTCCGGCGTTGTTCACCAGACAGTCAAGCCCGCCGAACTCGTCGACCGCCGCGTCGATCGAGTCCGCGACGGAGTCGGGATCGGTGACGTCCGTCTCGACGGCCAGCGTCCGATCGGGCGCGTCGATCTGCTGTTCGGTCTCGTAGATGCCGTCGCTGCGCGCCGCGAGCACGACGTTCGCGCCCGCATCGCCGAACGCAACGGCGATCTCCCGTCCGAGCCCCTGACTCGCTCCCGTCACGAATGCTGTGGTATTCTCAAGCACACTCTCGAAGAGACGGGAACGGGAGAAAAGCGTTCGGTTAGTTGATATCGCTGTATACGGTTTATTCTCGTTGGCGAGTCGAACACGCGTCGCCAACCCGAACTGGCCGTTCAGCCCGGAACCCGCTGGCCCGACCTATTTCCGCCGCTCCGGTGTGCATCGGTTATGACCAACGTCGCCATCACCGGCGCGTCCGGCAGTGTCGGCCGCGAAGCGATCGAAGCGTTCGACGACGCAGCCGTCGACGTCAATCTCGAGCTCTTCTCCCATAGCGAAACCGAGGACCTAGACACCGACACCCTCGAGATCGCCGAACGGGAGCAGTTCGTCGACGCCCTCGAGGGCCAGGATGTGTTGATCCACCTCGCGGCGAACCCGGATCCGCGAGCCGAGTGGGAGGAACTCTCGGGACCGAACGTCGAGGGCGCGTACAACGCCCTCGAAGCCGCCGCGATCAACGACCTCGAGCGGGTCGTCTTCGCGAGTTCGAACCACGCCGTCAACATGACGAATACGGTCTCGCCGATTCGGCCCGAATCGACGGTCGGAACCCCCGATATCGTTCGCCCCGACGACGCGATGGACCCGGACACGTACTACGGGGCGACGAAGGTATTCGGCGAGGCGATGGGACACTACTACGCCAAACGCCACGGAATCGACGTGGTCAACCTGCGGATCGGCTGGTTGCTCTCCGAGGACGAACTCGAGCAGGAAGTCGCCGACCGAGACGGCTCGGGCGAGCGCTATGCCCGCGCGATGTGGCTCAGCCCGGGCGACTGCCAACGGATCGTCCGCGATGCGGCGACGGCGACCCTCGATTCGACGCCGACGACCGCCCACGGCATCTCCGATAACTCCGAACGGTTCCTCTCGCTGTCCGAAACGATGCTCGAGTTGGGTTATCGTCCACAAGACGACTCGGCAGACGTACTGGACTGACGCCGCTGAGAGGAGCAACTGCGGATGGTTCGGGCGAGCGTTCGACCACCGTTCGTGATCGCTCAAACCACAAGACAGAATAGCGACAGGCGCGTAGGTTCGGGTATGTCCACACGGGTCGGCGAGTCGACGGGGTACGGACCGAACACCCAGATGTCCGCGTTCGGGTACATCATGGCGGCAATCCTCGTCGTGATCTTCCTGCCGCTGTTGCCCGTCCTCGTTCCCGCCTATCTCATCTGGCGGGCGATTGCCGGGACCGACGAGCGCGAAGACAGTTTCGCGGCGTGGCGAGAACAAACGGGGCGAGCGTAACGCCGCTCGAACCTGAGTTTTCTGCGTTACTCGAGTGATCAGTCGTCAGCGGTGGCCGAGACGAGCGCCGATGGCGGCGCGCCCGGCAGTTCGTCGCGGTCGTGGGGCGCCTCGAAGTCGAGGTCGGGGCCGCGGGCGACGATTCGGTGGGGGTTCACGTCCGGATGGGTCGTGTAGTAGTGTTCGTTGATGTGATCCATGTCGACGGTCCGGGCGACGCTCGATGCGGGGCGTGTTTCCGTCTCTGTCTCGGTCCCCGTCTCCGAATCGGGAGCGCCCGTCTGATACAGGTCCCGCAGGTACGGCCAGAGATTGTCGTACTCGCGAACGTACTGGACGTTACACATGAAGTGCGTGTGGTAGACGTTGTCGAATCGAACGAGCGTCGTGAACATCGCGATATCGGCCTCGGTGAGTCGGTCGCCGGCGAGGTAGCGCTGGTCGGCCAGCACGTCGTCCCAGTGGTCTAACGCGTCGAACAGGTCGTCGACGGCCTCGTCGTACGGGTCCTGTTTCGTCGCGAAGCCGGCCCGATAGACTCCGTTGTTGATCGGCTCGTAGATCTCGTCGATGATCCGGTCGACGTCCTCCCGGTAGCCCTCGGGATACAGGTCGGCGTCTCGAGTCGCCTGCTCGTCGAACTCGGTGTCGAGCATCCGCATGATCTCCTTCGACTCGTTGTTGACGATCGTCCCCTCCTCGCGGTCCCAGAGGACGGGTACCGTCACGCGACAGGTCGCGTCGGGATCCGCTCGGACGTACAGCTCTCGCAGGTAGTCGGCGCCGTGGACGTGGTCCGGCGTACAGCCGTCTTTTTCGGGCGTGAACTGCCACCCGTCGTCGTCGCGGTAGGGATCGACGACCGAGACCGAGATGGCGTCCTCGAGCCCCTTCAGCGCGCGGACGATCAGGGTTCGGTGGGCCCACGGACAAGCATAGGAGACGTAGAGGTGGTACCGACCGGATTCGGGTTGAAATCGCGCGTCGGGTTCGTCGCGGACCCGATCGCGGAACGTCGTCTCCTGGCGTTCGAAGGAGCCGTCGTCGTCGGTGTACTCGCCCGCATCGGTCCGCCACTCGCCGTCGACGAGCATGTTCATACGCGTGCGTACGCGCTCGAGCGTCAAAGGCTCTCGCTGACGTCGGTGTTACCGCTTCGCGTCGATGACGGTCACGATCGTTGCGACGGCGGTCGCGACGATCGGTGCTGAAGCGGTTTCGACCCCGTTCGGACTCGTAGATGGCGATTCGGCGTAACAGACGTCGGTATCAGTTCGCGATCGGAAGGAATACTTCTTTACGGCAATTCGAACATTTGGACCGTGTAAGACGATGAGTGGGAGACGCGACGACTCGAGCGCAGATGATCCGACCGACTCGTTCGTTTCGGGAACCGCCGACGAAGCGCCGCGAATCGCGTTTTACGGCGGCCGAGGGATGAGCGCCCTGCCGATCGCGTTCTTCATCGTCTGGGCGATCGTGCAGACGGCGCTGTGGCGGATCTCCGACACCGGCGGCCTGGTTGTGGGCATGCTCATCGGGCTGATCCTCGGGATGTTCTTCGTTCGCGGTGACTGGAAGACCTACGCGAACACGATCTTCGAGGGGATGACCCAGCCCGTCGCGGTGACGGCCATCGTGGCCTGGATCTGGGCGGGGATGTTCGCCGAGGTCCTACAGGACGGCGGCTTCGTCGACGGCCTCGTCTGGCTCGCAGACGTCGGCGGCATCGGTTCGGCGCTGTTTCCGGCCGCGACGTTCGTTCTCGCGGCACTGTTCACCACCGGGATCGGGACGGGGTACGGCGCGGCCATCGCGTTCGTGACGCTGTTCTTTCCGGCCGGCCTGCTGCTCGGCGCGAATCCGGTCTTGCTGTTCGGAGCGATCCTCTCGGGTGCGATCTTCGGCGACAACCTCGCCCCGGTCAGCGACACGACGATCGTCAGCGCCGTAACCCAGGACGCCGACATCGGCGGCGTCGTTGCTTCGCGGTTCAAGTACGTGTTCGTCGCCGCCGTCGTGGCGTTCGCCGGGTACCTCGTCGCCGGCCAGTTCATGGGTGGCCTCGAGATCGCCGGCGACGCGGCCGAAATCCTGGTCGCCGAGAGCGAGCCGATCGGACTCGTCCATCTCGTTTCGATGGGGGTCGTGATCGGTACCGCGGTCGCCGGCCGCCACATCGTCGAAGCGATCTCGTGGGGGATCGTCGTCGCGATCGCCGTGAGCCTCGTGCTGGGGCTGTTGAGCATCGGCGACGTCGTCGCGTTCAACGCCCCCGAAGACGCGCCGCTGGCCGAACCGCTCGAGTTCCTGCCGATCCTCACGATCGTCGACGATCCCGACGCGGTCGGCGTCGGCGGCAGCCTGCTCGAGGGGGCGGCAGGCTTTTTCGAACTCGCGATCCTCGTCCTGTTAATCATCGCGGCCGCCCAGATCATGATCCGCGGCGGCGCGTTCGACGCAATCCTCGAGTGGTCGATCGAGAACCTCGCGACGAACGTCCGCAACGCCGAACTAACGATGGTCGGCTCCTCGGCGCTGATCAACGCCGTTATCACCATCAACACGGCCGCGGAGGTCGCGATCGGCCCCTACATTTCGAAGATCGGCGAACGATTCAACCTGAACGGTTACCGGCGCGCGAACATCCTGGACGCCCAGACCGCGGCGCTCGGGTACATCTTCCCGTGGTCGGGCGGCGTCCTCGCCGGCTACACGGCGATGCAGGACCTGCCCGGCGAGTACGACTGGTTCACGGCGGACATGCTCGTGACGCCGATCGACGTCGTCCCGTTCGTCTTCCAGGGCTGGCTGCTGGTCGCGGTGTTCGTCATTGCGGCGATCACCGGCTTCGGCCGCGAGTACCTGATCGACCGCGAGAGCGAGGAGGTGGCACGACTATGAGCATTCTGATGAAATACCTGAAGGGATGGCGATTCCGGAGTTCCACGCCGTCGCTCACCGAGGGCGACGAGATCAACGTCTTCGTCGCCGAATCCGAGGACCGCGACACCGGCCTCGCGTACATCGGCGATACCGAACTGCGTATCGACGGCGCCGGCCCCGAAACCGTCGAGAAGCGCGTCCGGGTCCGCGTCACCGAGTTCGACGCGAGCGACGCGACGGGCCGCGGCGAGTTCCTCGAGGTCGTCGGCGGGAGTTCCTATACGGGGTAACCGTCGTGAACGGGGTGCAAAAGAGGCGGAGGCGAAGGCGGAAGCGGGACAGCCGTGGGTACACGCGCGTGGCGCTCCCGGTCCGTCTATAGCAACCCGGCGATGACGAGGAGTGCAATCGAGATCGCGCTCGCTCCGATAAACCACGGACGTGCTGCTGCTGCAGCGGTTTCCGCCGACAGTTCCGGCGGAATATCCGTGAGATGTCGGGAGCCGAGATAGAGGACGAGCGGGAGGACGAACCACAGTGCAACCATACTCAAGACGAGGTGTCCGCGCTCGGTCGATTGCAATGACTCAGCGGTGTAAAGCGTCCCGGCTAGATGACCGCCGGTCAGCAACAACAGGACGACCGAACCGACGGTGAGGTACCAGAATCGCCGCGTAATCAGTGAGAGCCCGTTCTTCTCGATCAGCCCGTTCCGAGCGGCCGGGATAATCGTTCCCGAAATCAGCAACGCACCGCCCGTCCACGCCGCTGCAAAGATCGTATGGACGACCATGACGAGGCCGAACGTATCCATCATCGAAACCCACCCGCTCGCACACGGTCCGCTCTCGTCCGACCAGGACGACGAACAATCGGAGTACCCAGCTGCTGGCGTCTCGGCGACGAACGCCGATGTGGACGTCTTCTCGGAGACATGGATTCGACGTTCGAACGAGAGGGACAAGAGGGCGAGGAGGCGTTCCAGAATGTGGGACTCGACCCGCTGGCACTAGTCTAATAATGTGGGAATGGCCGGGACCTCTTTGCGTTCGTCTCCGGTACGCAAAGACAACGACAGACGAACCGGGATCGGCAACTATCGGCCTGTCGCCACACCGCCGTATGAACGAGAAGCACATCGATTGGAGTCGATTATGTCTAATTCCGTCCTCGAGTCCCGATACCGAATCAGCCGTTACGATGTCTGACGACGAGTCGGTCGCCCAAGACGAAGCAGACGTATCCACGGTGCTCCGATCACTCGACGATGATAAATGTCGAGTGATTCTACAGTCGTTACACGAGCCAAAATCCGCAAACACGTTGCGCGAGGAGTGCGGGTTCCCGAAATCGACGCTGTATCGGAAACTGGAATTACTCCGCGAGGCAAACCTTGTGAAAGAGTATACCGAAGTTCGACGAGACGGGCCAAACGTGACCCTCTACGAGCGACATTTCTCTAACATCTCGATCGGTATCGACGACTCCGACGAGTTCACACTCGACATCGACCGCCCCGAAGAGAGCCCCGAGGACAGATTAGCCACGTTCTGGTCGGAAATGAAAAAAGAGCCATGATCGGCCCACTCGAGTTGCTACTCGCGGGCGTCAAAGTAGCCGTTCTCGTTCTCGGCGGCGTCGTCTCAGTAATGGCGTACAAAGCGTACGTCCGCACGCAGATCGAAGGGCTCCAGTACTTTGCGGCAGGGTTGTTCGTTATCACGCTCGGGATTTTTCTAGCCGGTATCCTCCACCACGTCGTCGGCATGTCGTCCGTCGCAGGGCTTTTGATAGAAAGCTTGCTCATCTGCGTCGGCTTTCTCATCATGATTTTCGCCCTCTACAGGCAGTAATCCGGCGGTTTTGCGCTCGACTCGAGGCCGAAAGCGCTGACGCCGAAAACGGCTGTCCCAGAGTGTGGGACGCCTCCATCGTTCCTTATCACTGTCGTCCCGAGCGTTCGGTAATGGACACACCTGCAGTGATGGCTGCTCGGTCAGTATCGTCTGCAAAACCGAACGCGACACGGGAGGGCAAAGCGGTACGATGAGCGAACGCATTTCGACTCGGTACGCGAACGCGGTCGTCTCCCGGAGCAAACTGGTGGTCGTCCTCGTCCTCGCACTCACAGCCGTAATCGCGGCTGGAGCGGTGGTTGGTGATCCGGCGGAGGACGACGGCGAGCAGTTCGACGTGGATTCGCCGGAGACGGAAGCCCTAGAGACGATCGACGAACAGTACGCTACGGACGAGGAAGTCATCACACAGATCGTCGTCCGGTCGGAGAACGGTGACGTCCTCACCCGCGATTCGTTACTCGAGAGCTTACGACTCCAACAGGAAATGTACGAGAACGAGTCGATAACCGCAACCCTTTCCGAAGATGGTGCTGTCGGGATCGAGAACAGTGTCGGAACGAGTGCGGTGTTCGAGGACCGGGCTGCAGAAACTGCTGGAGAACACGACACCAGTTCGCCGACGATCGACGAACAAATCGATGCCCTCGAGTCTCGATCAGAAGCAGCCGTTACCGAATTAGTGGAGGGGGTGCTCGATCCGGAGAGGGAGTCCGCCGGCGTCGATCCGGTTTCGTACCTTCCCGCAACGTACGAACCGGGGTCGGCCGAAGCGGAGTCCCGGATCACGTTCGTCGTCCACACCGCCGAAGACCGAGCCGGCGACGACGCGTCGGGAGTGTCTGATGCCCAACTCGAAATCGAGTCGCTGTTCGAGGAGCGCTTCGACGACGGCTTCGTTTTCGGAGAGGGGATCACCGATGCAGCGAGTGCAAGCGCCATCGGCGATAGTTTCGCGATTATCACCCCTGTCGCACTCGTCCTCGTTCTGTCCGTGCTCGCGGTGACGTACCGTGATCTCGTCGATATTTTGATCGGGCTGCTCGGAATCGGCGTGGTGATGGCCTGGGTCTCCGGCATCCAGGGCTGGCTAGAGATCCCGATGGACTCGATGCTACTCGCCGTTCCGTTCCTCCTGATCGGCCTCTCGATCGACTATTCGCTCCACGTCGTGATGAGATACCGAGAGGCGAGAAGCGGCGCAGTAACTGACCGAGACGGAGAGAGTCCCGACGAAAGCCGGCGGTCGCCTCGAGCGGGAATGGCCGTCGGACTCGCTGGCGTCGTCCTCGCACTCGCAGCTGCGACGGTGTCGACGGGTGTCGGGTTTCTCTCGAACGCGCTTAGTCCGTTACCCACGATCCAGAACTTCGCGCTACTGAGCGCAGGGGGGATTCTTGCGACCTTCGTCGCGTTCGGCGTCTTCGTGCCGGCTCTCAAGGTCGAGGTCGACGGGTTCCTCGAACACCGTTTCGACCGTAATCGGGCGAAAGCTCCCTTCGGGATCGGAACTGGAATCGTGAACCGCGCGCTCTCGAACGTGGTTCGGCTCGTGCGGAGAGCACCGGTAGCCGTTATTCTGGTCGCGTTCGTCCTCGCCGCTGGCGGAGCGTACGGCGCGACTGGCCTCGATACCGAATTCAATCAAACCGATTTCCTCCCTGCAGACGCACCCGACTGGACGAAGTCCCTCCCGGGTCCGCTCGCTCCCGATACGTACACGGTCTCCGACGACGTCGCATACTTGGGAGAACACTTCCAGGAGCGCGGTCCCGACTCACAGGCGCAGCTATTACTAGAAGGGAACGTAACCGATCCAGCGACACTCGTCGCGCTCGAACGAGCGTCACGGAACAGTAGCACCGACAGTACGATCGACGTGAGCGCGGATGGAACCGCCGTAACTGATGGGCCACACACGGTTCTTCGAACGCTCGCAGCTGAGAACGAGACGGTAGCCGCTGCGCTAGCAGACCGTGACACGAACGGAAACAACCTTCCGAACCGCGACGTCGCCGGCCTCTACGATGTCGTCTACGACGTCGACCCCGAGCAAGCAGCATCCGTGCTGTCTCGAACGGAGACCGGGGAGTACGAATCTGCTCGAGTGATCGTCTCCGTCCGAAGTGATGCACCGGCCCAAGATATTGCGACCGATATGAGTCGTTTTGGTGGGGAAATTGCAGACGGCGCTCCCGTAACCGCTGTCGCAACTGGCGGACAAGTGACAACCGCAGTAATCCAAGACGCGCTCCTCGAAACGCTCGTCCCGGCGTTTACGGTGACCGTCATCGTCATCTTGGCCTTTCTCACGATTCTGTACTGGGTGCGTCACAGAGCGATCTCACTCGGCGTGGTTACGCTCGCACCCGTCGTTGCAGCGTTGGCCTGGTTGCTCGGAGCGATGGCGCTCCTCGACGTGCCGTTTAACACCGAAACGGTCGTCATGACGAGTCTCGCGATCGGGCTGGGCGTCGATTACAGCATCCACATGAGCGAGCGGTTCATTGCTGAACGGCGGCAACACTCCTCAATCGACGAGACGCTGTCGGCGGCCATCGTCGGAACGGGCGGTGCACTACTGGGGAGTGCAGCGACGACGGCCGGGGGATTCGGCGTACTCGCACTTGCGCTCTCGCCGCCGCTTCAGCGGTTCGGCATCGTAACTGGATTGAGTATCGTGTTCGCGTTCGTCGCCTGCCTAGTCGTGCTACCGTGTCTGTTGGTGGCCCGTGAACGATTCCTCACCGGTAGACAGTAACGGAGCGACTGAGCGTCACTGCACACCCGATCGCCGGACTGCGTTACGATCGGTGTACAACTCGTTTCGGGGACGACGAAAGTACGGCGTCGGTCTCGACCGAAGTGAGACGCCGAACCGCTGCGTTCGATACGCCGCTTCGAAACCGAACGAGAGGTGACCCTTTATACCACCGGGGAAACCACTCGAGGGTATGGCAGACGACGGCGACGGCGGCGGTGACCGACACCGTCAGAGTCGGCTCTTCACCGACGACGATGGCGGGTTCGACGCCGAGCGCGCGAAGGCGGAATCGCTCCCGGTGGAAGACGGCGAGGTGATCGACACCGACGAACTGGCCGACCACCAGCGCTACCTCGAGGGGCGGGGGATCTACGATGAGCGAAATCGCGTCAACGACCTCACGGGCAAGGAGTGGAAGTACGCCACGAAGTCGGTGATTGCGGAGGGGTATCCGCCGGCCCTCCAGCACGACCTGCGCAGCGAACACGGCGGCCAGAAGCCGCCGCGACTCTGTGCTGAACTCATCGATCGATTCAGCAAGACCGGCGACACCGTCCTCGACCCCTTCGCGGGCGTCGGCGGCACCTTGCTCGGGGCGAGCCTCTGTGAACACGAGGGAACGGGACTGCGCGAGGCGATCGGCTTCGAACGGACGCGCCGCTGGGTCGAGATCTACGAGACCGTCCACAAACGCGAGAACGAAGACCGCCGGGAACGCGGCGACCCGCCGCTTGCCGACCAGGACATGCGCCACGGCGACTGCGCCGACCTGATCGAAGACGTGCCCGACGACTCGGTCGACCTCCTGCTGACCGACGTTCCCTACTGGAACATGGACGAACTCGAGCAGACGCGCAACGAACGGGCCACGCGGGAGAGCAAACTCGGGTCGTTCGACGCGGGCGAGGAAAACGGACCCGTCGGGAACGTAGAAGACGAGAGCGAAATCGGCGCCGACTCGGACGCCGGTTCCGACGGTGGCGAGCCGTCGGCGGCGAAAACGGAACCGGAACCGGAATCCGAGACGGAAACGCAGTCGAAGGCCGACTGGCTCGAGGGGATGGCTACGAAGTTCGATCGCTTTACCGACGCCGTCGCGCCGGACGGCCATCTCGTCGTCTTCATCGGCGATATGTACCGCGAGCAGTCCTACGAGTTCCTCTCGGCCGACCTCGCGCGGGCGATCGAGTCGGCGGCGCCGGTGACCCTTGCCGCGAACCTGATCTGGTACGATCCGACGAAGGATCTGCACGTCTACGGCTACCCGTTCTCGTTCGTGCCGTCGATGGTCCACCAGAACGTCCTCGTCTTTCGACCGGACGACGAGTGAGGGACGGGATCAACCCCCCGTCATTCGAACGTCTGACGCGGTTTTATTGGGTGGGCGTGCGTCGACTCGAGTGGCGCGCACGTCGCTCCCCATCCCACTCCCACCCCATCCGCGCGCCAGTCTGCTCCCGTTTTCGCGGACGCCATACGGCGCTGTGTTCGCCCGCACTCGTCAGCGATCCCCTGACGGCTTCAGGCACTGGCGGGCGACAGCGTTTCTCGAACGTCATCAGCACGGTCGGTTTCGGCGATGACTGCGACTTCGTCGCCGGCCTCGAGTTCCGTTCCGGGCAGCGGCAGCGTCAGCGACTCGCGCCGGCGACCGTGAGCGTAAATCCGCGCGTCGCCGGGGAGGTCGAGTTCGCTCATGCGCTTGCCGACGGCGGGCGAGTCGTCGCCGATCTCGAGGACGGTCAGTTGCAGGTTCGTCGCGAGGTCCGCGACGACGTTGAAGTCGCCCCCGAGCATGGCCGTCTTCGCGCCGGCGGCGCCAAGGCGTTCGGGGTAGATGATGTCGTCGACGTCCTCGGCGTACCTCTCGTAGATGTCTTCGCGGTAGTCCTCGTCGATTCGCAGAACCGTCCGGCAGTCGTGGTGTTTCCCGACCATGCAGGCCGCGAAGTTGACGTTCAAATCGGGCGTGAAGGCGCCGATCGCGTCGGCGGTATCGATCCCCGCGTCGACGAGTACCGCTTCGTCGTCGCCGCCGCCGCGGACCGTCTCGAATCCGTCGCGTTCCGCGCGATCGGTTCGCTCGGAGTCGTCGTCGACGACGACGACGTCGTGGCCTTCTTCGGCCATAATCCGTGCCGTTCGCGAGCCGACCCGTCCGTATCCCACGATGACGAACTTCATGCACCATGTGTACACGGCCCGTGGTAAATACGTTGGCTCGGAGTGCGACGTGGGTTCAAAACCAGAAGCTGTACACAAACGTGTCTATGGCGCGAACGGAATCGGACGGGAACGCTTAACTAAACGGTATGGCTATGCTCGAACGTCCAAGATGGGGGCTTTAGACACGATCGCGGACTACTTCGATTTCGACGAGCATCAAACCGATTATCGAACGGAAGCAATCGCGGGCGTGACGACGTTTCTGGCGATGGCGTACATCATCGTCGTCAATCCAGCAATCATCGCCCCCGCGATCTTCGGGCGGCCGCCAGCGGAGATCGAACCGGGCGATCAGACGGAGATCGGTGGGTCTCTCTATACCATCGGCGAGATCGAACAGATGCTCGCCGTAGTAACCATTCTCGCGTCGATCATCGCGATCGTCGTGATGGCGTTCTACGCCAAGCGACCGTTCGGCCTCGCACCGGGGATGGGACTGAACGCCTTCTTTACCTTCACCGTCGTCTTGATCCTCGGCGTCCCGTGGCAGGTCGCGCTCGCGGCCGTCTTCGTCGAGGGCCTGCTCTTTATCGCGTTGACCGCCGTGGGAGCACGGAAGTACATTATCGAACTCTTTCCCGAACCCGTCAAGTTCGCCGTCGGGGCGGGTATCGGTGTCTTCTTGCTCTTTCTGGGACTCCAGGAGATGCAACTCGTCGTGGGCTACGAAAGCACGCTCGTGACGCTCGGAAACGTCCTCGAGAGTCCGATCGCGGCCTTCTCGCTCGCGGGACTGGTGCTTACGCTCTTGCTGTACGCTCGCGGCGTCCGAGGCTCGATCGTGATCGGTATTCTGGGAACGGCCGCTGCAGCCTGGCTCGTCACGCTCGCCGGCCTCGTCGACCAGGGAACGATCACGCCGGAACAGGGTATCGAAGGCGCTCAGTACGACTTCACGCCGCTGTTCTGGGGCTTCGTCGACGGCCTCGGCATGATCGGCGAGGACCCGGTCGTCTTCCTGCTGGTCGTGTTCACGTTCTTCTTCGTCGACTTCTTCGACACCGCAGGGACGCTCATCGGCGTCTCACAGATCGCCGGCTTCCTCGACGACGAGGGCGACCTCCCTGAGATCGAGAAGCCGCTGATGGCCGACGCCGTCGGTACCACGGCCGGTGCGATGATCGGCACGTCGACGGTCACGACGTTCATCGAATCCTCGACCGGGATCGAGGAGGGTGGCCGAACCGGCTTTACTGCGCTCGTCGTCGGCGCGTGTTTCCTCGTTTCGCTCGCGTTCGTTCCGCTGATCACCGCGATTCCGACGTACGCGAGTTACCTCGCGCTCGTCGTCGTCGGCATCATCATGTTACAGGGCGTCGCCGACATCGACTGGCAGGACCCCGCCTGGGCGATCGCCGCCGGGTTGACGATCACGATCATGCCGCTGACGACCTCGATCGCCAACGGCCTCGCGGCCGGAATCATCAGCTACCCGCTCGTCAAAGGGGCGATGGGCGAACACCGCGACGTGTCACTCGGCCAGTGGGTGCTCGCGCTCTCGTTTATCGTCTACTTCGTGATCTACTTCGCCGTCGAGGCGGGCGAGTTCACGTTCTGACGGCGAGCGCCGCCAGTTTTGAACTCGATTCCGGCAAGTCGGCGGCCGACCGGTGGTCTCTTAGGCGTTACCTGTTTAGGAACGCCCATGGCTGACATCACGATGTACGACCTTCCCGGCTGTCCGTACTGTGCGAAGGTACGCTCGAAACTCGACGAACTCGACCTCGAGTACGACGTGATCGAGGTGCCGCGGTCGCACAGCGAGCGAACGGAAGTCGAAGAGGTCAGCGGCCAGACGGGCGTTCCGGTTATCTCCGACGAGGCAAACGGCGTCGAAGGAATGTCCGAGAGCGACGATATCGTCGAGTACTTAGAAGAGACGTACGGCGCTTCGGCCTAACCTGTCGGCATCAGGCGGCATCCCGACGGTCCGCTAGTTTTCGACCGACCGGTCCTCGAATGCGTGCGCATCGACGCACGCGAACGGTGCTCAGAAGAGCCGATCGAACAGCACGTCCATGACGGTAAGCGTGAGATATCCCACGACGAGGTAGGCGACCGCTGCGGACGCAACGCCCGTCGGCGTCTCGAACGTGGAACCGTAGTTGAACGCTAACAGGAGCACCGCGACGAACACAGTCAGGAGCACGCGCTGCGTGCTGACGAGCGCAACGTCGGAATCCGTCGTCATCGATCCGACGTGTTCCGACTGCTGAGGCATAGCTGTTGGTGATACCAGCCAGAAGATAGGCGTGAGTCGAGGCCGCAACCTACTCGTGGGTTACGGATCGATCAGGCGGCCTCTTCGCGCTCCGAGCGGTCCGAGCGCTCCCGGATGACCTTCCGAAGCTCTGCGGCGTCGTGGAGTTCCTCGAGTTCGTCGCGTTCGACCAGCGCGGTGCCGTCGACGGCCTCCTGTTTTGCGCGGTCGACGACGTAGACCGACTGCGTGTGAGTGACGTGGCCGATCGAACTCATGATCCGGGCGCGTTTCTCGGCTGCCTTCGTGAACTCGGAGTGGCCCGTCAACACGACGTCATCGTCGTCGGCTTCCTCCTCGTCTCGGCTGACGGCCTTGAACGGGGAGCGGAGGGTCGGGTGGACCTTGTAGCCGGCGCGCGTGAGGACGGCGACGACCTGCTCGTCGTCCGGATCAGCCTCCGGATCGTCGGGCGTCGACTCGGTTTCGTGGACCTCGTCGGCGCCGTCGAGGACCGAAACGGGACTGGTCAGGGGCGCGTCGAACAGTTCCTGTAGCGCCATCGCAACCTCGACGGAGGCGTTCATGCCGTCCTCGTATTTCGAGACCGTTCGGCGGGAGACGCCGAGCTCGTTTGCGAGTCTGCCGAGACTCCAGTCGCGGTCCTCGCGTTGGTCGGCCAGCAGGTCGCCGTCGATGTTGACGTAGAGGCCGCCGGGAGCGGCGTAGATCAGCGGCGGAACGTCTTCGATGAATAGGTTGTACGCCGTATCGGGACTGAGGACGGGGACGCCGTGTCGGAAGTAGACCACGTCCGGTTTCAGATCCTCGTCGCGGCTGCGCAGGCCGAAGACCAGCGGCGTCGCGTTGAGATAGGCCCCCAGCCGACGCATCTCGTGGCCCGTCGCCTCGTTGAACGCGTCGATGTTGCCGAGAATTTTGACCAGAATGAGGTCTTCGCCGCGACGGGCGGCGATATCGAAACTCTTCGGTCGGATCGCACACCGGTCGCTTACCACGAATCCCGCGTCCTCTAACATCGCGGTCACGTTGCCGACCAGTGCGGAACGGGACATAGGGGGATGTAAGCGATTCCTCGTATAAGACGTTTTCCCCGGGGTTCCGGGAGCCGTGTCGCGGTTCGGTTCTGTACCGGCAGTATACTTATATACTGGGTGTCGTCACGATCGACGATATCTCGGTGCAGGTGAAGGGGTCGGGTCGACTGCTCCGACTCGAGGGGAGTCGGGTATGCCGTCGCGAAGGGGTTCCGAAAGGGGTTACTCGCCGCTTCTCCAAACACCGACGATGACCGTCGTCGGTCTCGACGATACGGACTCGCGCGAGCGCGGAATGTGTACCACCTACGTCGCCGCGCAGGTCGCCGAGCGACTGCGCCGCGAGGGCGCCGCCGTCTCGAGACTGCTGTTGATCCGCCTCAATCCAGCCGTCGAGTACAAGACACGGGGCAACGCCGCGCTGGCGATCCACACCGACGCCGATCCCGAACTGGCGTTCGACGTCGCCCGCGACCGACTCGAGACTCTGGCAGAAGCTGCCGACGAGCGGACCAATCCGGGACTCGTCGTGACCGAGCGGGATCCGGACGCCATCTGCGACGACGTTGCCCACTTCACTCGGTCGGCGATCCGAGACCACCTCGAGATTTCGGACGCGACCGACCTACTCAAGCGCCGCGGATATCGCTCGTGGCACGTCGGCGACGGCCGCGGTCGGATCGGCGCGCTGGCCGCCGTCGGCGCGTGGCGGGGTGTCGCGGAGTGGACCTACGAGTACATCTCCTACCGCGAGCCCGGGCGCTGGGGGACGCCGCGCGAGGTCGACCGCGAGAGCGTCTTTGCGGCGGCCGACTGGGGGTATCCCGACGTCTGGGATACGGTCGACCGCGGCGAGGACGAAACCGTCTGCGTCCCCCACACTCCGGGACCTATCCTTCACGGCATCCGCGGGGAGGACCCCGAGAGCGTTCGTGCGGTCGCCCGGCGTATCGACGGCGAGCCCATCGATTCGACGCAGCTGTTTGTGACCAATCAGGGGACCGACGTCCACCTGCGCGACGACGTCTCCGATCTCGAGGCGGTCGCGGACGGTCGCGCCTACCGCCTCGATGGCCGCGTCGCGAGCGACCCCGAAACACGTCGCGGCGGGCACGTGTTCGTCGACCTCGCCGCCGATTCCGAGTCGGTCGACGGCGCCGACGGGACGCCCGCGCGCCTCGAGTGTGCCGCCTTCGAACCGACCAAGCGGTTTCGCGACCGGGTCCGGGCGCTGCGCGTCGGTGACCGCATCACGGCCTGCGGCGAGGTGTCACGGGGAACGCTCAAGCTCGAGAAGTTCGCCGTTCGGGAGCTCGTAACGACCGAGCGCGTGACGCCGACCTGTCCCGACTGCGGGCGAACGATGAAAAGCGCGGGTCGGAACCAGGGCTATCGGTGTCGAGCGTGCGGAACCGACGCGGCGGAGAAAGCGACCCGGGAGGTAACGCGCGACCTCGAGCCGGGCTGGTACGAGGTGCCCCCGTGTGCGCGTCGACACGTCGCGAAGCCGCTCGTTCGAGGGGGCTTCGACGGGTCGACGCATCCGGAACGGTGACTGAGACGGAAAACGGCGGTACGGCAATGCGTCCGACCCGACGCCGAGTTCTCCGGACGACGATCGGTCACTTCGGCGCAACCACAGAACGGGGCGAGGTTGCGGCGGTACATCGGTCTGGCAGGTCGTCTCAGAAGGGGTCCCGACTGCCGGCGCTATCGCTCGACGACGCCAGCGAACCCGAACTCGGTAGCGCCTCGAGACAGTGTGCACAGTACGTGTAGCCGAGTTCGTTCTCCGCGCCGCAGCCGGAACAGCGGATCGTCTCCGGGTCTCGAGCGATCGTCCGCTCGCGGTCCACACCAGCGCCGTTCTCGGTGCCGTTCTCGGTCGATCCGGTGAGCCGATACGCGATGACGAAAAGCAAGAGAAGCGGGGCGACGAACAGGATCAGGGTCCCGAGGGCGACGGTAACTGGATCCATATTCGAAAGCAAATACGGCGAGATGCGACTTGAAGGTGGTGCCGTATACTGTATTTTTACAGCTAACGTTTAAATTCTGGAGAGTTTCACAGAGTATGTCCACTCCATCGATGTTTTCCAGCAATATGGTGCCACTTACTCGGTTTCGACGCGCGCAACGGTTGTAGTCGACGGATACGAATCACACAGCCTCCGTATAGTTATGGCGGTGACCGGTAGTGCGAGAGTCATGCCCGACGTGTTCGCAAAGACGCTCACGAGGAAGACCGTCGTCAGCGCCGACGGCGTCGAGTTCGGACGAGTCCGCGACGTTACGCTGAGCCCGGACTCCGGCGAACTTCACGATCTCATCGTCGAACCCACCAAGCGGTATCGGTCTCGGTCCATCGACTTCGAGACGGACGAGAACGATCGGTTCCTCGTTCCCATCGAGCGCGTCAGGATCGTCAAAGACGCCATCGTCGTCCAGTATTAGCCGCTCGAGCCGCCTCGGAGAGGGCGCTCGGCTCGAAACGTCTGCGGCCGCGGCGATTCGTCATCTCACGCGACCGATTTTCTGAGCCGTCGGTAATTGTTCTTCAGGAGGAGCGTTCCGACGAACCGCGGACTCTTTCGCTGGAGTTCGAGCGAGTAGTACGTCCCGACCGTCTCGGGATCCCACGGCGAGTTGCCGTCCCGGAGGTTCCGAACGCCGTCCGCGTAGACCGCCGAAGACAGCCGAAGGATCTCCCCGCTGACGTCGTCGTAGGTCGCGTGCGTCGGGACGTCAGTGGACGTCATTTCGACGATCGATCCGGCGTCGATCTCCTCGCTCAGCTGCTGAAGCGTGACGGTTACGTGCTCGTTATCGTGGAGGAACGCGATCTGCGGCCCCATACCGCGCGATTTCCGAATATCGCTGCCGTGAACGCTCAACACGCCGTGTTCGGGGGCGGTGAGCACGTCTCCCTTGATCAGTCCGAATCCGAACCGCAGGACGACGTCACAGCGCTGTCCGAGGGTCTCGACGGTCTCGTCCGGAAGGGTTTTCCAGGCACCGTCGCTCTCCGGAACGCAGTCTTCCCGGTCGACGTCCGCGAGACAGTCGACGTCGTCGATCGGCTTCGATCGAAGTAACTCCCGCTGGCGCGTTTCGCCGAAGACGTCCCAGCCGAGTTTCTGATCGGCGTAGAGCGCGGCTTTCAGGCCGTCTTCGGACACCACCCTGTAGAACAGTTTGAGGTCGTCGAGCGAGAACAGACCGTCCCGATTGATCGCGTCTGCCCCATCCGACAGCATCGACGACTGCTCGGCGTTGACGACAGCGTAGTTTACTCGCACGCCATCGAGCGCTCGAACGTTTTCGATCGCCCGTTCGTGCCACGCCGGCACCCGGGGGTTGACGAGAACGCCGACGGTCAGCGGTTCGTCACGCTCGGTGTTCGAACTCGAACTCGAGTGCAACCACTCTCGAGCATCGAGGCGATTCACGATCGATCGATTCCATCGGGCCACCGTATTCAGCACCATTCGTTCACGAATTTGTGATGGTCGTCCGACTATTGTTATCGCGCCCCTACCGTCACGGCTCGGACTCGATACTACCCGAACGAGCCGCGAGACGTACTCCAGACGCTCAGATCGGCCCCTCCCCAGGTAGTATGAGTCGTCCGCTACCGAACGGCGACCGGCGCTACCGCAGGTCAGTCCCGTGCGGTTCTCGAAAGTGTTTTTCGGCCCGGGCGGTTGGATACGGATACATGGGGCTCGAGGAGGAGATCGAGGAGATCGAAGAGGAAATCGCCAACACGCCCTACAACAAGTCGACAGAGGCCCATATCGGGCGTCTGAAGTCCAAGCTCGCGGAGAAAAAGGAGAAACTCGAGACCCAGCAGTCGGGCTCGGGTGGCGGCGGCGGTTACTCCGTCGAGAAACACGGCGACGCGACCGTCGCCCTCGTCGGCTTTCCGAGCGTCGGCAAGTCCTCGCTGCTGAACTCGCTGACCAACGCCGAAAGCGAGACGGGCTCCTACGAGTTCACGACGCTGGACGTCAACCCCGGGATGCTCAACCACCGGGGAGCGAACATCCAGCTGCTCGACGTCCCCGGGCTGATCGAGGGCGCCGCGTCGGGACGGGGCGACGGCCAGCAGGTGCTGGCGGTCGTGCGCAACGCCGATCTGATCCTCTACGTCCTCTCGGTGTTCGAGATTGAACAGTACGACCGGCTCCAGGAGGAGCTGTACGACATCAACATCCGCGTCGATCAGACCGAGCCGCGGGTCACCGTCCGACCGAAACACAAAGACGGCATCAAGATCACCTCGAGCACCGATCAGGATCTCGACGAGCAGACGATCAAGGACGTGTTGCGCGACCAGGGCTACGTCAACGCGGACCTGAACCTGCAGGAGAACGTCTCCATCGACCGGCTGGTCGACGGTCTGATGGACAACCGCGAGTACATCCCGTCGATCACCTGCGTCAACAAGGTCGACCTCATCGAGCCCGACTACAAGGAAACCGTCGACGAGCAACTCCGCGAGCGCGACCTAGACCCCGAGGCGGTTACCTTCATCAGCGCCGAACAGGAGAAGGGCCTCGAGGCGCTCAAGGATCGCATCTGGGACAACCTCGGACTGATCCGGGTCTACATGAACAAGCCGGGCCGCGGCATCGACTGGGAGGAGCCGCTGGTCGTCGAGGAGGGGTCGACCGTCGGCGAGGCCATCGAGAAACTCGGCGGCGAGATGGAAGAGCGATTCCGCTTCGCCCGCGTGACCGGCCCCAGCGCAACCCACGACGAACAGCAGGTCGGGACGGACCACGTCCTCGAGGACGAGGACGTGCTGAAGCTGATTCTGCGGCGATAAGTCGCGTCTGCGCTCTGCGACCCGCGATCCGTGCGTTTCGCCGCTCGAGACTCGAGAACCGAAGAGACTCGAGCGCCGATCGCCTCTCCGAGTCCGCACGGCACGTGCCCCGACGCGACAGTATACTGCCCGAAGTCGCCGTCCCCACGACCGGGAGCAGCGTCCAGCGGCGACTCCCACCGCCTCGAGGATCGACTGTCGGCGCGTCGAACTCACATCAGTTCAGTAACTACAAAATCCCTAGAACTTCTTCGAAAACATCGTAATCAGTAGCGTTATCAGGTCGTCTATCGAGTAAGTACATATGTCTGAGTTTGGAGCGGTTTCGCTCGTCCCGCCGCTGTTGGCGATTGCGCTCGCAATCGTCACTCGGCGGCCGATCCTGTCGCTGTTCCTCGGGATCTGGTCGGGCGGGGTGATCGCGACCGGAAGCCTCGGTATCGGACGGACCTTCGAGTGGATCACCGAATCGATCGGCGACGTGTTCCACGCGAACATCCTCGTGTTCACCCTCCTGTTGGGGTCCGGCGTCGCGCTGATCTGGCGCCTCGGCGGCGCACTGGCCGTCCGCGACTGGGCGACCAGTCGACTCGAGACCCAGCGCAACACCGGGCTGACGACGTGGGTCCTGGGGATGCTCATGTTCTTCGACGACTACGCCAACACGGCCATCGTCGGCTCCACGATGCGCGAGATCTCCGATCAGATGCGAATCTCCCGCGAGAAGCTCTCCTACATCGTCGACTCGACGGCCGCGCCCGTCGCGACGATCGGCCTCTCGAGCTGGGTCGCGTTTCAGCTGTCGATGATCGACGAGGGATACGAGAGCTTAGTCGAGAACCGCGACGGCGTCGCGGCCGGGGACGCGCCCGGCGCGTTCGAGACGTTCGTCGGCTCGATCCCCTTTAACACCTACGCGCTGCTGGCGATCCTGATGGTCGGGATCATCGTCCTCACCCGACGGGACTATGGCGAGATGCTGACCGCCGAACACCGCTCGTGGCAGACGGGGAAGGTGACCCGCGACGACGCCCAGCCGCTCCAGGAGGTCGAGAAAGACCTCGGCGCGCCGATCGAGAAGCGACCGATGCTCCGGACGTTCTTCGCGCCGATCGTCGTGCTGATCACGGTCACCCTCGCCGGCGCGTTCCAGACCGGCTACGGCGCGTGGGTCGACGAACAGGCCGAGGCGGGCGCGCCGACCACGCTCGAGGGAGCCATCGACGACGAGGGGCTCCTCCAGGTGCTCGTCGACGTCGTCGGCGCCGGCGACTTCGCGGCCGCGCTCGTCTGGGGCTCGTTCGCGATGGTGGCGACCGCCATCCTCATCGGGCTCTACTACGACCTCTTCGATCTCGGGAACAGCGTCGAGACGGTCCTCGACGGCTTCAACATCATGCTGACCGCGGTGACGGTGCTCGTCCTCGCGTGGGCGATCAGCGCGGTCGCCGAGGACCTCGGTACTGGCGAGTACGTCGCCGCCGCCGCGGAGGGCGTCGTCTCGCCCGCCGTGTTGCCGATCGTCGTCCTGCTCGTCGCCGCCTTCGTCGCGTTCACAATGGGATCGTCGTGGGCGACGATGGGGATCGTCACGCCGATCGCGATCACCGTCGCCTACGACCTCACCGGAACCTTCGAACTGATGCCCGTGGTCGTCGGCGCGGTGTTCTCGGGCGCGATCTTCGGCGACCACACGTCGCCGATCTCGGACACCTCGGTGCTCTCCTCGACGTTCACTGGAGCCGACCTCATCGACCACATCCGGACGCAGCTGTACTACGCGGCCACCGTACTGGTCGTCGTGCTCCTCTGTTACGCGCTCTACGGCTTCTTCGGCGTCCCGTGGTTCGTGTTCCTCCCGCTGGGGGCTGTCCTGCTGGTCGCGCTCGTCTACGCGCTCTCGGAGCTCGACGCGCGCCGCCGCGGCGTCGATCCGAAGGCGTCCTCGCTCGAGGAGCAGGCGACCGGAGACGCCGGGACCGACCTCGAACGCACCGAGTGAACCGCCTCGGGGTCAAGCCCCGAGGCTTCTGTCTTGGGAACAGCACGAGTCGTTCTTTGAGGAGTATCTGTGGGGCGGTGGATTCTGGGAGCGGTCGTACTACATCGGAACTGCGGAAACCGTCTCAACAGAGACGATCGAGCGGTATATCGAACGAACAGAACACGTCTAAGTGTCGGCTTCACCCTCGGGGTCAAGTGGTTCGAGACGCCTTCGACGTCTCGTCATCACGGAAGACGAAGTCTTCCGTATGACCCCGAGGCACTCGCCTTGCTTTCTCTGTAGACCACGCCTTCGCCACGCTTTTTGAGCCCGCAACCGTCCGTTCGCGTATGGACGGAACGCTCGACCACACGATGATCCGCGTCTCGGATCTCGAGGAGTCGCTCGACTGGTACCAGACCCACCTCGAGTACGAGGAGAAAGACCGGTTCGAGGGCGACGGCTTCACCATCGTCTACCTCGGCCCCGAGGAGATGCACGAGGAGGGTGCGATGCTCGAGATTACCCACAACGAGGGCGAGGACGTCGAGATCGGCGACGCCTGGGGCCATATCGCCGTCCGAGTCCCCGAGGACGAACTCGAGGACTACTACCAGCAACTGATGGACGAGGGCGTCGAGGACTACCGCGACCCCGAATCCTGCGGCGGTCGCTACGCGTTCGTTAAAGACCCCGACGGCCACGAGATCGAGATCGTCCAGCGCGACCCCGACGAGGGCGCGCTCTGGTCGCTCGACCACACGATGATCCGCGTCGAGGACGCCGACGAAGCGCTGGGCTACTGGACCCGCAAGTTCGAGTACGAGTCGACCCGCCGCTGGGAGGCCGACACCTTCGCGAACTACTTCGTCGAACCCGAAGACGCCGCCCCCGAAGCGATGTCACTCGAACTCACCTACAACTACGACGGCCGCACCTACGAGCAAGAAAACGGCTGGGGGCACCTCTGTATCCGCGTCGACAATCTGCAGGAGGACTGGGAAACGCTGCTCGAGCGCGAGGCGCCGGAGTACCGCGATCCCGAGAGCAACGACAACATGTACGCGTTCACGAAAGCTCAAGACGGCCACGAGATCGAACTGATCGAGCGGGACCTCGAGGCGGACTCGCTGTTCCCGTTCTGAGCCGTTTTTGGTACAGGTTTTTCGAGCGAGTCGAGAGCCGCGTCCTCGAGCAGCGGTGGGAGCCGCTATCTCGAGCGAACGCGGTCAGATGTCGACGTCGAGTCGCGCCGATCAGTCGCCGGTCTCGAGCGTGGCCGCGAGATCGTCCCACGTCGCCGAGACGGTTCCGCGCTGACTCTCGTTCTCGTCCCCGAATTCGACGTCGTCGGCGGAGTGACCGAACCCCTCGTCCTCGTCGACATCGCTCTCGCCGCCGTCACCGTCGGTAAAGACCAGTGCGGCCTCGGCGCTCGCACCGCCGTCGCCGTCGAACGTGAGCGCGCTGGCGAATCCGTCGGCCGCGTCGGGTTCGTCGTCCGTTTCAGCGCTGTCGTCCGTCTCGTCGTCGCCGTACTGTGCGAACACGATCTCTCCCTCGCCGACCGTCTCGAGCAGCCAGCCGAAGCGCTCGATTTCGTCGGCGAAGCGGTTGCGCTCGCCCGTTTTGGCTTCGACCACACGAACCACGTCACTCCGAGACGTATCACTGCCGCTCGAATAGACGACCGCGTCCGGACTGACGGCAAACGTCTCGGTCGCGCCGACACCGGCCTCGTCTAGCTCGTAGATCGCGAATTCGCCGATTTCGTCGGTGGGGTCGAACTCCGGATCGTAACTGAACGACGAGGTGGTGAGTTCGGCCTCGAGTTCGTCCGTCTCGACGTCGCCGGTACAGACGATCGTTCCGTTGACGACGAGCAGTCGATCGAGGCTCGTTTCGAGGTCGTCCCGGGCGAGGTCGTCTCGAGCGGAGTCGGCGTCGGTGGCGTCGACGACTCGCCCCAACCCACGACTGGAGTAGTCGACGAGTTGCAGCGTCTGTAGCCCGGACATCGCCCCGGTCGTCGGCAGCGAGAGCAGACCGTCGTCCGCCGCCACGAGAGCGTTCTCGACGTCTTCCGAGCCGTTCCGGCTCGACTCGCCTCGGTCGCCCGCCTCGAACGCCTCGAGGTCCTCGAGGGCGTCCCACTCGATGGACACCAGCATGGCGTCCTCGGCCGCCGGGAGCCACGACCCGTACGACGGGTAGTCGCCGTCGTCCCAGTCGAGACCGTCGGCGTCGTTTTCGTCGCCGGTTTCGGTTGCGCCGTCGTCGTCCCCGCTGAGACAGCCGGAGAGTCCGACCGTTGACGCCGCCGCGGCCGCGGAACCGAATTGCAACACGTCCCGCCGATTCAGATTCATGCTGACGTGAACAAAGTGAACTAATAAATACGTTAGCATTCGGTAACGTGCGAGAGTTCAGCACGATCTATCGTAGTCAGTGAAACGATGTACACACCGATCGCAACGCCATCCTGCGGTCGGGTGTGCAGTGGCGTTCACTGACTACTATATTCGCCGTCCTAGTCGGATCCCGCGAGCGCGTTCTCGTCCCAGGTCGCCGTTGCACTCACGCGGTCGGCGTCGAACTCGAGGTCGGCGTCGGTAGTCGACGTGCCCAGTTCCGCCGAGAGTTCGGCTTCCTGGTCGTCGTCGAGTTCGTCGAAGACGGCCGCGAACGCGAGCGACGACTCCGATTCGCTCTCGACCGACATCGAGCCGAAAAAGCCGGTCGCGCCGGCCAGTTCGTCGTGATCCTCGTCGTCGCCGATCTCGAGGTCCTCTTCGTTCTCGAGATCGCCGAACGCTCCGAACGCGACGTGACCGGACCCGGCCGTCTCGAGAAGCCACGACAGATCGTCGTGTTCGTCGACCGCACGGTCGCCATCGCCGCTGTAGGCCTCGAGAGGGCCACGAAGATCGTCGGTCGGCTCGCCCTCGGACCCCATCGAGAGCGCGATTGCGTCCTCGCCGACGGCGATCGCGTCCTCCGTCGACGTAAAGGCCGAGTCGTCCTCGACGGGTTCGTAGATGTCGAAGCCGCCGATTTCGTCGGTCGGTTCGTAGACGGTCTTCATGCCGAACTCGTCGTCCGGGTCCTCGGTCAGGATCTCGTGGATCTCGTCCGTCTCGACGTCGCCGGTGATCACGTACGCGTCGTTGACCCAGAACACGTCGTCGACGGTCGTCTCGAAGTCGGCGGGGTCCCCGTCCGCATCGTCGGCGGTGGAGTCGTCCTCGCCGCCCGTGTCGTCCTCGCTGTCGAGCAGTTCCTCGAGGCCCGTTCCCAGCAGACCGAGTGTCCCGACCGCGACGAAAAACGTCCCCATCAGCGGTGCGGCCAGCAGCAGGTCTTCTTCATCCTCCAACGGCGTTTCCCCGTCGTCGAGGTCCTGGTCCTCATCGTCGGCGTCCTCGCCGCCGATCACGGACTCGGAGTCGCCGTTCTCGAGGGCCTCGAGGCCGCTCCAGTCGAGGTGCGCGACGAACACCGCGTCGTCGTCGGTCGAGGCGAGCCAGTTTCGGTACGGTGCCGACTGACTGCTGGTCGGGTCGTCGCCGCTTCCGTTCTCGTCGTCCGATCCCCCAAGACAGCCGGCCAGACCCGCGGTCGATGCGACCGCAGCTGCGCCGGTGAGCCGAAGGAGGTTCCGTCGCTCGAGTGCCATCTCAACCGAAAGAAAGGAAGCGGCCCACATATCAGTTCCGTTGACAGTATTCGACGAGTGTCTATCGTCGTACGCTGCCGCGAACGGTTCGGTTACGAACCGTCGAAAGCTATCAGCCAGTCGACTCGAGATTCCCGCTTCTGCGTCCCGACGGTCGGTTCGTCAACGAGAAACAGGCGTCGCTACAGTAGTGGTACTCGAAGACGTCCGCGCCGTCGCGAACCCGCCACGTGAGTCGCCGCTCTCGAGGGCCGATCGTCGCGTCGCAGACGCAACACGAGGTCGTCTCACGCGCTCGTTCGTGAGTCGAGGGCCGTGCCGGCCCGGCAGACTGCTGCTCCATACGGTCGCTGTCGGCTACAGCGTCAAGTGTCGTAGGGTGAATTACGTTTCGCATTATTACGCGATTCGGCGATAGTAGTTCTTGCACCGATTTACACATCGATCCCAACGCAGTCCTTCGATCGGGTGTGCAGTGACGTACAAGAGCTACGATAGCAAGCCGGAATACGACAGACGTTTGCGTCGCCGGCCTGCGGTTCCACACCCCTCATTTTCAGTGAAAGCCGGTCGAATGTCCGTGCGGATTCTTCACAGGACACCCCTCGCTTTCAGTGAAAAATGGCAAGACGGTCGTGCGTCCCTGTGGCAGGACACCCCTCGTTTTCAGTGAAACGCGGCGAGTACGTCGACCGGATCGTCGCGAAACGCACCCCTCGTTTTCAGTGAGGCGTTCGGATGACGCTTTCAGTGAGGCGTTCAGATCGACGACTCTGAGAGAGCGTTCAACACGTTGCGCTGGTCGTCGGCGGACTCGAGGCAGGCGCTCATCACGACGTCGGGATCGTGAAGCAGTCGGTGGGTTCGATAGCTGCCCTGCCCCTTACCGCCGCCGGTGTGGCGGCTCTCGGTGATCTCCGGGAGCGTCCACTTTTTCATCAGGTCCAGCACGCGCTGGTGGGTCAACGACTCGCCGGCGACGACGTCGGCGACGACGCAGTAGGTGTCGTAGACCTCGCCGGTCGAGAACGAGTCGGTGAGCTTCGATTTGGTCAGGTACGCGAGCGCGTAGAGGGCGTACCGCGAGTGGGGCGTCCCGTTTTTGATGACCTGAATCGAGCGGTTGAGGTCGCTGTACTCGTCGGCTTTCCGAACGTGATCCTCGGTCACCCGTTCGCTGTCGTCTTTCTCGGCGAGTTTGCCGGCCGAGCGCAGGATGTCGAGCGCTCGACGCGCGTCGCCGTGATCCCGGGCGGCGAGTGCGGATGCCAGTTCGATCACGCCCGCCTCGAGGACGTCGTCCTCGAAGGCGTCCCGACGCCGCTCGAGGATGGCCTGTAACTGGTTGGCGTCGTAGGGAGGGAAGATGATCGGATCGTCCTGGAAACTCGAGGCGACGCGCTCGTCGGGCGCGTCCGTGTAGTCGGTCTTGTTGCTGATCGCGACGACGGAGATGTAACAGCCGGTCTTGCCGGCCTCTTCGGAGCGAGAGAGTTTCGAGAGAATTTCGGCGGTGTCGTCGCCGAGTTTGTCGATCTCGTCGAGGATAACGATCAGGGAGTCCGAATCGTGGAGGAGGCCGTCGCCGTCCCACAGCGCGTCGTAGTAGCGGCTCGCGCCGACGCCGTCTTTCGGGATGTAGCGGTCGGGATCGACCGCGTCGCGGACCTCGAAGGCCATCTTGCGAGCGGCTCGCGTCTCCGTGTTGTACTGATCGCAGTCGACGTAGGCGGCCGTCAGGTCGGTTCCCTGCATCTGTGCGATGCCGCGGGCGCGGCCGGTGACGTGTTTGGCGACCAGCGACTTCCCGGTCCCCGTCTTGCCGAACAGAAAGCCGCTCTCGGGCGGGTCGCCGAACGCCGCCGGTTTGAGCAGCGCTTCGACGGTCTCGATTTCGCGGTCGCGCCCGACGATGCGATCCTTCTGTGGCACGTGCTGGGGACGGAGGAGTTCCCGACGGCGAAAGATGGAAGTCGAATCGTCCGCCATCGGATCGTCCTGGAGTTCCTCGATCGAGGGCGTCGGGATCGGATCAGTTCCCATTGCGGGTGACTTTCCAGACCGGGATGATAAACGCACCGAACCAGATTTTCAGTGAAAGACTCGAGACGGTAGAAGAGAGCGGACAGATCATCGAACGGATCGAACGAGACGGCGACGCACACACCCCTCGTTTTCAGTGAAACGGTGTACAAGTGGGGGTCCGCGAAGCGCGATTGCAGCGACGACCTTGATCGCATTATTATATTATTTATTGTATCGGTAAAGTAGTAGTGTGGATACCAACAGAGAGTACCCAGAAACCCAACCTAGGATTTCGATAGCTCTACAGATGGTTTCTTTAAATACTCTCTGTAGTTGCTGCGTTCTGCTACGCCAATCGGGGGGAGACGTTCGCCGCTTTCACTGAAAACGAGGGGTGTGCCCGTTCCGCCGGAACGGACTTCTCCGCGCGGATTCGAACCGCTCCCTTCCCTTCTACGCTCTCCGCGCTTTCGCTTTCTTCTCTCTCTCAGCTGGTGACACACCCACTTCAGCGACAGATTGATCGACGAGACACTGCGACTCGAGCCGAGAAGCAGAGAAAGCGGAGACGAAAAGAGCGCAAATTCGACGAACTCGGATGACAATCGACCGTAACCGACTGCAATCGACTGCGATCAACCGCAACTGGCTGCGATCAACCGCAATCGACTGCGATCGATCACACCAAAACCCGAACCAACTTCGGCTCGAGCAGTTCAGTCGTCCGCTGCGGCCGGCTCGGCTTCCTCGACGCTCGAGTCCGCTCGCTCGAGATCCTCGAGGTACTCGTCGGCGTCCAGTGCGGCCTTCGAGCCCATTCCGGCGGCCGTGACGGCTTGCTGGTAGTGGTAGTCGACGACGTCGCCGGCGCCGAAGATGCCGGGGACGTCGGTTTCGGTCTGTCCGCCGCCGTCGCCGCCCTGCGTGCGGAGGTAGCCCTCGTCGTCCATCTCGACGCCGGTGCCCTCGAGGTAGTCCGTGTTCGGCGTGTGACCGATCGCGAAGAAGACCGCGCCGACGTCGAACTCGAACTCGTTGGTTTCGGGGTCGTCCAGTCGATCCGTCGGGTGGCCCTGCTCGTTTTCGACGAGCGTGACGTGGTCGACGCCCTCCTCCTGGGAGCCGTGGAGTTCGATCACTTCGGTGTTTTTCATGATCTCGATCTCGCCCTCTTCGACCTTCTCGTGGACGCGATCGACCCAGTAGTCCTCCGCGCGGAACTCCTCGCGTCGGTGGGCGATGTAGACGGTGTCGGCGAACTTCGTGAGGAAGGTCGCCTCCTCCATGGCGGCGTCGCCGCCGCCGACGACGAGCATGTCCTCGCCGCGGAAGAACGCGCCGTCGCACGTGGCGCAAGTCGAGAGGCCGTAGCCCATGAGTTCGTCCTCACCGGGGATGCCGAGCGTTCGAGCGCTGGCACCGGAGGCCGCGATGACGGCGTCGGCGGTGTAGACATCCCCGTTCGTAAGTTCGACGCGGAACGGCCGCTGATCGGCGTCGACGGTGTCGATGATGCCGTTTTTCAGTTCGGCGCCGAACTGACGGGCCTGTTCTTTCATGTTGTTGACGAGGTCGGGGCCGCTAATGCCCTCGGGGAAGCCGGGGTAGTTCGCGACGTCCGTGGTGAGGGTGAGCTGGCCGCCCGGCTCGTCGCCTTCGATGACCAGCGGATCGTTGTTCGATCGGCCGGCGTAGATCGCCGCCGTCAGCCCGGCGATCCCCGTTCCGGCGATGATCAGTTTGCGGTGTTCGACGACGTCATCGTCGTCGCCGTCGTCCGCGATACCCAGTTTCTCGTCGAGTTCGCCCGTCTCGTCGAGCGCGCTCGTATCGTCCCAGCCGCCGATGAGTTCGTCGTCGATGAAGACCTCAGGGGCGGTCTTGCGACCGTTCGCTCGCTCGACCATCTCCTCGAAGCGGTCGTCGTCGCCCGTGACGTTGTAGGTCTCGTACTCGATTTCTTTCGCATCGAAGAGGTCCTTGGCTTTCTCGCAATAGGGGCAGTCCTCTTTAGTATAGATCTCGACGCGTGGCTGGTCGCTCATACCGACAGGTTGGGACAGAGCGCCTAAACCGCTTGCGTTCTCAGCAAATCATCGACGCATCTATGACGCCGACTCCAGTCAGGAGGGCTCGGGAGACCGGTCGGCGTCGACGTACTCGACGACGATGGCGACGTCCCGATCGGTCCGTTCGCTGACGCTCGACTCGAGGTCGCCTCCCAGATTCGGATAGGGGGCGTCGGCGGGTCGCTGGACGACGACGGTGACTTCGGACTCGTCGCTGCCGACGCCGCCGCCGACGAACTCGGTTCGAACCTCGACGAGCTCGAGGTCGTCGTACTCCTCGTCGTCGAGGACGGTTCGGACTTCGTCGTTGACGGCGTTCTCGTAGAGAACGTACTGACCGAGCGCGACGCCGCCGACGGAGAGGACGACCACGCCCAGGACGACGGCGACGGCGAGCGTGTCGAACCAGTGTCCGGAGCGGTTCTCCCGGACTGAGCCGGGGGTCCAGTCGTCGGGGCGGTAGCCGAGGTACCAGAAGACGGCGAGCCCCGAGAGGAGGATCGACGTGGCGTTGACCGCGACGAGCAAGAACGCGCCGATGGCGACGGGCGCGTCGCCCCAGGCGGCGCCGATGCCGACGGCGGCAGCCGCGGGGATGAGCGCGACGGCGATCATCACGCCGACCAGCGAGACGGGAATTGCCGTCGCGAGCCCGAACGCACCTGCAGCTCCGGCACCAATCCCGACGATAATCGTCAGCAGTCCCGGCGAGATGCGGTTCTGGACCTGCGCGATCGCCGTGATATCGATCGTCGACGGAACGAAGCCGCCGAACTGGACCAGCCACGCGAAGACGAACGCGCTGCCGATCGCGACGCCGAGTCCCAGCACCAACGACGCCAGTCCGTCGACGACCATCTCGCGATCGTCGAGCACGAGGCCGACGGTTCCCGTCAGTGCAGCGCTGACCTGCGGGGCGATTACCATCGAGCCGACGACGATCGCGGGCGAATCGAGCAGCAGTCCCGCGGTCGCGACGATCGCGCTGATGACGGTCATCGCGTAGTAGGTGAGGCGACCCGGCGTCATCTCGAGCGCGCGGGCACGAATCTCGGCGTGGGCGATGCTGTCGTCTTCCGCCCGTCCGTTGACGTACCGATCCTCGAGGTCGTCGATTCGAGGCGTCCGCGCCGTTTCGATCGAGGAGACCACGACGAAGTCGTCGTCGATACCGGCTTCGTCGAGCGCCGTCAACACGGATTCGACCGCCTGCGCCGGCAGCGGGAAGGTGATGAGTTCGCCGTCGACGCCGTCGCCGCTCTCGGCGGTTCGGACGTAATCGATCCCCTCGTCGTCGAGGACGGCGAGCGCGTCGGCGCACCGATCCTCGGGCACGAACACCTCGATTCGTCGCACGTCTCCAGAGGCGAGAGCCAGTGTGATACCTATGTAGGCGTTACCGCTCGACCGGAGCGACGACGCCTCGAGCGCCGAACTGTTTCCGATCGCACAATCGTCGGAACGACACGATCGGCGGAGCGCAGACCGTGTGCGAGCGACCGCGACTCGGAGCCGACGTCCCGAGCGAACGTAACCGGTACGCGCTGGGATGAGGTACCTTCCGGCCCCCTGTCGACGACTTTACGGATGCGCCCGCGGACACTCGAGTATGGCCGCAGAACTCGAGGAGAAGACGGACCGATACGGAGCGCTACTCGCGGAGGCCCTCGAGGAGGCGTCGGTCGCCCCGCCGGCGGGAACGCCGATGGCCGAGGCCGCCGAGGAGTGTTACGAGATGGCGGCGTCGTACCTCGAGGACGGCAGACACTTTCGCGAATCGGACGACCTCGTCAACGCGCTGGCGTCGTTTTCCTACGGACACGCGTGGCTCGACGCCGGCGCACGGATCGGGCTGTTCGACGTTCCGACCGAGGGGCACCTGTTTACGGTGTGATCGACGCTCGGGTCCGGCCGTCGTCCCCTCAGCGATCGGTTCTCGACCGCCGACCCGCCCGTTCCGATAGCGTCCCCGACCGGCACGACCGTTGAACCGTTCAGAACGTCGCGCCAATGTATTTGGACGCTACCTTTCTGTACATTTCCCCGTATAGGTCCGGTTGCGGTGATGCTCGAGTGAACCGAAACACAACCATCGGGCACAAGTCGAATCGACGGCGCGTCCGGAACCCCCCGTGTCAGTCGGAGCCGACGACCTACGATACCAACACGATTAATAGGTATATAACCGGAACATATATAAATACATTCCCGAATAGTTTATAAAGTAGGCGAAACCTTTATATGCGTTACGGCCTTACTCTATGTTAGCCGAGGCAACCGGGTTTCTTCTGGTTACCCCACCCGGGAGCCCCGAGTAACCGACCCGATACGCGAGTCCGATACACCATGACAGACACTACCATCAGAACCTACGAACGCGACGAAGAGCGCGAGGAAACCACCGAACAGGCGGGTGAGAAAGAGCAGTGCCCGGAGTGTGGCGGCCGGCTCATCTCCGACACCGAACACGCCGAGACCGTCTGTGAGGACTGCGGCCTCGTCGTCGAAGAAGACGAGATCGATCGCGGCCCCGAGTGGCGGGCCTTCGACGCCGCCGAGAAGGACAAAAAGTCCCGCGTCGGCGCGCCGACGACGAACATGATGCACGACCAGGGACTGTCGACGAACATCGGCTGGCAGGACAAAGACGCCTACGGCCGCTCGCTCTCGAGCCGCCAGCGCCAGAAGATGCAACGGCTTCGCACCTGGAACGAGCGCTTCCGCACCCGCGACTCCAAGGAGCGCAACCTCAAGCAGGCCCTCGGCGAAATCGACCGGATGGCGAGCGCGCTCGGCCTGCCCGAGAACGTTCGCGAGACCGCGAGCGTCATCTATCGGCGCGCCCTCGAGGAGGACCTGCTCCCGGGCCGATCGATCGAAGGCGTCGCGACGGCCTCGCTGTACGCGTCNAGCGTCATCTATCGGCGCGCCCTCGAGGAGGACCTGCTCCCGGGCCGATCGATCGAAGGCGTCGCGACGGCCTCGCTGTACGCGTCGGCTCGACAGGCCGGCACGCCGCGCAGCCTCGACGAAATTTCGGCCGTCAGCCGCGTCGAGAAGATGGAGCTGACCCGCACGTACCGGTACATCATCCGGGAACTCGGCCTCGAGGTCAAGCCCGCGGACCCCGAACACTACGTCCCGCGGTTCGTCAGCGACCTCGACCTCTCGGACGAGACCGAACGCATGGCCCGCGAACTGCTCGAGTCGGCCCGTCAGGAAGGCGTCCACAGCGGCAAGTCGCCGGTCGGCCTCGCGGCCGCCGCCGTCTACGCCGCCGCGTTGCTGACCAACGAGAAAGTCACCCAGAACGACGTCAGCGAGGTCGCCAGCATCTCTGAGGTCACGATCCGCAACCGCTACAAGGAACTACTCGAGGCGTCCGACACGGCGGCTCCCGCGTAAACGCGATGTTTCGGTTCCTGTCATCGGCGGTATCGGCGTGACTGCGGGCGGTCGTTTTTCGAGCGAACGAGCGACAACACTTTTCAACAGTGGTGTGTACTAGCGTACCATGGACGAGACGACCGTGCAACTGTTGTGTCCAGAGTGTACGAAAGATTGGCAGATTTCTCCGGGCGAACTCCCCGCGGCCGCAGACATGTTTCACTGCCCGGGCTGTCACGCCTCCCGGCGCATGTCCGAATTCATGCGCACGGACCGTGACTTGCAGACGCTAAAGCAACTCGGCTAAGACTCGAGACGACGAACTGATTGTCTCGACCTTGACGAACTGTTCTTCGCGACTCGGGCGAATCGTTCACTTCGGCGATAGTAATCCCTTGGTGGGACTGTCCTCGGTCGCGGCAACTGTCGCCGCATCCGTCAGCAGTAGTGACCGTTTACCGTCCGTGAACAACACTCACTAGCGGTGAGACGAAAGAATCCATTAGCGAAGTAATAGCCGCTTGTACGGGCTTCCTTCGGGTATTTTTGTACCGGTAGGGCGGTCCTTCGTGAGTTTATCGTGGGTGACATCCAGTGTTTCCGACACAGGGTGCATGCTAACGCTACTCAGGATAATAATATAACCCTGCAGTGGGTAGCATTGGATGGTTATGAAGAAGCAGGAGCTCATTCACCTTCACGGCCTTCTCGCGGAGGTATCAAACCAGTGTGCGGAGTGGGACGATTGTCAGATCAATCTCGAGGAGTACGAGTCGCTCGGTATTCGACCGACATCGATTCACAAATCAAAAACCGATCACAAAGCCGCTGTTTTTGCGCTCGCCGGGGGAATCACGTACAACATGCGTGAAGGGGAGCAGGAAGCAGTCGCCGCTACTGCAGACTAACACATCGCGTCTCCTTCGATCACGATACTGTCTGACTGGCGAGACTCGTCTTCGTCCGTTCTACTGAATCTCGACTCAGCTCGACTCGTTCTCCCCGTTCGTTCAACTGTTCATCCGGACTCGAATGCGTTACGTCGGTTCCGGGCTCGATACGCCTCTCCGTTTGTCCGTCTCCAGCCCACAGAATAGCTGTTCACGGACGGTGTGGCGAACCGAGACCGGACGGCGAAACGGGGAAAACCGCGGTGAAGTGTGGAAAAAGACAGCAAAACTGAAAATTATTCCTGCCGAACCGTGTTACCAACACGCATGTTTGATGGGGTCGAGACGAGGTGTGACAGTGGTGATACTGTGACGAGACACCGACAACCGGAACGGCGTTTCCGCCCGAGTGACGGTTCATGCGGACCAGTATCGTTCGTCGACGGTGATCGTCGCCACTGACGGGACAATCTCCCGGTCACCGAAAACGCTCCCTGTATCCGTATCAGGACTCCTCGACGAGATCCTCGAATTCGGGAAGGATTTCCTCGTCGTCATCGTCCGATCGACTCTCCGATTCCGACGACTCGTTTTCCGGCTCGCGTTCGGTTTCGTCGTCCGTTTGCGCTGCTTCGTCGCCGTCGTCTTCTGTTTCGTCGGATTCCTCGTCGTCGTCTTCATCCTCGAGTTCGTCGACGCGTTTGACCTCGAGCGGGATATTCTCGAGGAGCTGGCCGATCTCCTTGCGCGCGATCCGCGAGGCGTGTTCCTCGCGTTCGACGTTGAAGACGGTCATCTCCAGCTCGAGGGCGACAAGGGCCTCGTCGGCCGCGATGAACGCGGGGGGGAGTTCCTCTCCCGATGGAGAGGTGCGCTCACCCATGTTAATCTCGACGTAGTTCAAGTCAGGGTTCAACATCTCGCCCGTCTTCGAAATGGCGATTCTAATCGCCTCGTCTGGCGTTTCCACGTCGAACACCGGCACGGCGGCCTCGACGACAACCCTGCAGTTCATACCGAGATATTGTGTCGCATCCAGTATGAAAGTTCGCCCCAACGGCATCGATCACTCTCGAAAACCGACCGATCGGTCCTCGCACGTCCGCTTCGAAAGGCAAAAGCCCGCGCCGCCGAAGCCACTCCACGAATGGAGACCGGAACGATCCCCCTCGAGGAGTGTGTCGGCGGGCTCGATCTGTATCGCACGCTCGAGAGCGGCCAGAGCTACCTGTGGCGGCGCAGTGACGGCGAGATGTACAGCGACTCGCCAGCACCGGACGCGTGGTACTCCACCGTCGTCGACGGCGAGGTCGTCCGGGCGCGCCTCGACGAGGGAGCGGGAGTCCTCGAGTGGGCGTCGACGACGGACGCCGACGCACTCGTTCGCGAACTGCTATGTCTGGAGGACGACCTCGAGGAGATCGTCGCGAACGCGCCCGACGATCCACTGCTCGAGGACGCCTACGAGGCCCACCGTGGAATGCGCCTGGTCGACGACCCCGCCTTCGGCTGTCTGATCTCCTTTATCTGCTCGACGCAGATGCGCGTGAGCCGCATCCACACGATGGTGTCGACCCTGGCTCGCGAGTACGGGACGCCGATCGAGTTCGACGGCGAGACGTACTCCGCGTTCCCCACGCCGGAGGAACTGGCGACCGCGACCGAAGCGCAACTGCGCGACCTGGGGCTCGGCTACCGCGCCCCCTACGTCGTCCGGACGGCCGAGATGGTCGCAGGCGGCGAGGCCCACCCCGAAGACGCGCGCGACCTCGAGTACGAGGCCGCCCGCGACTTCCTCACGCGGTTCGTCGGCGTCGGCGACAAGGTCGCCGACTGCGTTCTGTTGTTCTCGCTCGGCTTCGACGAGGCCGTGCCGCTGGATACGTGGCTCAAATCCGCCGTCGAGGAGTACTACCCGGACTGTGACAAGGGATCGTACGCCGCGACCTCCCGGGCGATCCGCGAGCGCCTGGGCGGCGAGTACGCAGGATATGCCCAGACGTACATCTTCCATCACCTGCGAACCGGCGACTGACGCCGTGGTGCCCGACTCGAGACGGCACCCCGCCGAACGGTCACAACGGTTTTGTGAAATTGTTATCAATATCGCGTATGGTCGACGGATCGGTCGTCACGCTGTTGTTGGCCGCGGCGTTCGTCGGGGCGCTCGGCGCCCTGATCAAGTACGCCGGAATGGTCCAGTTGATCGCGGGCTACGACCCCGACCGAGTCTCCGACGAGGCGGGACTGGCGGATTTTATCGGGACGAACGCCCTCTACGTCGCCGCGCTAGCGCTTCTTCTCGCGCTCGTCGAACACGCGGAGCCGGCCGTCGGCGCCAACGCCGCTCGAGTCGGGTTTCTCGTCGGCGTTTTCGCCCTCGCCGCCCGAATGTTGTTTGGTGCCCGCCGGTACGAGGAGCCGGCCTGAGCGCAGTTGCCGCGTCTGATCACCCGTTCCGAAGCGGGACTCACCGGTAATCGTCGCGACCCGTAACCGCCCAGTAGGCCTGGGACACGAGCGTGATCGCAAAGATACTCGAGAGTACCGCGACCACGACGAGCGCGGCGGTCTCGCCCGCGACGTAGTAGGTGAGTCCGCTCGCGAGGAGCACGAAGACGACCGCCCCGACGAACAACTCGAGTAGCTCCCGGAGCGTCGTGCGAGTGCTCGAGACGTCGACGTACTCGTCCTCGAAGCGTTCGATGAGTCCCATGTGCGGTGTCGGTTCGACTAGTCGCGCGTTGGCCGGTTAGTTTTCGGGGTCGTACCCGGCCGCGGGCTGCGTTATAGAGCCGGCTTTTTGACGCTCGCTATCGACCACTCGCGTATGTCGGAGAGAACCCGCGCACACGTGTTCGTCACGGGAACGGTACAGGGCGTCTACTACCGCGCGAACACCCGCGATACGGCCCGCGAGAAGGGCGTCGACGGCTGGGTGAAGAACCTCGAGGACGGCCGCGTCGAGGCGATCTTCGAGGGACCCGAAGATGCCGTCGAGTCGATGATCGAGTGGTGTCACACGGGCAGTCCGGCGGCCGAGGTCGAGGACGTCGAGTCGGAGTTCGAGGAGCCACAGGGCGAGGAAGGGTTCGAGATTCGGTACTGACGGGGCTGACGCGTCACGGCACGTCGCGTGCAACCCCGGTCACTTCGGATTGAACCGAGTGGTTCGAGAATCGTCGTCGGACTCGTCGTCCGTTTCGTCTCTACCGCCTCTGTCGCCGTCGGAGCCCAGTCGCTTCCGTTCTTCGTCGTCACTATCGACGTGGTGGACCGCGTGCGGCGAGAGCAGGTGCCCCTCCTCGAGTTCGATCCAGCCGTTGGCGTGGACGACGGTCGATTCGGTGGACGCGATCGGCGGGAACACCGTTGCGATACGCCGACACGAACTGAACTGATAAGCATATCGTAAGCGACAGAATGCAGCGGTTGACGACCCTCGTACAGCCGGTTTCGTTCACTTCACGCGGGTTCGACGCGCGGGCCCGTGCCGTTTCGCCCACGTTACGAGTCCGATTCGCTCGAGAATCAAAGCCGGACTGGCGTCTCACTCTCGGTTGACGTCGAGTTCGTCCAGATACTCGGCGAGCCAGGGCGGTTCGTCGGTGTAGCGCCACTCGGCCCAGTCAGCCTTCTCGCCGGCGTAGTAGGCGCGGTACGCGCCGACGGGATCGTCGGACCGTCTGTACTCGTCGGGCATCGCCTGCGGTCGCGGCGTCGGCTCGTCGGTGGGGAACGCGATTTCGTCGGGGTCGATGCGTTCGATTACCTGCCAGCTCGCGTGGTCGTCGTTTTTCTCGTAGCGTTCGACGAACTCGGCGTTCAGCGCCGCGGCGTGTTCGCGCAGGCGCAGCCAGTTCGCCCGCGACTCGGTCGCCCACTTCGTGACGGGGTGGCCGGTGTGAGTCGGCTGATAGAGAAAGTCCGCCTCGTAGTCGTTCTCGCGGGCGGCGGTACAGAGCACCTGAGCGGCCTCGAGCAGCAGCTTGTTCACGTGCTGGTCGCAGTGATAGCGCGCCGCGAGCCGCGGGTCCTCGTCGAGCCAGAAGACGTTCACAGCGAAACTGGGGCGCCGTCCGGCTTGAGAGTGTCGTCGCAACGTTGAACGGTCAGTCCGTCGAAGGATCGGCCATGATCACAGGCGAGCGAATGGCCGCCGTCGACGAGAACGCCGCGGCGCTTGGCGTACCGCGCAAGCAGCTGATGGAATCGAGCGGAGCCGCCGTCGCCCGCGCGGTCCGCGAGGTCGCCGAACCGGGCTCGAGCGTCGCGATCGTCGCCGGTCGCGGGAACAACGGCGGAGACGCGTTCGTCACCGCCCGGTTTCTAGATGAGTACGACGCGACGACGCTCCTGCTCGGCCGAGCCGAGACCATCGGCACCGAAATCGCTCGCGAAAACTGGGACGCCCTCGAGCGGGCGGGCTACGACGCACGCGAAGTCGCGGACTCGAGTCAGTTCGACCTGCCCGACTGCGACGTGGTCGTCGACGCGATGCTCGGAACGGGGATCAGCGGCGACCTGCGAGAGCCCGCGGCGACCGCAGCCGAGGCGATCAACGCGGCCGACGCGACCGTCGTGGCGGTCGACGTCCCCTCCGGCTTCGACGCAAACGACGGCGACCACGCCGACAACGGCGTCGAGGCCGACCGCGTGGTCACGTTCCACGATACGAAGCCCGGGCTCGGGGCACTCGACGCGGAAGTATCGGTCGCCGACATCGGCATTCCCGCCGCGGCCGAGCGGGACGTCGGTCCCGGCGACATCTCCCTCGCTCGACCTGACGGTCGCGCGGGACGACCCTACGTCATCGGCGGCGGCCCCTACACCGGCGCGCCGGCGCTCGCCGCCCAGGCCGCCCTGCGAGCCAGCGCGGAACTCGCCTTCGTCGCCGCACCCGACACCGTCGCGGGCGAGATTCAGGGCTACAGCGAGGATCTCATCGTGCAATCCTACGCTGCGGACGTGCTCACGCCCGACATCGCCGATGACTTGCTCGAGACGGCCGAACAGTACGACAACGTCGTCGTCCTGGGGCCCGGACTGGGGACGGACGAGGAGACCCTCGAGGCCGCACGGCAGTTCCTGTCCGAGTACACGGGGCAGGTGGTCGTCGACGCCGACGCGCTCGCGGTCGTCCCCGACGTCGAGACCGAGGCGACGCTGGTCTGTACGCCGAATCGCGGCGAACTCGCGCGGATGGGCGGCCCCGACACCGACGATCTGGCGGCCGTCGCCGGCGAGATCGAGGCGTTCGCGGCCGACCTGGGGCACATCGTCCTCGCGAAGGGAGCCAACGACGTGATCACCGATGGCGAACGAACCAGAATCAGCCGCTCCGGCACGGTGGGGATGAAAGTCGGCGGCACGGGCGACACGCTCGCCGGCATCGTCGCCGCGCTGCTCGAGTACGCCGAGCCGATGGATGCCGCCGCTGCTGGTGCCCACGTCAACGGCCTCGCCGGCGAGCGCCTCGCCGAGCGCGACGAGCACGGCTTCCTCGCCTCGGAGATGCTGAGCGAACTTCCTAAGGCGCTCTGGGACGAGCGTGAACCCAATGAGTGACCAGCCCCACCCCACGTCCACGCCACCCTCGGAGCAGTCCGGAGCCGAGTCTCGATCCGAGAGCGAATCAGGCGACGCCGACGACCTGACCCACACCACCGATTCGGGCGACGTTCAGATGGTCGACGTCGGCGACAAACCCGACAGCGAGCGCCGCGCCGTCGCGGCCGGCGAAATCCGTCTGCAGCCGTCGACCGTCGAGGCGATCCGCGAGGACCAGATCGGCAAGGGCGACGTCCTCGCGACGGCCCGCGTCGGCGCGATTCAGGCCGTCAAACACACCTGGGAGACGATCCCGATGTGCCACCAGATCCCGATCACGAACGTCGACACCGACTTTTCGCTCGAGGAAGACCGGGTCGCACTCGAGGTCGCCGTCGAGACCACCGGGAAGACGGGCTGCGAGATGGAGGCGCTCGAGGGCGTCACGACCGGGCTGAACGTCGTCTGGGACATGGTCAAGGCCGTCGAGAAGGACGCGGACGGACAGTATCCGGAGACGGGAATCGAGAACGTGCGCGTCCGCTCGAAGGAGAAACGGCGAACGTAGCAGCGAATTCGGTTCCTGTCTCGGTATGCGGTTTTGGGCGTGAACCGAGTGAGCCAGTTCGAGAACTCGCCCGTTCGTCAGTCCAGCGACTCGAGCAACTCGAGTCGCTCCCCCGCGGGCCCCTCGAAGAAGGCGACTTTCAGATCGCCGAAGACGGTCGGCTCCATGACGAGCCGTACGTGGTCTTCGAGGTCCGCGGCCGCGGCCTCGACGTCGGGGACGACGTAGCCGAAGTGCAAAAAACCGTACGGCAACTCATCGACGAGCCCCGCGGCCTCGTAGGGCGCCCGATCGAAGACGTACACTCGTTTGTCGCCGACCGTCAGCGCGGCGTGCTCGACGTTTTCCGCGCCCGTCGCGTCTTCGGCTGGCTGTTCGTGTTCGAGTAGGTCGCCCTCGAGGTGGTTCCGGTAGAAGGCGACGGCCGCGTCGACGTCCGGCACCTTCAGCGCGACGTGGAAGAACGACTCGGGTGAGACCATACGGCTACCTCGACGCCACTCGTGTTAACAGTCAGCATATCGGTAGAACGAACGTTCTCGGGTCGACCGACCACTCGAGTCGGCGTCAGCGAGCGCGAAAACGAGTCGATCGAATCGGTCGGATCGCGAGCGAGCGCCGACTACCGCTCCTACAGATCCATCCCGCCGTTGACGTCGATCACTTCGCCCGTCACATAGGAGGACTCCTCGCTCGCGAGGAACCGGACTACCGCCGCGATGTCCTCGACCTCGGCCAGGCGCTCGAGCGGGATACCTGCGATGATCCGCTCTAACACCTGATCGGGGACGCTCTCGACCATATCGGTCCGGGTAAATCCGGGCGCGACGCAGTTGGCCGTCGAACCGCCCTTGGCGAGTTCGAGGGCGATCGTTCTGGTGAAGCCGAACATTCCGCTTTTGGCGGCGGCGTAGTTCGCCTGCCCGAAGTTCCCCTGTTTGCCGACGACGCTCGAGATGTTGATCAGCCGTCCTTCCTCGGCGTTCCAGATGTCGTCGAAGAACTCCTGGGTGCAGTTGAACATGCCGCCCAGGTTGACGTCCATGACGCGGTCCCACTCTTCGCGGGTCATCTCTGTGAACTGCTCGTCGGCGGTGATCCCGGCGTTGTTGACGAGCACGTCGGCCGGACCGAACGCCTCGTGGCAGACCTCGCGCATGTGTTCGACCTCCTGTCGGTTGGCGACGTCCGCCTGCGCGGTAACGGCCTCGCCGCCGGCAGTTTCGATCGCGTCGACGGCTTCGAGCGCCGGCCCCTCCGAGGACCGGTAGTTGATCACGACGTTCGCACCCTTCTCTCCGAGGTGTTCCGCGATTCCTCGCCCGATGCCGCGTGCCGACCCAGTGATGACGCAGGTTCGCCCGTCCATAGACATATGCTGCCGGTTCAACGTCCCGCGATAAATAACGACCTGTTAGTTATCGGACTACAAAACGTGAAGAAACCACCGAACCGTTTCCGTCGGCCGAGTTCGCCGCTGCGGGCTCGAGGCCGACCCGCGCCGGGTGCGGGGTCGGTTACCGCTCGCGTGCCTGTTCGACCCAGTTCTCGAGTCGACTGGGTGAGATCCCGGTTTCGGTGGCCAGCTCGGCTACGTCGGCCGCGGCGAGGTCGTCGAACGTCTCGATACCGGCCGCGGCCAGATCGTCGGCGTACGCTTGCCCGATGCCGCTGAGTTCGGTCAGGTCGTCGGTTTCCGCTTCGATCGCGGACGCGGCGTCGACGTCGTCGTCGGTCGTCTCCTCGACGACGTCCTCGTCGACGGTCATCTCGCCGGGCTCGGCGGGTTCGTCCTGGATATTGTCCTCGCCGCGTTCGACGATTTCCTCGTCCGAGCGGTCCTTGCCGTGGCGTTCGCTCGTTTCGGCGTCGAGGTCGGCGTCGGCGCGCTCGGCGGACGACCCGTCGGTTTCCGCCTCGAGGCCGTCGTCCCCGAGGTCCTCGGGACCGCTCTCGTCGCCGGCGACGTCTTCGGCGAGCGCGGCGTCTCCCGATTCGGCCTCGGATTCGGGCGTCTCCGGCTCGGCCGCGACCGACTCGCCGTTCGAACGCTCTTCGAACCACTCACAGACCTGCGGCCACAGTTCGTCGTGGCTCCGCGAGGAAACCGACATGCCGATGTGACCCGTCGCGAACTCGAGGATCTCGGTGTCGTCGGTGCCGATGACCTCGTTGAACGGTTTCGAGGCTCCCGGCGGGATGAGGTGGTCGTACTCCGCGACGATCTGGAGGACGGGCATGTCGATGTTCGCGAGATCGACGTGCTCGCCACCCAGGTGGAGTTCGTTGTTGTAGAGTTTGTTCTCCTGGTAGATGTCGCGGATGAACTCCTCGTAAGCCGTCCCGGCGACGTCGATCCCCTCGTCGAGCCAGCGCTCCATCCGGGCGAAGTTCTCGACGAAGTCCTCGTCCTCGACGTTGTCGTAGAAGCGGACGTACTTCGTGACGTTGTTGGCGACGGGGTCCATCAGCGCGAAGCCGACGTCCAGAAACTCCGCCGGAACGTTGTCGAACGTCTCCGTTACCGCTTCGGGTTCGTAGTAATTCTCGCTGCCCCACAGCTCCAAGACGCCGCCCTCGCCGGCGAAACAGAGTCCGGCGGCCATCAACCCGAGGTTCTTGACCTTCTCGGGGTAGAGCGCGGCGTACATGGCCGACTTCGTGCCGCCCATGCAGTAGCCGAGGATGTTGATCTCGTCCTGTCCCGAGCGCTCGCGGACGACGTCGACGCAGTTGTCGATGTAGCGGTTGACGTAGTCGTCCAGGCTCAGCGAGCGATCGAGTCGCGAGGGCTCGCCCCAGTCGATCAGGTAGACGTCGAACCCGGACTCGAGTAAGGTCTGGACGACCGAGCGATCGGGCTGAAGGTCGAGGATGTAGGGCTTGTTGATCAGCGCGTACGTGACGAGAATCGGCACGTCGTGTTGTTCTTCCGTCAGCGGCTCGTAGTGGAGAAGTTCGAGCTTGTTCTCCTCGTAGACGACCTCGCTGGGCGTCTGTGCGACCTCGACGTTCTGGACGGTCTCGGTCCGCTCGGGAGCGACCTGATTCTTCTGTGCCAGGTTGGCGGTCGCCTCCCAGGCCTGGCGTTGCATGTTCAACGCGGTGGCGAATGGGTTGTTCATTGCTCGTCTTCGACGTGCTCGAGGACGCGGTCGAGTTTCTGCTCGACGGCGTGTTGGCGACGCTCGAGTTCGACGAGGCGGTCGCCGACTTCGACGACGTCGTCGCGCGTCGCGAAGCCGATCGAGTGTAGCGTCTCCTGTGAGGCCTCGTCGGCCTGTTGCTGGAGTTCGAGGACGTCGCCGACGGTTTCGCCGGTCATCTTCGCGAAGGCGGTCGTCGACATGACGTCCTTGAACGCCTCGTTGGCCGTGTTGAGCCAGATGTCACGGAACTCGTCCATGTCGACGTCCTCGCCTTCCATGCTGTCGTTCATCCGCTCGACCATCTGCTGGGAGGCGTTCATCCAGGTCTCGTAGGCCCGGGCGTAGCCTTCGACGCCCTCGGAGAGTTCGTTCTCCTCGGTCGCGTCGCCGACGGCGTCGGACCAACTTTCGACGAACTGGGCCTGTGCTTCCATGTTTTCCTCGAGCGCTTCGAGGAACTGTTCGTTCCACTGTTCGACGACCGCGTTCCAGTTCTGTGACTGGGGCTGTGAGTCTGTCATTGGTAGAAATTGGCTAGCGCCTGTGAAAAGGTTGAGGTCGACTCTCGGTTTACGACGAGATGTCGATCTCTTCGGTGGCCTCTTCGACGTTTGCGGCCATCGAACTGACGTTTTCCTCGACCTGCTCGTGGGCCTCGAGAGCGGCGTCGAAGGAGCTGTCGACGACCTCGGTGTAGCTGGCGGCGAACTCGTCGTAGGCGGCTTCGGACTCGTCGATGGCCTCGAGCATGGCTTCGATCGACTGAGTCTGTGCGTCGGTGGCGGATTCGAAGCTGTCGTCGACGAACTCGCGCAGTTCGTCGAACTCGGCGGCTTCCTCGGGCATCGACGCCTCGAGGGCGTCGAAGTAGGCGTGGACGGCGCCCTTGGTCAGTTCGGCGTTCGACTCGGCGAGCGCGCTCGAGGATTCGACGGCGTCGCCGAAGGCGCCGATCGAGGCCTTCTGGGCGTCGAGGGCGTCGTGGGTGAGTCGCTGGGACTGTTCGAGTGCGGTACGCTGGGCGTCGAAGACGGCGGTGAATGGGTTCTGGGTCATGGGTGGATTGGTGTCGGTTTGATTCGAGTGGATGGGTCGGCCTGGTCTGCGGTCGCGTCGAGCGCGGTCCTACTGGTCGTCTCGATCCCGTTTGACGGGGACGACGATGGTCTGGACGATGTCGCCCTCCTCGATGTCGAGGGCTTCCCGTTCGGGGCCGGGAATGCTGATCCGACCGCCGCTCTGGACGCGGGCCTTGAACGTCGCGGTTCCCATGTTCATCGGGCCGAGACTCGAGCCGACGTCGAAGGGGTTCGAGCCGCTGGCCTGCATCAACTGTTTCATCATCTCCTGCTGGGATTGCGCGACCTGCTCGCCCGCCTCCTGCATCTGTTCGGAGAACATCGCCGGCGGGAACCAGAGCGATCGATCGGAGTCGTCCGTCATCACTAGCAACAATGCGCTCGCCGCACATAAGCGTTTCCACTGTGTACCATTAGATGGTAGGAAATGGTATGAGTTGTTTCTCCCGACCAACAGCGCGTTTTATCTTCAGTCACAGTTCAGTAACGAACTCGTGAGTGTACGTATCGCCAACGGGAATTCCGTCGCGAGAGAGTCTGTAGGTATAAATTACTAGCAGTGTGAGTCAGCACCAGTCACCGCCGAAGCCAAAGAAGTCATAATGACTTCTCACCTACTTTCAAATAGATGTCCCACCAGAACGCTGCGAGACGCAATTTCGCTGCCATGACCAACGCCTGGTCGACGATGACGCAGACCCTCCTCCAGAGTGCAACGGCGGCGAACCGCGCCGCGATGTCGGCGATGGTACCGGCGAACGCGTCGAACGGCTCCGACGGCGACACCGTCGACGCCTCGATTCCGTCGATCGACCACTCTCACCTCGACTGGCAGTTCGACCGCACCGTCGACGACCCCGACCAGATCAGCGTCGGCGACGCCGTCACCTTCGAGAAGGTCCTCAGCGAGGACGACGTTCGGGCGTTCGCCCACGTCAGCGGCGACACGAACCGCCTCCACCTGGACGAGGAATTCGCCGCCGACACCCGCTTCGGCGAGCGCATCGTCCACGGGACGCTCGTTTCCGGGCTCATCAGCGCCGCGCTGGCTCGCCTCCCGGGACTCACGATCTACCTCTCCCAGGACCTCGAGTTCAGCGGCCCCGTCGGCATCGGCGACCGCGTCTCCGCGCGCGTCGAAATCGTCGAGGACCTCGGCAACAGCCAGTACCGCCTCGAGACGGTCATTCGAAACGAAGACGACGACGCGACCGTTATCAACGGCGAAGCCGTCGTCCTCATCGACGACATTCCGGACGCGTAACGTTCGAGCGCGGAACCGACGACGGCCGGTCGGGCTGACGGACAGGTGGTCCCCGTGCCGTCCGAACCGACCGAGTTCACTGCGTTGCAGCGTCGCTTTTCGACGGTCCGATCCGGTTAGCGGATGTTTCGCCGGTATCGACGATTCTCGTCCCGGTCGTCCCATCCCACGCTCTCAGGGGTCTCGCCGGTTTCGCCCACCGTACTCGAGTCGCGAAATCGAAATCCGTGTCCGAAACCACGAACGGCGACGCACCGCACCGCACCGAGGCGCCACTCCCGTCGCGGGACACTGTTGCTAAGTAGTTGGTCGCGCAACGCCCTCACATGACGCTATTCGGGACTGCCGGGATCCGCGGTCCAGTCAGTGAGATTACCCCGTCGCTGGCGCTGTCGGTCGGACAGGCGGCCGGCGAGCGCGGGGCGACGTTCGTCGTCGGTCGCGACGGCCGGGAAACCGGCTCCGCGCTCGCCGCAGCAGTCGAAGCCGGCCTCGAGAGCGCCGGGGCGGACGTCTACCGAGTCGGTCAGGTACCGACGCCTGCACTCGCGTTCGCCTCTCAGGGACGGCGCGGCGTGATGCTCACGGCGAGTCACAACCCGCCACAGGACAACGGGATCAAACTCTTCGCCGACGGCGTCGAGTACGACCGATCCGCCGAACGGGCGATCGAGGACGCCCTCGCGGACGGTTCCGCGCCCGCTCTCGCCCGCTGGGACGAGTGGGGCGACGGCCGAGACCTCACCGTGCTCGAGCGTTATCGCGACGCCGTCGTTTCCTACGTTCGATCGACGTTCGCCGCCGACGAGCAGGCCACCGGTGACGAACCCATCGACAGCGGTTCCGCGACGAGACCGCTCGGCGACCTCTCGGTCGCCGTCGACTGCGGAAACGGAATGGGAACCCTCGCGACGCCGCACGTCCTGGAGCGCCTCGGCGCCGACGTCGTCGCGCTCAACGCCTCCGTCGACGGCCACTTTATCGCCCGTGAGAGCAAGCCGACGCCCGAGACGCTAACCGACTTTTCGGCGTTCCTCGAGGGGAGTTCGTTCGACCTGGGACTGGCCCACGACGGCGACGCCGATCGGCTGGTCGTCCTCGGCCCGGACGGCGACGTGATCCACGAGGACACGATCCTCGCGGTCGTCGCGGCCCACTACACCGAGACGAGCGACGCTGAGGATCCCGTCGTCGTCACGACGCCAAACGCCTCCGCGCGGATCGACGAGCGGGTCCGCGAGGCCGGCGGACGCGTCGAACGCGTTCGACTCGGCGCGCTCCACGAGGGCATCGCTCGCGAAGCCGAACAGGGCGACGAGGGCACCGAGATCGCCTTCGCCGCCGAACCCTGGAAGCACATCCATACCCGCTTTGGCGGCTGGATCGACGGCGTCGTCAGCGCCGCCGTCGTCGCCGCGCTCGTCGCCGACGCGGGCGACGCCGACGCGCTTCGCGCGCCCGTCACCGAACGTCCCTACCGCAAGGTCAGCGTCGACTGCCCCGACGACGCCAAAGCCGACGCCATGGCCGCCCTCGAAGAGGACCTCCCGGACGCGTTCCCCGAGACGACGGTCGACACCGACTACGGCGTCCGCCTCGAGTTCGACGACGCCGCCTGGATCCTGGTCCGTCCCAGCGGCACCGAACCCTACGTCCGCCTCTACGCCGAGAGCGACGACGTCGACGACCTCGTCGCCGACGCTCGCGAGGTCATCGAGTCGGCCGTCGAAACGTCGCGGTAAGGGGCGTCGGACTGGCGCAATCGGCGACCGACGGAACACCTGGTTGCCGGACGACACCGACGACTTTCTTGTTTCGGCTCCCGTCAGCCCATCCATGACCGAACTGCTCGAGGCCGCCCGCAAGATCCAGTCGTCCGCCCACGTCCCCTACTCCGAGTACCCCGTCGGCGCCGCGCTCGAGACCGCAGACGGCGAGGTCTTCGTCGGCTGCAACCTCGAGAACGCGAACTTCAGCAACAGCCTGCACGCCGAGGAGGTGGCGATCGCCGAAGCGGTCAAGAACGGCCACCGCGACTTCTCACGGCTCGCGGTCAGCTCCGGCCGCCGCGACGGCGTCACCCCCTGCGGGATGTGCCGCCAGACGCTCGCCGAGTTCTGCGACGACGATCTGGTCGTGTTCTGCGACGAGGGCGAGGACGAAGACCCCAGCGAGTACACGCTCGGAGAACTGCTGCCGAATACGATTACGGAGGAAATGCTCGAGTGAGCGCACCGTCGGTTTGGCCGCGCTCTCGACGACGCGAGCGATGAGGCCGCGCTCGAGCGAACTCGCTTGCGGCGTGGTCGTCATCGAAACGGAGTCAGTGTCAGTTAGCGCTCTTCGCGCTCGGTGAGGCGCTCTCGTTCGACCGCCGAGTCCTCGTCGCGCTCGGTGTTGTCGGCCGAGAGTTCGCGATCGATCGCCCGTTCCAGTTGCGCCTCCGAGAGTTCGCCCTCGACGTACCGTTCTCGAAGATCCGCGACCGGGTCTGCGGGTTCCGATTCGTCGCGGATGCGTGCCAGCAGCGAGTCGCCGAACAGCACTACGAGGGGGACGACCCCGACGAAAACGAGAATCGAGACGGCGGCCGCCAGCGTGGTGAACCCGAAAACCGCTAGCAACGAGAGCAACACGACGAACGGGATCGAGACAAGTACCAGCAGATCCCCCACGTCCTCGATAGCGTCGCTCGCGTCGAATCTCGAGAGCGTCATCGCTTCGTAACCGTCGCTACGACGGGATCCGAAATAAGTCCCTAGTGGGGTCAGTCCGGCTTTTCTTGCTCGCTGATCGGTTCCCCGTCAGAACTGCCGTTCGAACTCGACGGGATCGGAGACCGTGTAGTACGGCCCGCCGAGTCGGCCGACGGTCGGAAGGTCCCGCATGTCGAGTTTCCCGTCGCCCTCCGCGAGCAGATCCTCGTCGACGTGGACGTGCTGGACGTCACCGAGGATCATCAGCTTGTCGTGGACCTCGAGGGAGTCGTGGAGCGTACACTCCATCGAGATCGGCGCGTCCGTGACTCGCGGCGCGTCCACGGTCCGACAGTCGGCGCGCTCGACGTCGGCGAGGTCGAACTCGCTCTCCTCGGGTGGGAGCGACGCCGAGGTGTGGTCCATGCGCTCGATCTCGGGTTCGGTGACGACGTTGACGACGAACTCCTCGGTGTCGAGTGCGTTTCTGGCCGTGTCCTTCAGTTCGTCGCGGTCGCCGTTGGGCGTGTTGAAGAGGACCGTCGGCTCCTTCAGCGAGACGTAATTGTACGAACTGAAGGGCGCCAGGTTGTCCACGCCGTCCTCGCTGCGCGTGCTGATCCAGGCGATGGGACGCGGGGTGACGACGGTCTTGACGAACCGGGCGATTTCGTCGCTCGAGCGCTCGTCGGGGTCGAATTCGTGCATTACGGGGTTATAGTCGGCCTCGACCTATCAGTGCGGCGAATCCCGTCTGCGCGCGCTGACGTCGGCCCTCGCGAGGACACCCTATCACTTTCCCGCGGCGCGATCCTCGAGCACGTCCCGCAACACCGTCCGGTGACAGCGCTTCTTCTCGGTGTTCTCGTAGCAGACCAGCGCCAGCGACTCGCCGTCGGTTAGCCGCGACTCGAAGGCCTCGAGGGCCGCGCGCGCGTCCTCGTCCTCCTCGAGGTGAGTTCGATACCGCGCCTCGAAATCGACCTCGTCCCAGGCGGCGTTGTGGGCGCCCTCGTCGCAGACGCCGCGCATCTTCAGGTCCTCCTCAGTCTGTCGGAACGACTCGAGGAGGTCGGCGGGTGGTCCCAGTGCAGAAACGTTCTCGTCGACGGCGCCGTGGAACCACGACGTGGGTTTTCGGACGACGCCGACGCGGGTCGCCCCGGCGGGCAGTTCTCCGAGGTCGTGCTGGATGGCGGCGACGTAGGTGTCCGCGAGCGCGCCGTCGAACGGAGTCTCAGCTGCGGACTCGCTGCCGGCGTCGGAATCGGACTCGCTGGCCATGTCCGCGCTACGGCCGCCCTGCAGTTATATACCGCGCCGGACCGAACCCCTCGGTCGCCATGACTGACACCGGACGCGATACGGACGCCGATATCGATACCGACACGGACGCCGATACCAACGCCACCGGCCACAGCGAAGACCCGAACGCCGAGGTCCAGTACCACCTCGAGGTCGGCCCCGACGACGTCGCCGACACCGTGCTCCTCCCGGGGAACCCGGAGCGACTCGAGAAGATCGTCGCCCACTGGGACGACCACGAAATCGCGGCCCACCACCGCGAGTACCGGACGGCGACGGGGACCGCCGAGGGGACGCCGATATCGGTCACCTCGACGGGTATCGGCGGCCCCTCGGCCGCCATCGCCGTCGAGGAACTGGCCCGCGTCGGCTGCGAGACGTTCATCCGGGTCGGCTCCTGCGGGGCGATCCAGCCCGAGATGGACGTCGGCGACCTCGTGATCACGACCGGGGCGGTCCGACAGGAGGGGACGAGCGACGAGTACGTCCGCGAAGACTACCCGGCGACGGCCGACTACGAGGTCGTCAGCGCGCTCGTCGCCGCGGCCGAACGGCTGGGCTACGACTACCACACCGGCATCACGATGAGCGCCGACTCCTTCTACACGGGCCAGGGCCGACCCGGCTTCGAGGGGTTCGAAGCCGCCGGCAGCGACGCCCTGATCGAGCAGCTACAGGCGGCGAACGTAAAGAACATCGAAATGGAGGCCAGCGCGATCCTGACGCTCGCGAACGTTTACGGCCTCCGGGCCGGCGCGGTCTGTAGCGTCTACGCGAACCGCGAGACCGGCGAGTTCCGCACCGAAGGCGAGTCGCGGGCCGCCGAAACCGCGACGCTGGCGACGCACCTGCTCGCGACGATGGACGCCGTCAAACGCGAGGCCGGAGCCGATCGGTGGCACGCGGGACTCTCGCTCGAGGACGCCGACGAGGACGTCTGAGTACGACGATCGATCGGACGGACCTCGAGGCAGACCCGGGCCGCTGGCCACGTTGGCAGACGATTGGAACCGCGACGAGCCGCCTAGGTATCGGCTCGAGCCTGACCGCTATCGGCGCGTTCCTTCTCGCTCTCGTGGAGCGTGCTCATTCGCTCTTTCAGATCGACGCCACGGCGTTCAAACCACCGGACCCGCAACTTGTAGACGACGTAGCCGAGGACGAGCCAGCCGGCGAGGACGGCGACCATGAGCGGCATCTGCGTGGAGACGAGAACCCACAGGAGCAACGCGGAGACGGTCGCCCCGACCGCGACGATCTTCAGGACCACGGGCGGCAGCTTGAACAGCGAGTACTCGTAGCGCTGGGGGTACACCTTCGGGAGGTTCCACAGGGTGACGCCGGCGATCGCGAGTCCGAACAGGATCGTCAGCGAGAGTGCGATCGAGAGCGTGACCGTGTCCGGCGCGACGGGCGCGACGAGCAGCGGCGGAATACCGAGAACGAGCACGGCGACGTGTGGCGACTCGAACCGGTCGTGGACGCGGGCGATCGCCGACGGGATCACGTAGTCGCGTCCCGCTCGCATGAGCTGTCTCGAGTAGGCGGTGTAGGTCATGTTGATCGAGGTGAGCGCGCCCATCGCTGCGGCGGCGAGGACGAGCGCGGTCAGCGGTGCGGGGAAGTTATCCAGCGAGACCTGCGCGACGGCGGCGTCCATGCCGGCCAGATCCTGCCAGTTTGTCACGCCAACGAGGACGGCGATGAGGCCGGCCAGAAGCGTCAACGAAACGGCGGCAGACAGGGCGAGCGCGCGGGGGATATTTCGCGCCGGATCCTCCATCTCCTCGCCGATCTCGACGATGAGTCTGAAGCCCCGAAGCGGGAAGTACAGCGAGACGACGGCGACGATCACCGGGCCGACGCCTTCGGGGAACAGGGGATCGTAGTTCGCCGCGTTGACCTCGAAGAGGCCGGGAACGATGAACGAGAGCATCCCGACGACGATCAACGAGACCATCGCGAACTGGACGATTGCGACCATCTTGATCCCCAAAACGTTCAACACGATAAAGGGGATGAGCAACGCGTAGACGAGGGCGAGTTCGGGAATCTCCGGTATCGCCGCAACCGTTTCGGAGACGAAGCTCACGTACTCGGCGAAGCCGATTCCGATGAACAGCATGCCGGCCCAGACGCCGGGTATCGTGATCCACGGCAGTAAGAACCCCCAGAAGGGGCCGACGAGCCGCGACGCGTACACGTAGCTGCCGCCGGCGACGGGAATCGCGCTCCCGAGCTGGAGCGACAGGAGGATGCCGAAGACCAGCGGGATCATCGCGAGCAACAACGCGACGATGATCCCCGGGCCGGTGTCTCCGGCCAGCGGTCCCGGGAGGACGAACGCGCTGACACCGATCACGTTGCCGATGACGAGCGCCGTCGCACCGAGCACGCCGACTTTCGTATTGATGATTCGATGTTCTGTCATTGGTTTGATTAGCTATTGTATGGGAGACGATACCGGACCGCTAACAATGTTACGATACCCCCTCGGTGATCGTGTCTTCCGTTCGATGATTACCCGACTCCACGTGCGGTCGATGGCGCGTCCGGAACGGAGACGTCGATTCGAGAGGCGCGACGTGTCGGAACGGGCACACCGTAGAGAGGACAGTGCTCACGGCGCGTCGCGTTGTTTCGCTTCTGGGTCGTGGACGCAACGACCGGTTCGTTACTCCCGAATCCGGATGATTCCGTCCTCGAACACTTTTCGGTTGGGAACGATGTACTCCTCGGAGTCGTCTTCGATCTTCGTGACGAACAGATCAACCTCCTGGACGATCCCGGTCTGCTCCCCGATCCGGATTCGGTCGCCGATGCCGTAGGGCTGATTCAACAACAGGTAGATCCCGGCCGCACTCGAGACGAGGAAATCCTTGAACGCCACCGTCCCAACGATAACGATACCGACGGCGTACACCGTCAGCAGAATGAGCAAGGCGACGACGTGGACGCCGATCTGTCCGAGCGCGATGATCAGCGTCACGTAGAGGACGGTGTACTTGACGAGTTTCGGGATCACCGAGACCTCCGGGAGTTTGACGCCGCGGAGGTACTCGCTGACGACGAGTTCCGCCTTGTCGGCGACGATAAATCCGATGATAAGCACGAGGACGGCGATAAACACCTGCGGGATGAACTCCGTCACTCGCAGCCAGAACTGATCCGTATCCAGCAGTTGCGCGATGTGAATCGCCGTCAGCACGGCGATCCCGTAGATGAACCACGAACTCAGCCGGGCGACGATATCGACCGTCGACGTCCCGAGCGACTGGGCGGTCCGCTCGAACGGCGTTCCTTCGACCGCTTCCGGAACCCCCGACGCCGTCAACAACTCCTCGTTGAGCCGCCCGACCAGGTAGCCGACGACGATCCCGAGCGCCAGCACCGCCGCGGCTATCACGGCTGGTTCGTCGATGAGCGTCTGCCAGTCGACCATATCAGTACGCCTCCGGATCGACCTCCAGGATGAGCTCACCGGCCTTGAACGCCCGAACGAGGCCGTCGCTCTCCGAGAGGACGATCGTTATCGCGTTCGTATCACGCGTGATCGCACCGCCGGCCATGTGGCGTGCACCCAGCCCCTTCGGGATGTCGACGCCTTCGGCCGACGGCTCGAGGTACCGATACGCGGAGACGATCTTGCCCGCGTCCGAGATGACGAACGCGCCGTCGAGCCGCGAGAACTCCTTTAGCATGACGTTGACGATCGGATCGCCGACGTGGACGTGGGACTTCTCGAAGGGGTTGTACGAAAGCGGGCGAGACTTGTTCATCACCTTCCCCGCGTCGCCGACGACGAACAGCGCACCGACCGGTTTCCCCTTCTGTCCCTTCTTCCCGAGTTCGATCGCGAGCTCGAGAACCGCCTTGATCACTTCCGGCTCGGCGCGGGATTTGACGAACAGGTCGTAGATGCCCGTGTGTGTCTCCGCGTCGGCTCGCACTCGCGAGATCGTATCGGTTCCGTCGCTGAAGACGCTCGTCGTACAGACGAGTTCGTCGCCGTCTTCGATCACGTTCTGCTCGAGTGCGCCTTCGATGCCAAAACGGATCCGTTCTTTGACGTCGTCGAACGCCAGCGGGAGTTCGACGAACGTCTCGCCGTTGACGGTGTTTTCCGTGCCGACGACGATGACGTCCAGGTCGTCGACGTCGGCGAACCGCTCGTAAAACGAGCCGCTCGGCGAGAAGAGAAACACGGCGTCGACACTCGTATAGAAATCCCCGAACACGTCGTCTAACCCGGCCATTGCTCGTAATAGCTGTTCCCGCGTGAATAAGCGTTGTGGACCGTCTGACGTGTGTCTGCCGTGTGCTACCGATACGACCGTATTTGCCGCTCGAGGCGTCGTTCGTGCACCGAGCGAACGAAGTGAGCGAAGGAGCAGGACCGGATTCGAACAACGCGAAGACGTGCTCGCTTCGCTGCGCGCGTCTTCTCTCGTTCGAATCCGGCCCGATACAGAACCTGCGGCTCGCGGGTTGCTCGCCGCAGAACCATGCGCGGGACCGGATTCGAACCGGCGGACCCCTACGGGACAGCGTCCTAAGCGCTGCGCCGTTGGCCTGGCTTGGCTACCCGCGCTCATCCTACGCTTTTCACGAATCGAGTAAGTACCTGTCGATACGAACTACCGCTGTTTCACTGGCTCCTCGGGCGACCAGTCCGGCGGCACGATAAATGTAATATGCTCCGAATCCCGCAGCTGGTGGAGTTCCGCGGCTTGTTCGGCCAGCGATCGATTCCGATACGGCATCTCGAGGCCGCATCCGGTACAGACGAGCTTGCAGGTTGGCTCTTTCATGACGGGACAGCGTCCACCGCTTGCGAACGGCGCGCGTGTACTCGAACAATCGAAGAGCCGGTGGTTTAGTAGTCGCGTCCTAGTCAATTCATCAGAAATCAGTTAGTAGCCCTAGTCGTTCGTAGCTGAACGTTGCCGGCTGTAGCAACGCATTGGGGTGGCATGAACGGTATTTATTTACGCTAACTGGTAATATTGCGCTGGCCTGAAGCCGGTGCCGTAGGTTTATCCACGCCGGCCGGGTACCGATCGCACATGCACAGTGCTCGAGATCGGATCGAATACGAACAGTGGCTCGAGGAACTCGAGCGGATCGCTGACCGACTGGAGTTGGCGGCCGAGGCGCGATCGTGTGCTGTCGAACTCTTTCTGACGGACGTTCCCGACGACGACCGCTCGAAACGCGCCGTGTTAGCGGCGAGTCTCTACGCCGGCTCGCTCGTCGCCGGCGACGGCAGAACGCAGGGGGCCGTCGCCGACGCGGCGGACGTCTCGCGGCTCTCGATCCAATCCCGATGGAAGGACCTGCTCGAGCGCGCGGGACTCGAACCGCCGAAGTGGTAATTGTTAACACACCTGTCCTTTCGGTCGTTTCGAGCGGATAGTCCCGGACTGGGGCGGCGTAAGTATACGATACGAGAACGAAACGGTCCCCAACTCGGACTCGGCAGTCGACTCGAGCTATCGATCGTAGTTCGCTGTGAGACGAGCGTGAATCAGGCGTCGTCCGACGACGCCTCGTCGAGGACGGTTCCGTGTTCGTTGATCTCGCCGTGAACGATCCGCGTGCTCGAGATGATGTCTCCGTCGTCGGCCCGGAGGTGCGGAACGACGACGACCTCGAGGGGGTCGTGACCCCGTTCGCGGCGAATCTCGTTGATCCGCTCTCCACCGTCTTTGGTCTCCGGTGAGACGACCAGGTAGTCGTACTGTGGTTCTGTCGCGATTCCGGTCGGCTCCTCGAGTTTACGAACCTCGAACTCGCGGTCGTATTCGGTCGCGATCGACTCGAGTTCGTCCTCGAGGGTTGCCTTGCGCTCGTCGAAAGAGTTGACGCGTCGTTCGACGTGTCGCGTCTTCGGCGCGAGTTCGTCGCTCGTCAGCCCCACAGTCACGTCTCCGAGTTCGAACGCCCGTTCGAACAGCCGTCGGTGGCCGTCGTGGACGGGGTCGAACGTCCCACCAAGCGCGACGTCCATACCCCATCTCACTCGGTCGGTGTGTATAAAACGGTCGAATCCTGTGACCGCAGTGACTTGCGGCGTTCGACCGTCGATCGCAGCGAAGTACGACGATCGTCGAAACTCCCCTTCGCATTGTTTTTAGTACTCCCCTGCAGTGTTGCCGGTATGGGATTAGACGAGGACGCACTGGAGTACCATCGGACCGATCCGCCGGGAAAGATCGAGATTTCGACCACGAAACCGACGAATACGCAGCGTGATCTCTCGCTTGCGTACTCGCCCGGCGTGGCCGCCCCGTGTAACGAAATCGACGAAGACCCGAACGACGCCTACACCTACACCGCCAAAGGGAATCTCGTCGGCGTCGTCTCGAACGGTTCCGCGGTGCTCGGATTGGGTGACATTGGCGCCCAAGCATCGAAACCGGTCATGGAGGGGAAAGGTGTTCTGTTCAAACGATTCGCCGATATCGACGTCTTCGATATCGAACTCGACGAGGCCGACCCCGACAAGATCGTCGAGGCGATCAAGATGATGGAGCCGACCTTCGGCGGCGTCAACTTAGAGGACATCAAGGCGCCGGAGTGTTTCACCGTCGAGGAGCGCCTGCGCGAGGAGATCGACATTCCCGTCTTCCACGACGACCAGCACGGGACCGCGATCATCTCCGGTGCAGCGCTGCTGAACGCCGCCGACATCGCCGGCAAGGACCTCGAGGACCTCGAGATCGTCTTCTCGGGCGCCGGCGCGAGCGCGATCGCGACGGCCCGCTTCTACGTCTCGCTCGGCGTTCGCCGGGAGAACATCACCATGTGTGACTCCTCGGGGATCATCACCGCAGACCGCGCAGCGGCGGGCGACGTCAACGAGTACAAACAGCAGTTCGCTCGAGACGTCCCGGAAGGCGACCTCGCGGACGCGATGACGGGCGCGGACGTCTTCGTCGGCCTTTCGATCGGCGGCATCGTCTCCCAGGAGATGATCCAGTCGATGGCCTCGGATCCGATCGTCTTCGCGATGGCCAACCCCGATCCCGAGATCGGCTACGAGGAGGCCAAAGCGGCCCGCGACGACACCGTGATTATGGCGACGGGTCGCTCGGACTATCCGAACCAGGTCAACAACGTCCTGGGCTTCCCCTTCATCTTCCGCGGCGCGCTCGACGTGCGCGCGACGGAGATCAACGAGGAGATGAAAGTCGCCTGCGCCGAGGCGCTGGCGGACCTGGCCCGACAGGACGTCCCCGACGCGGTCGTCAAGGCCTACGGCGACGATCCGATCCAGTACGGGCCCGACTACATCATCCCGAAGCCGGTCGACCCGCGCGTCCTGTTCCGTGTCGCACCCTCCATCGCCGAGGCCGCGATGGAAAGCGGCGCCGCCCGCACCGAGATTGACCTCGAAGCATACGAGGAGGAACTCGAGGCCCGCCTCGGCAAGTCCCGCGAGATGATGCGCGTCGTCCTCAACAAAGCGAAGAGCGATCCCAAGACGGTCGCGCTCGCGGAGGGCGAAAACGAGAAGATGATCCGCGCGGCCTACCAGATCCAGGAGCAGGGAATCGCCCTGCCGATCCTGATCGGTGACGAGAGCGAGATCCGCCAGACAGCGGCGAACCTCGGCCTCGACTTCGAGCCACAGGTTGCGGATCCGGAAGTCGGCGACTACACGACGTACGCCGACCGACTGCACGAACTCCGGGCTCGAAAGGGTATCACCCGAACCGAGGCGGGCGACCTCGTCGAGAGCGATACGAACTACTTCGGCAGCGTGATGGTCGAACAGGGCGACGCGGACGCGCTCCTGACCGGGCTCTCCCACCACTACCCCTCGGCGCTTCGCCCGCCGCTGCAGGTCATCGGCACGGCCGACGACGTCGACTACGCGGCCGGAGTCTACCTGCTCGCGTTCAAGAACCGCGTGATCTTTGTCGCCGACGCGACGGTCAATCAGGCCCCCAACGAGGAGGTCCTCGCCGAAGTCACCAAGCAGACGGGCAAACTCGCCCGCCGGTTCAACATCGAACCGCGCGCGGCCTTGCTCTCGTACTCGAACTTCGGCAGCGTCAACAACGAGGGCACCCGCAAGCCGCGCAACGCGGCGCGGATGCTCCAGAACGACCCCGAGATCGACTTCCCCGTCGACGGCGAGATGCAGGCCGACACCGCCGTCGTCGAGGACATCCTCGAGGGCACCTACGGCTTCTCCGACCTCGACGAGCCGGCGAACGTGCTCGTCTTCCCGAACCTCGAGTCGGGGAACATCGGCTACAAGCTGCTCCAGCGACTGGGCGGCGCCGACGCCATCGGTCCGATGCTGGTCGGCATGGACAAACCGGTTCACGTCCTCCAGCGAGGCGACGAGGTCAAGGATATCGTGAACCTGGCGGGTGTGGCGGTCGTCGACGCACAGCAAGAATAGTACCCGCGAGAGATGCGAACGGATGGGCAGCATCCGTGAGCGAACGAGCGGCTTTTTGGAGGAGATTTTTGCGTGAGCGGTGAGCGAGCACAGCGAGTGAACCCGAGCGGAAAAAGGTCCA
>NZ_AOHZ01000095.1 GCF_000337215.1 Natronolimnohabitans innermongolicus JCM 12255 | reverse complement strand
TGAGCGGTGAGCGAGCACAGCGAGTGAACCCGAGCGGAAAAAGGTCCATCTGTGAGCCTGGCGGGTGTGGCGGTCGTCGACGCACAGCAGGAGTAGCGTGATTCGGAGCCCGAAGGGCGAAATCACGAGACACGAGCGGGGAACGAAGTGACCCGCGAGTAGCGAGGGATCGTCGATCCCTCGAGCGAACGGGCGCAAGCGCCCATTCGCCTCGAGTCACACCCAATTCACGGGAGTCTCGGTTCCGCGCAGGTAGCGCAGTCCCACCGCGCACGCGGGGCGGCCCACTCGAGCTCTCGATCCGTTCGACCGCTCGCTGCAAGGGACCCGATATTTTTTGTGCGATTATCGCCCAGCGGTGTACAGACACGCTAATGGATCCGACGACCGAGAACGCGACGTCCGAACCCGCTCGAGTCAGCCGAACGCCGTCCCGACGACGACTCCTCCAGGCGGCCGGGACGGCCGGGGCCGTCGGGCTCGCGGGCTGTATCGGGCTCCTCGAGGATGGCGGCACCGACGGCGGCGACACCGTCGAGAACTGCGCGAACGCCGAGCCCGCGGAGTCGGTGCCCGAGTACGCGACGCATCCGGACGACGACGTCTCGCTGTTCCGTCGCGGACTGCGCCGGCTCGGCTACTTCCCGGACGAGGTCGTCCCGCAGTCGGTCACCGTCGACTGGTCGGTTCCGCTCAACGAGGTCAGCCACACCGCGGCGAAGGCGAGTCCGGTGCCGACGCCCGACGGGGAGACAATCGTCTTCGCCGGCGACAACGGGGTCGTCTACGGCTACACGCCGGCGGGCGAGGAACGGTGGGCGACCCAGACGGGCGCGACCGACCTCGGCTTTCACGGCTCGGCCGCCATCGTCGGCGACACCGCCTACATCGGCGGCTACGACGGCGACCTCTACGCGATCGATATCGACGGCGGCGAGATCGTCTGGCGAACGCGCTCCGCGGAACTCGAGAACACCCTCGCGATCGGCTCGAGTCCGGCCTACTACGACGGCTCGCTGTACGTCATCGCCGAGTACGGCTCGCCCTCCTCCGGGGCGCTGTGGGAGTTCGACGCCGAAACCGGCGAGCCGACCTGGTACGACGACCGCATGTGGGGCCAACCACACCCCTCGCCGACGATCGATCTGGACGCGGGGAAGATCTTCGCGGGGTCGAACGACGGCGTCGTCTACTGCTGGGAGTTCCCCTCCCTCGAGTTCGCCTGGGAGTTCGACGTCGAGGCCGACGGCGACGAGCGCGAGGACGGCGCGTTCCGCGCGGGCGGCGAGATCAAGGGAACGGTCGCAGCGTACGACGGCTACGGCTATTTCGGCAGCTGGGACGACCACTTCTACTGTATCGACCTCGAGGACGGCTCGGAGGTCTGGTCGTTCGAGACTGACCGCTCGATCATGTCGAACCCGGCCGTCGACATCGAGGAAGCGGTCGTCTACATGGGCAGCGACGACGGCTTCGTCTACGCCCTCGAGGCCGACTCCGGCGACGAACTGTGGGCGGAGGACGTCGGCGGACGCGTCATCGGCGCGCTGAGCGTCACCGCGGGGACGGTCCTCGCGGGATCGTACGATTCGTACCTCTACGCGCTCGACAAAGAGACCGGAGACCGCTGCTGGCGCGTCGAGAACCGCGGACGCGTGACGAGCGCGCCCGTTCCCGTCGACGGGCGGATCTACTACGCCGAGCGCGGCGTCTTTTCGAACTACTACGACGACGACGCGGAGACCGTCCTCGAGGAGCCGGGTCGCGCATACTGTCTGGTCGCAGACGAATAGAGCCACCGCGCCGAGCCAGCCGAAGACGAGCGAAGCGTCGGTCTTTATTATCCGCTCGTCGACAATCGACTAGAGTTCGCAATGGAGCTTCCGAGCCGAGACGTCGAGACGCCATCAGATCGCGTTCGTGGGACCGCCCTTTCGCGGCGCCGGCTCCTCGGTGCGGCCGGGATTGCGGCGGCGTCCGGGTTTGCCGGTTGTGTCGACTCCCCGTCAGTCTTCGGCGACCGCGTCGGCGCCGACGACGACGTGTCGCTGTTTCACGGCGGGCTGCGACGACTGGGTTACTACCCCGACGAAACCGTCCCCGACTCCGTGCGCGTCTCGTGGTCGGTTCCGCTCAACGAGGTCGGCCACACCGCGGCGAAGGCGAGTCCGGTGCCGACGCCCGACGGGGAGACGATCGTCTTCGCCGGCGACAACGGCCGGGTGTACGCCTACGCGCCGAACGGCGAACTGCAGTGGTCGACGCCGACCGGCGCGACCGACCTCGGCTTTCACGGTTCGGCCGCCATCGTCGGCGACACCGCCTATATCGGCGGCTACGACGGTGACCTCTACGCCTTCGATATCGACGGTGGCGAGATCGTCTGGCGGACGCGCGCGAGCAGGCTCGACGACGCGCTCGCAATCGGCTCGAGTCCGGCCTACTACGACGGCTCGCTGTACGTCGTCTCCGAGTACGGCTCGCCCTCGACGGGCACGCTCTGGGAGATCGATCCGAACACGGGCGAGCCGACCTGGAGCGACGATCGGATGTGGGGCCAACCCCACCCCTCGCCGACGATCGACCTCGAGACGGGCCGAATCGTCGCCGGATCGAACGACGGCGTCCTCTACGGCTGGGCGTTTCCCTCCCTCGAGTTCGAGTGGGAGTTCCAGGCGGACGCGGTCGGCGACGAGCGCGAGGGCGGCGCGTTCCGCGAGGGTGCGGAGATCAAGGGAACAGCTGCGGCGTACGACGGCTACGGCTACGTGGGTAGCTGGGACAACCACTTCTACTGCATCGACCTCGAGGACGGCTCGGAGGGCTGGTCGTTCGAGACCGGCGGCTCGATCATGTCGAATCCGGCCGTCGACACCGACGCGGGGATCGTCTACATGGGCAGCGACGACGGCTTCGTCTACGCCCTCGAAGCCGACTCGGGCGAGGAGGTGTGGTCGACGGACGTCGACGGGCGCGTCATCGGCGCGCTGAGCGTCACCGCCGAGACGGTGCTGGCGGGATCGTACGACACCCACCTCTACGCGCTCGACAAGGAGACCGGCGACCGACGCTGGCGCGTCGAGAACCGCGGGCGCGTGACGAGCGCGCCCGTTCCCGTCGACGGGCGGATCTACTACGCCGAGCGCGGCGTCTTTTCGAACTACTACGACGATGACGCGGAGACAGTTCTCGAGGAACCCGGTCACGCCTACTGTCTGGTCGCGGACGAGTGAGCGGTCGGTACTCTGCGAGCGGACACAACGAGGGGCGACGGGCCACGACTCGTTGCATATAAATATCCGCCGGGACTGGTTGCGTGTATGCAAGACCAGGGACGCTCCACGCGAAAGCGAACCGGCGGCCGACTGAAGAACGTTCGAAAGCGCCGTAAAGACGAACTCGGACGCCTGCCGACGGAGACGCAGGTCGGCGAGCCTCGATTCCGAACCGTCGACGTCCGCGGCAACGGCACGAAGACCCGCGCGCTCGCGACGAACGTCGCCAGCGTCAACCAGGACGGCGAGACGGTCGCCGCCGAGATCGAGGACGTCGTCGAGAACGACGCCAACCCCAACTACGTCCGCCGAAACATCATCACGAAAGGCGCCGTCATCGAGACCGCCGAGGGCACCGCCCGCGTGACGTCCCGACCCGGCCAGACCGGCCAGGTCAACGCCGTCCTGCTCGACTGATCGACTCCGACTAACTGCTCCTGTTTCACCCCGCCGCCGCCGCTCGGCGGCGACGTTTTCACGGTCTCGAGCGATAGCGCTCGGGTTAGTCGACCCCAACCGGGTTAGACGCGAGTAGCGCCGTGACGACTCCCCTCGATTCGAAAAACCGACGGCGACCGACGTCTTAGGGTCGCGGCGCCGCCTTCTGTAACGCCGTCTCGGCGATGTTGCCGCCGTAGTCGGCGCTTCGCGAGAGGGAGTCGACGATCAATCCGAGCGACTGGGCCTGCACGGGCTCGAGGTCGCGCAGCATGTCGTCGATCGTCCGCGTGTGTTCGTCGATCTCGAGGACGGCCTCGCGGGCGGCGTGACCGAGCCGATTTGCCTCCTCGGTGTCGTCGGCGACCAGCGCGTCCATCGACTTCTCGAGGACGTCGGAGGCGTCGGCGTGGAGCGCGACCAGCGCATCGGCGACGTCTTCGGGAATCTGCTCGAGTTTGAGCGCCAGGTTCGAAATCTTGGCCGCGTGGTCGGCGACGCGCTCGAGTTGCCGGGCGCTCGAGTGGTAGTCGAAACAGTCCTCTCGGGGGACGCCGAGTTCCTCGGCGGCCCGGGGCGAGCGCAGCGTCGCGCGAAAGATTCGCGAGACGACCAGCCAGAGGCGGTCGACGTCGTCGTCGCGGTCGATCACATCCCGCGCGATATCGTCGTCGTTCTCGACAAGGCCCGTGACGGCGTCCTCGAGCATCGAGCGGGCGATCAAACGCATTCGTGAGACGGCGTTGACGATCGAGAGCTCCGAAGAGTCGAGCAAGTCCTGGATGACGACGCTGTCGGTCGTTTCCTCGAGCACCTCGACGCCGACCAGGCTCTGGGTCGCGCTCCGAATGGCGCGTCGCTGGTCCGTCGTGATCCGGCCCGCCTCGAGGCGGATGATGTCGAAGCCGCTGACGTACATCGTCATGACGGCTCGGGTGAGGCGCTCGCCCTCGAGGTCTGCGATGTCGAGGGTCCCTTCCTGACGATCGGTTTCGCTCTGTGGCGTGAGCAACAGCGAGTCCTTCTCGGGGAAGAACTCGACGATCGTCCCGGCGCTGACGTCGTTTGCCGTCGCCCAGGATTTCGGCAGCGAGACGGTATACGTTGACCCGCCCGTCACCTGGACCTTGCGCGTCTCCATACGGACCGGTTCCGACCGGATATGCATAAATCCTCCTTCCTCTATAGTCGTCGTCCCTTCGCGCGTCGTCATCCGAATCGCCGCTTCTGGTAGTCGTGATCCTATATTGACTGTTCGATGAGCACTGTTACTTTGTGTCGTACATAGGGATATATAGATAACATAGTAGGGTATTTAGACGGCACGTGGGTAGAACAGGGCGATGGGTACCGAGCCGATATCCGGTGTAGACGGCGTCTCTCGTCGTCGCGTTTTACTCGGTGTCGCAGGATCGAGTGTGATGGGGCTGTCGGGGTGTATCACTCGCGGCGAAGACAGCGGTCTCGAAGGAGAGATCGTAGTCGATGGTTCGAACACCCTTCGACCGAACACTGCCCTAGTCGCTGAACAGTTCATGTGGCAAAACAACCAGGTCGAAATTCCCGTCAGACCCGCGGGCACTGGTGCTGGATTCCAGCAGTTTTGTCGGGGTGAGACCGATCTTCAAAACGCGAGTCGTGAGATCGCCGACGACGAAGCAGAAATGTGCGAGGAGAACGGAGTCGACTGGTTCCGACTCGACGTCGTCCGAGACGGTATCGCGATTATGAAACACGAAGACAACGATTGGTGTGACTGTCTCACGACCGAGCAGTTGGGGCTGCTCTGGGAACGCGGCTCGGAGATCGAAACGTGGCGGGATTTGGTCGTTGAATCGGACGAGGACGACTGGTCCGACGACATCGACGTTCCCGATGAGAGCGACTGGCCCGACGAACCGATATCGCTGTACGGCCGCGATTCGGCGTCGGGGACCTTCGACTACTTTACCGAGGAGATCACCGGTAACGTCGGGAATATTCGGAACGATTACAGCGGAACGCCCGACACGAACGCGATCATCCGGGGCGTCCGAGACAACCGACACGCGATCGGCTTCGGTGGTGCCGGCTACTACTACGAGAACGAAGACGATCTCGAATTGATCGAGGTCGACGACGGCGACGGCTGTGAAAAACCCGAACCGGAAACGATCCGGGAGGGGACCTACAGCCCGCTTTCCCGACCGATGTACCTCTACGTACGGGAGCGTTCACTCGAACGCGAAGAGGTGCGAGCGTTCCTTCGATTCTATCTCGATAACACGCAAGCGGCGTCCCTGGACGTCGGCTTTTTCGAGGTCGAAGACGAGACGATCGAAGAACAACACGAGCGACTCGACGAACTATACGAGGACTACGAATGAGCTCGGAACCACTCGACCTCAGCCGAGAGAGCAACGACGTCGGGAACACGGTCGACAAGGCTGCAAAATGGATTTTCTTCTCCTGTGCCCTCGTAACCGTCCTCACGACGGTAGCGATTATTCTCGTGCTCGTAGACGGGGCGATCGACTTCTTCTCGGAGGTGTCGCTCGTCGAATACCTCACTGGGACGGAGTGGAACCCCCGTGACTCGGCCGATCCGAGCTTCGGCGTGTTGCCGCTCGTGTGGGGGACGATGGTGATCACCGTCGGATCCGCGCTCATCGCGATCCCGGTGGGGACGCTGACGGCAATCTACCTCTCGGAGTACGCCGACGAGCGGATTCGCAGTGCGTTGAAACCGACACTCGAGGTGCTCGCCGGCATTCCGACGATCGTCTACGGCTTCTTCGCACTCTCGTTTATCACGCCGATTATCCAGCTATTCTACCCGGACGTCGGTGTGTTCAACGCGCTTTCTGGTGCGATTGTCGTCGGCATCATGATCATCCCGATGGTTTCGTCAATCTCTGAAGACGCGATGAGCTCCGTCCCTGATTCGCTTCGTAACGCCGCCTACGGTCTCGGGGCGACGAAGTTCGAAGTATCGACACAGGTCGTGCTTCCAGCATCACTGTCGGGTATTCTCGCCGCGTACATCCTCGCTATCTCGAGAGCGATCGGTGAAACGATGGCAGTCACGCTCGCAGTCGGAATGTTACCGCAGATCACGATGAGCCCGTTCGCGGAAATGCAGACGATGACGGCGTACATGGTCGAAATCGGAACGGGTGACGCGTCGGTCGGTTCGATCGGCTACATGAGCCTCTTCGCGCTCGGACTCACCCTGTTCTTGATGACGTTTACCATGAACCTCGGCAGCATGTGGATACGGTCGCGGTACCGGGAGGAGTACCAATGAGTACGCCGGAATCCGGAACCGAGGAAGACGCGTTCGCGGTGAACGATCCATCGATCCGCCGAATGCGGCGCTACGGACGGATCTTTCTCGGCCTCTGTATGGTCGCGGCATTGGTCGGAATCGTCGCCCTGATCGCGCTACTGTACGACGTCGTTTCGGAGGCGTGGGGGTGGGTAACGTGGGAGTTTATCACACATCCTCCGTCGATGATCGTCGACCACTATAACCCGTCCAACTACGGAGACCTCCCTACCGGACCTGGTGGGATCTATCCCGCGCTCGTGGGCTCGATCTATCTGATCGTCTTTACCGCGATCTTTACCCTCGTACTCGGTGTCGGCGCCGCGATCTACCTCGAGGAGTACGCCGGCGATAATCGTCTCACGCAGTTAATCGAGGCAAACATCGCGAACCTCGCGGGCGTTCCATCGATCGTGTACGGACTGCTCGGACTCGCGCTGTTCGTTCGCGCGATAGGGGCCGGATCGAGCCTCATCGCGGGTGCGTTAACACTGACGCTGCTGATCCTCCCGATCGTCATCGTTCAAACCCAGGAGGCGCTCCGTGCAGTACCCGACTCGATGCGGCAGGCGTCCTACGGCGCTGGGGCTACCAAGTGGCAAACGATCCGTAGCGTCGTCCTTCCCGAAGCGATCCCCGGTATTATGACCGGTATCATTCTCTCACTCTCCAGAGCGATCGGTGAAACGGCGCCGATCATCATGGTTGGTGCGGCGACCTCGATGTTCGGCCCACCGAACTTGACCGATCCGACGGGGTCGTTCGCAGCGATGCCGATGCAGATTTTCGAGTGGGCGAAAGCACCTGAAGCCGAGTTTCAACACGTCGCCGCCGCTGGGATCGTCGTCTTGCTGACGGTACTACTGCTCATGAACGCGGTCGCCATCTACATACGAAACAAGTACGACCGGCGAGGCTAACCGGACAGCCGACCGGGGCGAACGCTCACCCACTTCAGTGGTGGGGTGAACTCGACGCGGTGTTGCACTACGAGCTCACTATCGCGACAACTGGGACGGTTTACAGATTGATCGCACAGCAGTCGTGCGATCGGGTGTGCAGCGACGGTCAGTGGCTACTCTCGTCACCGCGATGAGACCGCAGTTGACCGTCGATCCTCGAACGATCTCGGAATAGCCACAAGAGTAATACGCCCGTTCTCGCAATCGCTCACAGGGAGCGTCGGTAATGAGACTCGTCTATCGGTTTGGTATCGCATTCCTCGTCGTCGTGGTCGTCACCGGCGGTGTTCTGACGGTCACGTTCGATACCCACCGGTCTGGCGTCGAGCAGACAACGGACGAGGCGATCGCCGACCGAGCCGAGCTCTCGGCGTCGATTCTCGACGACCGGCTCGAAGAACAACAGCGGACCGTCGAAGTCGCCGCGACGAACGCTGAACTTCGGGGTCACGGAACCGACGAACAAGACGCGGCCCTCGAGTCGTTCGTCGCGGCCGGTACCTTCGACGGTGCGACGGTCGTCTCCGAGAACGGCACCGTGCGTTCGTACGCGACGAGCGACGACGCGACCGACGGCGGAGACCTCGTCGAAACCGAACTCGGTGACCGACCGTACGTCGATCGGGCGCTCGAGGGGGAATCATCCGTCAGCGACCCGCTCTCGGCGCGCACCGGTAACACGATCGTCGCGTTCAGCGTGCCCCTCTTCGACGACGGCGAGGTCGTCGGCGCGCTCAACGCCGCCTATCACCTCGAGGAAACAGACTTCTTCGACGCCATCGACCGCGGAACCGAGCACGACGCCGTTACCGTCACCGCCGGGGGAGAGACGGTCTATACGAGCGCAGCGGCGTTCGACGACAGCACGACGCAGAACGCGACCCTCGAGACGACCGGCTGGATGGTCACCGCCCACCGCGACCGGGCGGTGATCGACGAGCAACTGAATCGGCTGATCGTCTTCCAGGCGGGTGCCGGACTCGCCGTCCTCGGCGTCATCGCCGCGTTTGGAACCTGGATCTATCGATCGAAGATCCGTCGAATCGGGCGCGTAACCGAACGCGTACAGGCGCTCGAGCGCCGGGAGTACGACGGCGGACCGTCGGTAGACGGGCCCGCGGAGTGGCAGCGCATCGAAGACACGCTCGATCGGCTTGCAACCGCACTGTCGCGTCGCGAACAGATGCTGCTGGTGTTGAACCGAATCCTGCGACACAACCTTCGGAACACGCTGAACGTCGTCGCCGGACGAGCGAGCAACCTCGAGGGCCGCCTGGACGACGAGAACCGCGACGCCGCCCGCGAGATTCGTCTCGCGACGGACGAGTTACTCGACTTGGCCGATCGCGCGCGGATGACCGAAACGCTCCTCGAGCCGGTCGACGAATCCGAGACGACGCCGCGGACCGATCTGGCTTCCGTGGTCCGCGACCGCACAGCGGCGTTCGTTCGCGAACAAACGGACGACGATTCCGCTCCCGACGTAACCGTCGAAACGCCGGAACGAGCCGTCGCTGCCTGCGGAGACGAAGTCGCGGCCGCCGTCGACGAGTTACTCGAAAACACCGTCGACCACGCCGGTCCGGCGCCGACCGTCGCGGTCGCGGTCGAGACGACCGACGAACGGGTTCGGATTCGGATCACGGACGACGGGAGCGGAATTCCGACCGACGAGGCTGCCGTCGTCACCGGCACGCAAGCGATCTCGCAGGTCACCCACACCGGCGGCATCGGCCTGTGGCTGGTCGACTGGATCGCGACCCGGTACGGCGGCCGATTGTTGATTCCGCCTCCCCGTCCGGACGACGGATCCGACTCCGAAGACCGTGGTGCGACGGTCGTCCTCGAGTTTCCGATCGCGGACCACGACGCAGACGGTGCAACCGACCCAGACGACGCCAGCGGTGCCGACGATGTCGGCGACTGACGACTATATAGCGCTATAGAGCCGACGGGAGCAGGATAGAGCGATCATAGTATTCTACTTAGCCCGTCGGCTGCTTGGTGTCGCTAATGGTAGCAGGAACGCGAGGCGAGCGTGTATCCGACCGACGAGGGCTCGCGCGGCCGAGTTACCGGCCGTCGAACCCGAGCGAATCGAAGCGCATTCCGCAACAGGTAACTGCCCGAAGTTCGTGGATCAACTACCGCAAATGACCGCCAACGGACCCCAGACCGTCGCGTCGTCCGAATCGAGCGGTTCCGCAACCGACGCCGCGATGACCGACGACGCGCCGCTCGGATCGCCGCGGGTCGACGATGCCGTCATCGAATCGCGGGACCTCGACGTCTACTACGGCGACGATCAGGCGCTTCACGGGATCAACATGGACATTCCCGAACGGAAGGTAACGGCGCTCATCGGTCCCTCGGGCTGTGGCAAATCAACGTTCCTGCGCTCGATCAACCGGATGAACGACTTGATCGACATCGCCCGCGTCGACGGGGACCTCTACTTCCACGGGAAGGACGTTTACGACGACGACGTCGATCCCGTCGCCCTCCGACGGAAGATCGGCATGGTGTTCCAGAAGCCGAACCCGTTCCCCAAGAGCATCTTCGACAACGTCGCCTACGGCCTGCGCGTCCAGGGCAAAGACGACGGCGACGTCGAGAAGAAGGTTCGGACCGCACTCGAGCGCGCAGCCCTCCTCGACGAGGTCGAAGACCAACTCGACTCGAGCGGACTCGACCTCTCGGGCGGCCAACAACAGCGCCTCTGTATCGCCCGCGCGATCGCGCCCGACCCCGAAGTGATCCTGATGGACGAGCCGGCGTCGGCGCTCGACCCCGTCGCGACCTCGAAAATCGAGGATCTGGTCGAGGAACTCGCCGAGGAGTACACGGTCGTCATCGTCACCCACAACATGCAGCAGGCGGCCCGCATCTCCGATAAAACGGCGGTCTTTCTCACCGGGGGCCACCTCGTCGAGTTCGACGACACGGGCAAGATCTTCGAGAACCCCGAGAGCGATCGCGTCGAAGATTACATTACCGGGAAGTTCGGATAGCGAACGGCTCCGTTCTCGATTCTCTGTTCGTCTCGATCAGTCCGATCGACGCTCGAGCCCTCGGTCAGACACGAGGCTTGAGTCGCTCATCGCTACGGGACGAGAACGACCATCAGCAGCACGTAACAGACGACGGCGAGCGTCGCCCAGCGGACGCCGCGGTGATTGACGAGAAATCGGAGCGGCGTATCGTCGACCAGTCGCTCGCGAGCGCCGCGCGGTTCTCGTCGGATCGCGACCGCCGGCGAGGCGAAGAGGCTGGGTCTGACCGACGCGTCCGTTCGCCGGCGCGTCAATTCGTGGGTCGAAAACTCGTGGTTCCCGGTTAGACCGTCCCGCGTACACGCGGGTTCCGCCTCGAGTACCAATCCGGCACACGGTTTGCACAGCGTCTCGTGGTCCGTTTCGGAGCCAGATGCCGCGTCCGTCGGATCGGTCCAGGCGACGAGTTCGGTCGGATCCGCCCGTTCGCCGCCACAGCGGCTACAGCACTGATCGTCGGGCGTTCGCATTCGAGCGACCGGTGCGGGCGCCGTCCGATCGGGAAACAGCGGTGCGTCGTCGCGCACGTCGTCGAACGCCCGATTCGACTGGTGGATGACGCCGTGACAGGGCCGACAGACGGTGACGAGGTTCTCGAGTTCGTCCGGACCGCCGGCCGACCGCGGAACGACGTGGTGGGCCTGAAGGGTCCGGTCGTCGGCCCCACAGCGCCGACAGGCGTAGCCGTCACGGCGCAGCGTTTTCGCTCGCAGCTCATCCCAGCCAGGTCCGTAGCCGCGGTCGTCGGGTCGCTCGGTGTGATCCGTCCGGCCGTTGGTCCCCATCGACTCGACGAGCTACGGCTCGCGGGTCCAAAGGCGTATCGTCCGCGTCGGCCTCGAGACGTGCGGGGTCGTCGACGTCGCCCCCGTCGACAGCGGCTACGGACGGCCTCTCATGCGGCGTCGACGCTCCCGTCCGGTCGAACCGTCACGACCGGCACCGGCGCGGTCCGGACGACCTCGTCGGTAACGCTGCCGAGGATCCGCTTTCGCAGCCCGGTTCGGCCGGCGGTACCGATGACGATCATGTCGGCGTCGAGCTCTGCCGCGTAGTCGGCGATTTCTTCGGCCGGCGTTCCGGTTCGGACGACGGGCTCGGCCTCGAGCCCGTGGCGCTCGGCTTCGGCGGCGAGCTCCTCGGCCCACTCGATCGCGATCTCGGTGACGTCGTCCTTGCTCTGTGGCGGCGCGGCGCCGACGGCCGACACCTCTGCGAGGCTGACGTCGCCGACGGCGACGGCGTGGACGGTCGCGTCGAGCTTCGTCGCGAATTCGAATCCGACTTCTGCCGCTTCTTCCGCGTATTTGCTCCCGTCTGTCGGTATTATAATCGAATTAGGCATCGAATGTCTTCTGTAAACCCTTTTCGGAGGATGTTCGTATAGTAGTTTTCACTCGGGCAACGTTTCTGTCGACGGACGAGAACCGCTCCGTATGTCTGAGAGTGACACCCAACATCTCGGCCCGAGCGGCCCAGAGCCCCTCTGGTCCCGTCTTCGGGCGATTGCGGTGAGCGCAAGCTATATCTCCGCCCGGACTGGTGCGTGAACCATGGCTCGGAAATCCTATCAGGAACAACTCGCGGATCTCCGCGAGGACGTCCTCTATATGAGCGAGGTCGTGATGGAACGACTTCGAATGGGGCTCGACGCCCTGGAGCAGAAAGACGACGAACTGGCCCGGGAAGTCATCGAGGGCGACGGCGAGATCAACCGCATGTACCTCGATCTGGAACAGCAGTGTATCGATCTACTGGCGCTTCAACAGCCCGTGGCGAGCGATCTGCGCTTTATCGCCGCCTCGTTCAAGATCATCACCGACCTCGAGCGAATCGCCGACCTCGCGGTCAACCTCGGGGAGTACACCCTGGATGCGGAGGAGGACCTCTTCCCCGACGTCGACGTCCAGGAGATGGGGTCGCTCACCCTCGAGATGGTCGAAGACGCCATGATCGCCTACGACGAGGAAGATACCGATGCGTGTCGGACACTCGCCACCCGCGACGACGACCTCGACCACTTCGCCGAGCGCGCAAGCGAGATCGTCGTCCGGGATCTGATCGAGCGCGAACTCGAGTCCACCGAAGCGGTCGAACTGTTGTTACAGGACGTTTCGCGCCTGCTGCTGACGATCCGGGACTTAGAGCGCGTCGGCGATCACGCGGTCAACATCGCGGCGCGGACGCTGTACATGGTCGAGAACGACGACGAACTGATTTACTGAGTCCTCGACACGCCGTCACTTCTCGGCGAGAGTATCAGTGGTGTGTTTGATACCCCGAAGATGAATCGACCGGGGGTACCCGGTTGGATCAGGTGATCCGGTCGCCGAGGTAGCTCGTAACGATCATCAGTGCGACGAGCGCGGTCGCCAGTGCGCTGATCACGGGGCTCAATCCGGTCTGGATCTGCGTGTAGATGTAGATCGGAACCGTATCCGTCCCGACGCCGGTGAGAAACTGCGTCGCGGTGAACTCGCCGAACGAGATCACGAACGCCAGCAGCATTCCGGCGACGATCGACGGCGCGACGATCGGCAGCGTCACGTTGAACGCCGTCTCGAGTCCGTTCGCGCCGAGCGTCCGCGAGGCGTCCTCGAGCCGGGCGTCGAAGGTGAGCAGCCGGGCCCGGACGATCAGGAAGACGAAGGGGAACGTCAGCACGGAGTGTGCCAGGATGATCATCGGATAGCCGGTCGGCACGCCGATACTGCTTCCGAACCGGAGGATCGCGATCCCGATGATGACCGGCGAGATCATGATCGGTAACAGCATCACCGTCGCAAGCGACTCCTTGAACCGAATCTCGCTTCGGACGAGACCGAACGCGGTGACCGTTCCCATGATACCGGCGAGAACCGAGGCGAAGACCCCGACGACGACGCTCGTCTGGATAGCGCTAACGATCTGTCTGTCCTGTGTGAGTTCGACGTACCACTCGAGGGTGAGGCCGTCGTAGGGGATCGCCGGCGACTGCTGGGTCGTCAGCGACGTCACGACGACGATCACGACGGGCAACAGCAAGAGCGTGAACACGACCACCAACGGCGGGATAAATCCCAGCCGCTCGAGGCGCGCCCTCATAGGTCTCCGAGCACCTCCGAGACGTTCGCGAAGTGATTGAACAAACCGACGAGGATCAAGAGCAGTCCCGTAAAGACGACCGCCATCGCCGAGGCGAGCGGGATGCTGTAGCTCTGCGTATCAGCGATGATGTTCGCCATCATGTTGTTGGCGGGGCCGCCCATGATCGACGGCGCGAGGTACGAACCGGCCGCCAGGATGAAGACGAACAGCGTCGCGGCGACGATCCCGGAGAAGCTCAGCGGCAAGATCACCGACCGAAGCGTCTGAAACTGGCCGGCGCCGAGCGTCCGCGAGGCGTTGATCAGATCGTCGTCGATCGCGCGCAGCGAGTTGTACATCGGCAACACGGCGAACGGAAGTAACGCGCTAATCAGCCCCAGTACGACGCCGTTCCGGGAGAACAGGATCCCGAAATCGGTGCCGAAGAGCTGTTGGACCGGGCCGCTTTGCAGGAAGAACAGCCGGACGCCGAAAAACCGGATGATGATCGCGACCCACAGGGGTAACAGGACGAGCGCGAGCAACACCATCGGTCGCGACGACTTGAACGCGATGTAGTAGGCCGTCAGGTAGCCCAGTATCAGCGTGAGTATCGTCGTCACAAGCGCGTAAACAAACGTTCGCCCCAGCACGTTGATATACGTCCACGCGAGCGCCTGTTCGTAGTTTGCGAGCAGGTGTCCCTCGCCGAAGTTCAGGCTCTCGTAGAGCAAGAACACGATCGGGACGATGAAACACAGCGTCAACCAGAGGACGCCGATCCCGACCAACGTGCGCGGCGTAACCCGTTTTCGAACCGACGAGGGCAGGAACGAATCGGAGATCTTGACCGTCCTCATAGCACGATCACGTCCTCCGGATCGAACTGGATCGTGACCTCGTCGCCGATCTCGACGTCGACGGCGGCGTCGCCGTATGCGGTCACGTTCGTGCCGTCCTCGAGCGTCGCTTCGATCTCGTTGCGGTGGCCGAGATACTCGATGTGGTTCACCGTCGCCGAGAACGAGTTGACCGCGTCGCCGCCGCCCGGCGTCTCGTGGACGTCGATCTCCTCCGGACGAACGTACAGCGAGAGCCGCTCGTCGGCGGCGCCGCCGGCTGCAGCGGCGTGAATCTGCAGGTCGCCGACGTTGACAGCCGTGGCGTTTGCGGCGACGACCTGTCCGTCGCCGTCGCCGCCAGCGGACGGCGAGGCGGCCGTTCCGGTGAACTTCGTGGATTTGCCGACGAACTCGGCGACGAACTCCGTCTGCGGATTCCGATAGAGTTCCTTCGCGGGCCCTTCCTGTTCTTTCTGCCCGTCGTTCATCACGATGACGCGGTCGGACATCGACAGAGCCTCCGCCTGATCGTGAGTGACGTGCAGCGTCGTCACGTCGACCTCGCGTTGGATCTTCTTGATCTCGTTGCGCATCGTCTCGCGGAGCACGCGGTCGAGTCCGGTCAGCGGCTCGTCGAGCAGCAGGATATCGGGTTCGTACGCGAGCGCTCGTGCGAGCGAGAGTCGACGTTGTTGGCCACCCGAGAGCTCCGTCGGCTTGTGGTCGCCGTGATCGCCCAGTTCGACCATCTCGAGGAAGTGTTCGGCCTGCTCGTCGTGGTCGCGGCCGGTGAACTCCTGCATTTTCAGGCCGTACGTGATGTTCTCTTTGGCGGTCATGTGGGGGAACAACGCCGAGTGCTGGAAGACGAACCCGATGTTGCGTTCGTTCGTCGGGACGTCCGTCACGTCCTCTCCGCGGAGGTAGACGGTTCCCGCCGTCGCCTCGCGCAGTCCCGCGATCGCGTGAAGCGTCGTACTCTTTCCACAACCGCTCGGCCCGAGCAGGGTCGCAAACTCACCCTGCTCGAGTTTGAACGAGAGATCGTCGACTGCCAGTAGTGACCCGTAGGTCTTCGTCAATCCGGTTACTTCGAGCATAGTATGATAAGGTCGGTAATGTTTGTCTGCGGTCGTTACCCGTGTTTGATGCTCTCGAACTCTTCTTCGATCGTGTCGATCGCACCGAAGATGTGGGGCCAGCTGAACGAGACCACGTTATCGGCGTCGAGCGATTCGAAGCGCCCTTCCATGACCTCGTGATCGCCCTCGAGCGGCATCGGATAGTAGTGTTGCTCGACCAGATCCGTGGCCGTCTCCTCCTCGTAGATGAAGTTCAGCAGGTCGTAGGCCTCCTCTTTCATGTCGCTTTCTTCGATGATCGAGAAGGCGACGGACCAGCTCACACAGCCCTCTTCGGGAATCACGTAGTCGACGGGGACGTCCTCGTCGCGCGCGAGCATCTCGACGCGCCCGCCCCACGCGGAGGCGACGGTCGCCTGCCCTTCGCGGAGGTCCTGCATGAACTGGTCCCCGGCCTGCCAGTACTGGTAGACGTTCTGGTGCTGTTCTGCGACCTCGCCCATCACCTGTTCGAACGGTTCCTCGTCTCCGTCGCCGAGGTCGTCGACGACTTCCGCGACGTCCATGTCGAGCGCCGCACAGGCCTGTCCGAACCGCGTCGGTGCGCTGTCGAAGAGGCTCACTTCGCCGTCCAGATCGGGATCCTTGATGTCCTCCCACGAAGAGACCTCGCCGAGTTCGTCCGTGTTGTACGCGAGGCCCTGGTTCGAGATGTGGTAGAACATCCCCTTGTCGTCTCCCTGGAGGAAATCCGCGTTACGCCACTCCTCCTGGATGTTCTCCTCGTAGTTCGGCACCTCTCCGAAGTCGAGTTCGGCGAGGTAGTCGTCGTCCTCGTAATCCGGGTGGTGTCGTTCCAGAGCGAGGCCGTACGGCGCCAGCGTCACGATGTCGTACCCACCTGGATCAGCCGAAATCTGCTCCATCATCGCGGAGTCGTCCGCCGCCGACTCGAACTGGATGTCGATGTCGTTTTCGTCTTCCCACTCCTGGAGGACTTCTCGTTCAGCGTCTTCGATCACGCCGCCCCGGCAAAGGTAGACGAGCCCGTCCCCACTACTGAGACACCCCGCTAGCGCCACGGCCGATGCACCAGCACCGAGCTGGAGGTATTTTCGTCGTGACACGCTACGTGTGGGGGTATCCCCCGTACTAACGTCACGCATACCCAACTGGTGCTCACCCCTCCATAATTAACTTTTCGGCCACGAATCAAACAGAAGAAACTCCCGGGAGATAATGCTGAACAGTAGTAACGAAGTACCTCTCAAACCATACATCCATAACACCTGTCCCAGTAAACACCGCTGATACTGATATTATTCGAAAAGGACTGAGAGAGGCCACGATAGTTGTCAAAATATCCGTTGGGGCCGTTTCGGGGACGGTCGTTCGACTCGAATACTCACGACGGTGTCGTCGGTCGTCCGAAACGGTCAGGCCGAACGCTCCGGGACGCCAGTTAATATCTGCCCGACGTCGTCGACGTTTTGCGTCTCCAGTAACAGTTCCGCGGCGACTCGAACCGTGAACTCGGCCTCGAGGTCGACCCCGTAACACCGCGTGTAACACTCGAGCCAGCGGTTCATCGCTCGCTCGAGGGCTTCGAACTCGGCCGCAGACAGCGCAACCAGTCGGCCGCCGGTCCGGGCCTCGACGTAACACCAGATCGCCTGTCCGGCGCCGTCGCGGAGGTAGGCTGGCGCATCCTCGGGCGACGGCTCGACCAGTCCGTCCGCGACGGCCCGGCGCTCGCGTTCGGCACGGCGCTCGAGGGCGGCGATCCGCGGGCCGTACCGACTCACGGCTAGCCCTCGCGATACTCGACGCCCTTGCCGCCGCGGGGGTGTTCCCACTCGGTGTCGGCGACGATCGCACACGTTCCGCACTCGATGCAGGGCTGGGTGTCGAGGCTGACGACCGTCTCCGCGGTGCCGTTGCGTTTGATCTCCTCCGATCGGTAGCAGCCGCCGCCGAAGCTCTCGGCGCTGACCGGACACGCGCGAACCGCGTCGCCGCTCGAGTCGGCGGACTGATCCCGGAGCTCGATGTGGGGGTTGCCGACGTCCGTATCGTAGGTGAGGTCGCCGATCCGCTCCTCGAGCGAGGGCGGGTCGACCTCGCTTCCCCAGTGGAGCGTCCGGCCGTGTTCCTCGGCGACGATCGTGGGGAGCGTGACGTATCCCGTCCGCGTGTCGGGGAGCATCGAGATCAGGAACGGCGAGTTGTACGCCCGCTTCAGCGCCCAGTCGGCGATCGGGTTGCCGATCGCGAGCGAGCCCAGCCGCGAGTCGAGTACCCGCTCGACGGCGTCGGTGACGCGGTCGTCTTCCCCGACGGCCCGGACGGCCTCGTAGCGTCGCGGTCGAAGCTTGTCCATCGTCCCCGACTCCTCGAGCCAGTTCGCGTACCGTCGCCCCGCGGCCTCGGGATCGGCGCTGCCGCGCTCGGCGACGAAAGCGTCGGCCGCGAGCGCGCCGGCGGTGACGGCGTGGTTCATCCCCTTGATGATCGGCCCCTGGGCCTGCATCTGGCCGGCGGCGTCGCCGACCAGAACGAGCCGGCCGCGGTAGGGCTCGGGGTGGACGACCTTCTTCGAATCGGGGACGAGCTTCGCGGCGTACTCGCGTTCGACGTAGTCGTCGCGCAGCCACTGGGCCAGCAGGGGATGGGTGAGCAGGGCGTCGAGCAGTTCGTGGGGCTCGGCGCGCTCCTCGACGAGGCTGTCGAGGTGGAAGACGGTCCCGATCGACAGCGAGTCCGCGTTCGTATACAGGAAGCCGCCGCCGCGGACGCCCTCGAAGAGGTCGCCCGAGAACAGGTGGGCGACGCCGTCCTCGCCCTCGAGACCGAAGCGATCGTCGATGGTCTCGCGGTCCATGTCGACGACGGCCTTGACACCCTGGAACCACTCGTCGGGCTCCTCCCAGTCCATCAGGCCCGCATCGCGGGCGAGTTCGGAGTTGACGCCGTCGGCCGCGACGATCAGGTCGGCCGTGATCGGCTCGAGTTCGTCGCAGGTGACGCCGACGATCTCGCCGCCGTCTCGCAGGAGACCGTTCACGCGGACGCCGGTCAGCACGCCGCCGCCCGTCTCGCTGGTCTTCTCGTGGACCCGCCGCTGGAGCCACGAGTCCATCCGGCGGCGCAAGACCGCGTCGCACCAGTCTGTGTCGTGCTCGTGGAGGTCGGTCAGTTCGTAGCTTTTGACCGAGTCGCCCGCGACGTTGTGAATGTGGTAGTCCGTGACCGGACGTTCGGATGCCTCCTCGCGGAAGCCCTCGAAGAGGTCGTCGATCGTGTACGGTGCCGACTCCTCGGCGTAGATGAGCCCGCCGGAGACGTTCTTCGAGCCCGCCTCCGTCCCGCGCTCCAGGACGAGCGTCTCGACACCGTGTTCGGCCAGCCTGGCGGCGGCCGCGGCCCCGCCGGGACCGCCGCCGACGACGACGGCCTCGTAGTGTTCGTACGCGTCGGTCTCGTCAGTCATCCTCATCACCTCCGACGGCGGCGCCGGCCTCCACTTCGGCTTCCGCGTCGGGCGTCGGCTCGAGTGCGATCTCGGCCGCATCGGATTTCACCGCCTCGGTGAGCCGCGGGAGGACCTCGAAGAGGTCGCCCTCGACGAAGTAATCCGAGAAGTCGCGGATGCGGGCGTCGGTGTCGGTATTGATGGCGACGATGGTGTCTGACTCGTCCATGCCGACCTTGTGTTGGACGGCCCCCGAGACGCCCGCGGCGACGTAGAGGTCGGGCGCGACGACCTGTCCGGTTTCGCCGATCTGGCGCTCCTCGCTCGCGTACGCCTCGACGTGGCCCTCGAACTCGTAGGAGGAGGTGACGATGCCGCGCGTGATCCCGAGTGCGGCGTCCTCGAAGGCGTCGACCAGCTCGAGTCCGAGCTCCATCCCCCCGGTAGGATCGTCGGCGATCCCACGGCCGAGGCAGACGACGACGTCGTGACCCGTGAGGTCGACGCCCTCCTCGAGGCGGTCGGCATCGGTGATCTCGACGCGGAACCAGTCGTCCTCGAGTTCCATCTCGTGTTCGACGACCAGTCCCTCCCGTTCGGGGTCCGGTTCCATCGGTTCGAAGCTGCCCGGAATGACCGACGCCCCCTGCGGGTGGAACTCCCGGCCGGGGTTGTCCAGACAGAGGATCGTCGAGTACTCGAAACCCGAGAAATCCGGCCGCTTCATGTGCAACACCTTCTCGAAGGTCTTCTTGACGCCGGGTTCGCCGGTCTTGACCGGGTTCGAGACCTCGTTCTCCTCGATGAAGAGGTCCGAACAGTCCGAGGCGAGTCCCGAGTCGAGTTCGGCCTGCACCTTCGCCGAGAGGTCCCGCCCGTTGTTCGTCGCGGGAAACAGGACGTACCGGGGCTTATCGTACTCGCGCCAGTCGGTGCTCTCGAGTGAGCCCTCACCGCGGGCCATGTGGGCTGCGATCTCGGTGTACGGTTTGTGCAGGAATCGCTCGAGTCGCTCGTCGTCGTGATAGACGGCGACGTCGGCGCCGCGGGCGATACACTCCTCGGCGAGTCCCTCGCAGTCGTCGCCCATGAGGAAGGCGACGACGCGCTCCTCCTCGCCGTAATCATCGGCGAACTGATCCATCAGCTCTCGCGCCTTGCCGAGCATCTCGAGGGAGACGTCGAGCAACTCCCCTCGCTGGGTCTCGCAGAACACCCAGATATCCTCGTAGTGGCCGTCCTCGAGCGCTCGAACGTGTTTCTTATCGCGCGTGGGGTGGCCGAGCCCGTCGTCCGTCTCGTCGTCCGTGTTGCTGTCGCTCATCTCAATCACCCGCCTCCGTCGCGTGGTCGGACGTACCTGCCGCGTGGGGCCGAAGCTCCTCGAGAACGTCGTCCATCGCGTCCGCGTCGGTCGGATCGACCATCGTCGCCTCGCGCTCCGAGGGCGCCTTGGGGATCGGATCGACCGAGGAGACGATCGTCGGCGAGCCGTCGAGGCCGATGTAGTCGGGGTCGAGGTTCAGATCCTCGTGGTTCCACGTGGTCAGGTGGTCGTCGTGGTCGGCCGCGCGTTCTCGCGTCTCTTCGCGGAGTCGCTTGCGCGTCAGCCGGTGGGAGGCCTGCCGGTAGCTCGGCTCGAACTCCGGGTCAGTGATGACGAAACAGGGAAGCGGAGCTTCGACAGTCTCGATTTCGTCGACGTCGCCCTCGACGAGTCGCTTGGCGCGCAGTCGCCGTTCGTCGGGATCGACCTCGAGCGCGACGACGTGGGTGACGATCGGCCAGTCCATCGCCCAGGCGGTCTGCGGTCCGGTCTGGCCGGTCTCGCCGTCGGCTGTCTTGAACCCAGCGAAGACGAGGTCGATATCGCCGACCTCCGCTTGATAGGTCTCGAGGCCGGCGCTGAGCGTGATCGCCGTCGCCCACGTGTCCGAGGCCGCGAGCTCTCGGTCGGAGAGGAGGTAGTTGTCGTCGGTGTAGACCGACTCCATGGCTTCCCGGAGCACATCGCCGTAGCCGGGTGGCCCCATGCTCATCCCGCTGACGTGGCCGCCGTGGCGAACCCGCGTCTGAAGGGCCGCACGGAGCGCGACCTCGTCGTTGGGGTTCATCACGGTCGGGGTCTTCCCGCGTTCCAGGTGGCCGTCCTCGTCGAAGGAGACGGCACCCTCCGAAAAATCCGGGACGCCTTTCGTCAGAACGATGGATCGCACGGTTCCCTCCATCCCAAATGCGTGTTTTTCTCTCCCATGCTTGCGACCCACTATCGCAATTATCGGCAATAAGAACGCGGTCGGTATTCACTGAGAGAAACGCGACGGTGAACTAAGTACGCTGGATGGCGTCACGCGACGCGCGAACGCTCGACGACAGCGGGGAAGACGGCGAACCCGCGGTCACTCCGGTTCGCGTTCGGTCGTTCCCATCGTGATCTCGCCGTTGGCGCGGATCGTGCCGTCGATCTCCGCCTCGGGTCCGATCTCGAGGTCCGCACAGGAGACGTCGCCGAGGATTCGCGCGTCGCCGTCGATCGTGACGTCTCCCTTGCGGGTGGTCAGATCGCCGTGGATTCGGGTTCCGCTGCCGACGGTGACGTCGCCGCGGGCGCGGAGGCTGCCGAAGATCGTCGTGTCGGTTCCGACGTCGATCGTCTCGGCGCGGACGTTGCCGTGGAGTCGACAGTCGTCGCCGATCGTCGCCGGCGTCGAAACCCGCCAGGCGTCGTCGCTGACCGTCGCGTTCTGCGGGATGACGAGCGGTTCGGTCTCGATCTTTTCGTCCTCGTCGACGATCTCGGAGACGAGCTTCTGGGCCGTCTCGTCCTCGCCGATGAGCAGAAGGTGTTTGAGGTAGACGAACAGGAAGACGATGGTCGGCATCGGATTGCGGATGACGATCCAGCCGTTGGCCTCGAATCCTTCGTCGATCTCGACGTCGTCGCCGATGTCGAGGTCGCCGGCGACTTTCATCTCGCCGCTGACGTGGACCCGCTCGCCGATGTAGGCGTCCTGGCCGACCAGTACGTTCTCGGCGACGTCACACCACATGTCCAGCCGACAGTCTCCTTCGGCTTCGATCGCGCCGCCGAACTCGACGCCTTCGCCGGCGAGGACGTTTCGGCCGCGCACGCCGAACTCGACGGTCGACCGCCCCCCGACGAGGACGTCACCGTCGGTTACGAGGTCGACTTCCTTGGCTTCCGTCCCGTCGGGGACGACGAGTTCGTCGAGCGGATCCCTGCTGAAGGCCACACTTCGCCCCAAAGGGGGCATCCACTAATAAATCTCGCGCGTCGTCTGTCGTGCGTCTGACGTGCGTCTCACGCGAGTGACGATAACCGGCGATAATCGGACCGAGAAACGACGTCGACGGAACGATCGGTGACGTCACGGTGTCAGCACCTACTGGCGTCGACCGCTCCGAGCGATGGCAGTCGCCTCCCTTTTACTGTCCCACCCCGTAGCACCCGCCATGACGACGCTCGCGTTCGACGACGAAGGAGTCGACGTGGTCTACGAAGGAACCGAGTTCCGCCTCGAGCGCGAACTCATCGAGGAGGCCACCGAGAAGACCTACTACGACGTTACCGACCACGAAGTGCTGAAGATCGTCGCCGAACAGCCGGATCTCCAGGGCGAACCGCGACGGATCGGCGACATCATCTAATACTGCCGGACAGCACGCGTTGCCGATCGGTCGCGCGACTGCGGTCGTCGCCGTCGGAGCCGACCGCGAATTCACGACCGACGGTGCACTAACTGCTGTCCGACAGTATAACCGGCAATCTCGCGTCGGCATCCTGTCCCCGTGTTCCGACGCGACGACCGATCGTGCAAGCGGCGTGGCGAGCGGCTGGACTCGAGGCCGGCGTGGGTTCGGTCTCGCATCGGTGGAGGGGACGGCACCGAGTCACATCCTCCGAGAAGAATCGAAACGGGTAAAAACGTCTCCCGGGTATATGCGAGTGAGCCGAGATAGCCTAGCCCGGCCAAGGCGGCAGATTCGAAATCTGCTGTCCTCACGGACTCGGGAGTTCAAATCTCCCTCTCGGCGTTTTCCAGCGACAATTCCCGACGAGCACCGCATAGCGGTGCGAGTCAATCACGTCGCTGGAAAACGACTACGGGGGTTTGAACGAGAGAAGACGCAGCGGTCGAACGGAGTGAGACCGATCGTCTTCGCGTTGTTCAAATCCCCCTCTCGGCGCTTCTACGACGACTACGTCGACGAGCGACGCGTAGCGGCGCGAGATTTCTCGAATGTTTTCACCCCTCCCGCTCGGCCGTTCGCATCGCGACCCGCCACCCGCCCCAGCGGCCAAACCTCCCTCGAGCACACCACCCCAACCGCTCGAGGCGACTCGAAACAGCCGATGGTGCAGCCGACAGCGACGCGTGATCGCTCTCGCGACCGATTCACACGCCGAGAAATCGGAGGAACAGGCCGACGAGCAGGAGGACGATCCCGATCGTCGTTCCGACGAGCGGCGGTAAGACGGGAATGGGGTTGACCTCCTCCACGCCCTGAAAGACGTGGAATCCGACCATCGGATTTCCGCCGAGTGTGGCGTTCGAGGTTCCAGCCCGCACTCAGAGGGAACCGGCAGCATCTCGGAAGACACAGTCTTCCGACGGTCCGCGAGAGCCAAGCTCTCGCTTGATACCGGAGGAACTCTCGTTTCCTCCCTCGTGTAGGGCTGTGGCCCGGTCAAACAGGCCCCGTCGAATACCATGTCATCGCCGTGCGAACCACCGCTGGTCCGCTTCCCCTTGTGGTTCGGGGACGGCATCTCACGGTATTCGTAGCACTTCATGTTACGTCGGGCCACAACAAAACGATTGCGGTCGAAATCCATGTCGGCTTTCGACGCCGGACGTTCCATTGGGCCTACCGCTCGACCTGCGCCTGAAGACGCAGGTGTGCGCTCAAAATTCATATCACGAACAGCAGGAACCCGATTACGAGCGGTGGCGTCGAGAGTCGCATACGGTGGGATTCGACGGCCGACGACGAAATACTGGGGGGTGGCGGCGACTCGAGTTGCCCTCGTGTCGTCTCCGTGCGTGTCGGAGACCGAAGTCACTATTCCTGCGCCGTCCCTACGCACTCTCATGTCCGACTACGACGCGATCGTCTACGACCTCGACGGCACGCTCGTCGATCTCGACGTCGACTGGGACGCCGTCGCCGGAGATGTCCTCGAGGTGTACGAAAGCGCGGCCGTCGAGCCCCCGAGCCAGGACCTCTGGGGCTTGCTCGGCGGCGCGAGCGACGTCGGACTGGGGTCCGAGGTGGAGTCGGCGATCGCCGCCCACGAGCGCGAGGGGGCGACGACCGCGCCACGACTGGGCCACGCCGACGAACTGCTCGAGCGCTCGGTGCCCGTAGGCGTCTGTTCGCTCAACTGCGAGGCGGCCTGCCGGATCGCGCTCGAGGAACACGACCTCGTCCACGCGGTCGACGCGGTCGTCGGGCGCGACACGGTCGCGACGCGAAAGCCCCATCCCGAACCGCTGCTCGAGGCGGTGGATCGACTCGAGGCCGACCCCGGGGCGTCGCTGTTCGTGGGCGACTCGGAGCGGGATCAGGTGACGGCAGAACGGGCGGGCGTCGCCTTCGAGTACGTCGGTGACGGTCCGTCCGGCGTTTGACGTCTCGGAGGCGCTGGCTCGAGGACGCTGACATGGACCGCGGCCGTACGGGTCGACGCGAGGCTACTCCTGCTTCCGTTTTGCGTACGCGAAGACGGCGAGTGCGGTCAGAAACCAGATCGGCGCACCGACGCGGATCGCGAACTCGGCGCGGGCGCCCCACGACGGAAGGTCCGCGTTCAGCGAGAGCACCGCGACGATCGGCGCGCCGACGAGGATCGTGACCACGAAGGTGACCTGCATCACCCAGCCGTAGTCCACGCCGTCGGGAGTGGTCGTTTCGACGGGTTCTGGCACGAGCGACAGTCGCGACGCAGCCCTCTTAAGTGCCGCGGCTTCGGCGATCGGGACCGACGCAGGCGGACCGTTCGACACAGTGTCGCGCGGAGAACGGTACCATTTACTCACCGGCAACGAACGCTCGAGTATGCCCACCGTACGGGACGTCAGAGAGAAGGCAGGCGAGGAACCGATCACGATGCTGACGGCCTACGACGCGCCGACGGCCGCCATCGTCGACGATGCGGGCGTCGATATCATTCTCGTCGGCGATAGCGTCGGCAACGTCGTGCTCGGCCACGAGACGACGGTTCCCGTCACCGTCGACGGAATCGCCCACCACGTCGGCGCGGTCTCGAGGGCGACCGAGGACGCGCTGGTCGTCGCCGACATGCCGTTCCTGTCGTTCGGCGTCGACGAGGCCGAGAGTCTGGAAAACGCCGGTCGGATGCTCAAAGAGGAGGACGCGCAGGCGGTCAAACTCGAGAGCGGTCCCCACACCGTCGAGCTCACGGAAAAGATGGTCCAACTCGGCATTCCGGTGATGGCCCACCTCGGACTCACACCCCAGCACGTCAACCAGTACGGCGGCTACCCCCGCCAGGGGACCGACCAGGCCGCGGCCGAGCAGATGCTCGAACTCGCACGCGCCCACGAGGAGGCCGGCGCGTTCTCGCTCGTCTTAGAGCACGTGCCCTCGAACGTCGCCGCCGAGATCACCGACGCACTCGAGATACCGACGATCGGCATCGGCGCCGGGCCCGACTGCGACGGACAGGTGCTCGTCTTCGACGACGCCGTCGGCATCAGCGAGTGGACGCCCTCCTTCTCCGAGCAGTTCGGGAACGTCCGCGCCGAGATGGAGTCGGCCGTCGACGACTACGTCGACGCCGTCGAGTCGGGCGCGTTCCCCGCCGAGGAACACAGCCACGAACAGAGCGACCTCGAAGACCTGTACTGACGATCGGTAGCACCTTCGGGTACCGTCTTCCGTGTCACCGTGTCGTTTCGGTTGGCTGTACGGCCGCTGGACCGTTCCGTCCTCCCGCCACCAAACATATTATCCCATTTTATGGTGGTTTAGGAACATATACCATCTGCCGGAATAATTTATATACTTCGGTCGGCTACGGACGACCATCGAACGATGACCGAACATCCGTCAAACGGCCCCGAGTCCACGATCGAAGCGGTATCCGAACCGACCGGCTCCGGCGCAGCGCCCGGTCGCGGAACGTCCCTCCAGCACGTCACCGTCGAACGTGACGGGGTCGCCGTCTGTACGATGTTTCCGTCGCGACTCGATCGAGCGGACGCGTCCGCGGCGTGGCTCACGGCGACCGACGAGTCGTTCGTCGCGCTCGCCGACGCTCGGTGACGAGTTCGGTTTTCGAGACGAGCGGCGTCGGTCACGCGGGTGACTGATCGACCGCTACGCTCATTTGTTGACTCGGTCTCCCGACCGACCGGCGACGGGACGACTCGATGCGTTTCGCGCGGCTCAGTACTCTTCGGTCCGTTCGGAAACGACGTCCAGAAACTCCGCGAGCGCGGCGTTGAACGCCGCCGGCTGCTCGAGCATCGCCAGGTGGGCCGCGTCCTCGAGGCCGGCGATCCAGGCGTCGTCGATCTCGTCGGCGAGGTACTCGTGGTACCGCGGCGGCGTCAATCGATCGCCCTCACCGTAGATCGCGAGGGTCGGGACGTCGATCGCCGAGAGATCAGCGCGTACGTCGAATCGGTGGCAGGTCAGGAAGTCGCGGTGAGTGACCTGTCGTCCGGTTTCGCGGAGTTGTTCCATCGATTCGTCGCGCAGTTCCGGGTCGGGATCCTCGAAGAGGCGACCCGGCTCGTGAAGGAAGTCGATCGCTCGCTCGAAGTCGTCCTCGAGCCAGTCGAGGAGGTCTTCGAGGACGCCGAGACGGGCGCCGGTACCGGCCAGTACCGCCGCGTCGAGGTCGGGGTCGCGCTCGATCAGGAGTTGCATCGCGACGGCGCCGCCGAGCGAGTTGCCGACGAGCACGCGGCTGTCGGTCGCCTCGAGGACGGCGGCGACATCGTCGACGTACGCCGACAGCGTCGCGTAGCCGGGTTCGGCGTCGATATCCGCGGACTCTCCGTGTCCGCTCAGATCGAGCGCGACGATCGGGTTGCGGTCGGCGAGGCGGTGTTGCCCTTTCCAGACGTCGCGAGAGCCGCCGCTCCCGTGGACGAAACAGAGCGGCGGTCCGTCGCCGCCGCGGTCGGTGAGCTCGTAGGCCGTCTTGCGACCGTGGTGTGTGACCGTCTGCATACGTCTACGCACGAGCGGGACGGGCTTAAACACTCGAGGGGAAAAACTCTCGACCACGACTGGTCCTGTCTCGTCGACGACATTACCTCGAGCGCGGCGCCGGCAATTCTGGTGTGAACTACGAACAACCAACTTTCCTCGAACACGCCCCCGTATCGCGATCGACTGGCACAAGATTTATATACTAAGACCACTTACTTTGGGTTAGTTGAAGCATGACTCTCGAGCAATTCACCCGTGAGGAGGGACAGGTGGCGCGGCGCTACGAGTACGACGAGTGCTCGGTGCTCGCCGTCGACTTCGGGGCCGATCACGCGGAGGCTTCGGTCGACCTCGTCGACGGGACGGTTATCGTCGTCGTCGAGGATGAACAGTACGAGATCGAACTTCCCGACGGTGCAGGCGACGCGCACACGTTTATCAAAAACGGCGTCCTCACTGTCGAACTGGAGGGCGATCTATGAAACTCACCGTCAAACCACTGAAACAGAAGGACGCAGGGCGCGGACTGGCCGCGATCGATCGCGTTTCGATGCGCGAACTCGAGCTCGAGAACGGCGATTACATCGTTATTCGCGGCGGCGGCGACAGTCAGGCCGTCGCGCGCGTCTGGCCGGGCTACCCCGAGGACGAAGGGCGCGGGATCGTCCGGATCGACGGCCGGCTTCGGCAGGAAGCCGACGTCGGGATCGACGACCGCGTCGAGATCGAACCCGCGGACGTCAACCCGGCCAAGTCGGTGACGGTCGCGCTCCCCCAGAATCTACGCATTCGCGGGGACATCGGCCCGCTCGTCCGGGACAAGCTGTCCGGACAGGCCGTCGCCGAAGGCCAGACGGTGCCGTTCTCGCTGTCGTTCGGGCCGATGGCCAGTTCCGGCCAGTCGGTGCCGCTGAAGATCGCGAGCACGTCGCCGTCGGGCACCGTCGTCATCACGGACTCGACGAACATCGAGATCTCCGAGACGCCGGCCGAACAGGTCAGCTCCGGCGGCCCCGGCGCTTCCGCCGAGGGCGTCCCGAACGTCACCTACGAGGACATCGGTGGCCTGGACAGCGAACTCGACCAGGTTCGCGAGATGATCGAGCTGCCGATGCGCCACCCCGAGCTGTTCCAGCAGCTGGGCATCGAGCCGCCGAAGGGCGTCCTCCTGCACGGCCCGCCGGGCACCGGGAAGACGCTCATGGCGAAGGCCGTCGCCAACGAGATCGACGCCCACTTCGAGACGATCTCCGGACCGGAGATCATGTCGAAGTACTACGGTGAGTCGGAAGAGCAGCTCCGAGAGGTGTTCGAGGAGGCAGAAGAGAACGCCCCCGCGATCATCTTCATCGACGAGCTCGACTCCATCGCCGCCAAGCGCGAGGAGGCCGGCGGCGACGTCGAACGACGCGTCGTCGCGCAACTGCTCAGCCTGATGGACGGCCTCGAGGAACGGGGTCGCGTCACCGTCATCGCCGCGACGAACCGCATCGACGACATCGACCCCGCGCTGCGCCGCGGCGGCCGCTTCGACCGCGAGATCGAGATCGGCGTCCCCGACAAGGACGGCCGCAAGGAGATCCTGCAGGTTCACACCCGCGGGATGCCGCTCTCGGAATCGATCGACCTCGATCGCTACGCCGAGAACACCCACGGCTTCGTCGGCGCCGACCTCGAGAGCCTGACCCGCGAGGGCGCGATGAACGCCCTCCGGCGTATCCGTCCCGACCTCGATCTGGAGGAAGACGAGATCGACGCCGAGGTCTTAGAGACCCTGAAGGTCACCGAGAACGACTTCAAGGAAGCGCTCAAGGGTATCCAGCCCTCGGCGATGCGCGAGGTCTTCGTCGAAGTGCCCGACGTCACCTGGAACGACGTCGGCGGCCTCGAGGGAACCAAAGAACGCCTCCGCGAGAACGTCCAGTGGCCGCTTGACTACCCCGAGGTGTTCGACCAACTCGACATGCAGGCCGCCAAGGGCGTCCTCATGTACGGCCCGCCGGGCACCGGGAAGACGCTGCTCGCGAAGGCCGTGGCCAACGAGGCCCAGTCGAACTTCATCTCGATCAAGGGGCCGGAGCTGCTGAACAAGTACGTCGGCGAGTCCGAGAAGGGCGTCCGTGAGGTCTTCGAGAAGGCCCGTTCGAACGCCCCGACCGTGATCTTCTTCGACGAGATCGACTCGATTGCGGGCGAACGCGGCCAGCGACAGGGCGACTCCGGCGTCGGCGAACGCGTCGTCAGCCAGCTGCTGACCGAACTCGACGGGCTCGAGGAACTCGAGGACGTCGTCGTCATCGCGACGACTAACCGACCCGACCTGATCGACTCGGCGCTGCTCCGTCCCGGCCGGCTCGACCGCCACGTCCACGTGCCGGTTCCCGACGAGGACGCACGCAAGAAGATCTTCGAGGTTCACACCCGCAACAAGCCACTGGCCGACGCGGTCGACCTGGACTGGTTGGCCGCCGAGACCGAGGGCTACGTCGGCGCCGACGTCGAAGCCGTCTGTCGCGAGGCCTCGATGCAGGCCAGCCGCGAGTTCATCAACTCGGTCGAGCCCGACGATATCGACGACACGATCGGCAACGTTCGCCTCAGCAAGGAGCACTTCGAGCACGCCCTCGAGGAAGTCAACGCGAGCGTGACCGCCGAGACGCGTGAACGCTACGAGGAGATCGAACAGGAGTTCAACGCGGCCGAACCGGCACAGGAACAGGACCAACTCGGTCGCACGTTCCAGTAACGTCGCGGTCGCCGTAGCCGATCTCTCTCGATTCTGTTTTGTTCGGTCCGTTTTCCGATCGTACTCGTCTTCGGATCCATCCCAGCCGATCGTTCGGGGACGTAGCGACCGCGTTTCATACGGGGTACTGTCCGTCAGGCCCGGCGCACCCACGACCCGGGCGGCGGTTGCGCCGGGACATCGGGACAGCAATCCGTCTCAGTCGTCGGCAGCGTCTTCGGTCGCCGCCGTCGACTCCCCCGTTCCGATACCGCTCGGAATCGGACGAGCGAGCAACGCGAGCGCGGTCCCAGCCCCGATCAGGGCGACCACCGCGAGCGCGCCGAAGAACGCGGCCATCGTCGCGTACTCGAGGACCGCGCCGCCGACGGCGATGCTGATCGCGCCCAGTCCGAACATCCCGAGGTAGGTGTAGCCGTAGGAGAGCCCCCGGGAGTCCGGCGGCGTGTAGACCGCGACGGCCTCCTGGTAGAACGGTTCGATCGCGAACAGCGCGAAGCCAAGGACGGCACAGTACGCGACGACCGCGGCGATCCCCAGCCCGGAGACCGGAACGAACGCGACCGCCAGAACGGCGAGCCCGACGAAGACGACGACCAGACCGCGAGCGACGGGGACTCGGTTGGTCAGTTTTCCGCCGACGTACTGGCCGGCCATGCCGGCGACCAGCAGCCCGACGTAGATGTAATCGCCCAGTTCGAGTTCCTCGAGGCCGCCCGGCGGTTCGATACCGCTCATCGCCGGCAGGTCACCGAGCAGTTCGGGCAGGTAGGTGAGAACGCCGCGGTAGTAGAGGCCGACGAACGTGACGACCGCGAAGACGAGCACGAACGCGCCGGCGAACAGCGAGCGGGAGTTCTCGAGGAATTCGGAGCCGGAGAGCGATCCGGCCGAGCCGGCGTCGGTGGAGTCCGTGGCGGCCGTCGGGTCGAACTCGAGTCGAAGCCCGTAAAGGGCCGCCAACAGGCCGGGAACGGCGAGTGCGACGGCGACGAGTCGCCACTCGAGGACGAGCAGGAGCGTCGCGGTCGCGAACGGACCGAGCGCGATGCCGAGGTTGCCAGCGATTCCGTGGCGGGCGAAGACCGTCCCGCGGTCCTCGACGCCGGTGCTGATGAGTGCGAGTCCGGCGGGATGGTAGACGCTGGCGACGATCCCCCAGACGAGCAGGCTGGCCGCGACGGCGTAGATCGACGGGGCGAGCGCGAGCGTCGCGAACGCGAGGCTCATCCCGCCCAGACAGACGAGAACGAGTCGGCGCGGCCCGTAGCGATCGACGAGCACGCCCGCCGGGAGCGCGCCGAGTCCGAACGGCGCGTAGCCGAGCGCGACGATGAGGCCCACGAGCGCGACGCTCACGTCGAAGACGTCGAGCCAGACCACCAGAAAGATCGGAATCGCCAGTTCGAACCAGTGGACGATTCCGTGTGCGAGCATCGTAAACCGCGCGATCGCCCTGTCGTTGTCCGAGAGTGTCATCCCGTCAGATCCCTTCTCGAGTAGTCGGTTCGCGGCCGGTCACTTAGGCGCTCGGAAACCGCCTCGAGTCGGTGAGAGTCGACGATTTGGCCACCGCAGACAGCCCTCGTCAGGGCGTCGCTTCGGTCGTCGAATCCTCGAGATCGGCGAGGATCTCCTCGGCGTGACCCTCGGGCGTGACGTTCTCGTAGACGGCCTCGACGCGACCCTCGGGATCGAGGACGTAGGTGTTGCGGAAGACGCCGTCGAACGTGTTGCCGAACATCTGCTTTTCGCCGTAGGAGTCGTACAGCGTCGCGACCTCGCCCATCTCGTCCGAGAGCAGGTCGAATCCGAGATCGTATTTCGCGGCGAAGGACTCGAGGTCGTCGACTGGATCGTCGCTGATGCCGACGATCGAGACGCCGCGGTCGCCGAAGTCGGCTTTCGCGTCGTCGAACGCGCGTGCTTCGGTGGTGCAGCCGTCGGTGTCGGCCCGCGGATAGAAGTACACGACGAGCCGCTCGCCTTCGAAATCGGTTCGCCGGACCGTTTCACCGTGCTGGTTTGCCAGTGCGAACTCCGGTGCTTCGTCGCCGACGTCGAGCATAGCCGTCTGTTAGCGAGTCCTGTTGTATGTGTTGTGGTTTAGGACGGTGCTCGTAGAACCTCTCGAGACAGTCGTCGACTTCGAAATCATCGACCGTCCAACAATCCGCGTGCGAATGCGACTCTTTCGCGAAGTTATCGCGGCTGACAGCAATCGAATTTGGGGAAGATCGGTTGAAAAGACCTATATCTGATCTTTCGATAGACGGTGCTATCGTTCGATACATGAACCGACTCAGGAACACCCTCCAGTCCCAGCAGTCGCTGCTCGTCGTTATCGTCGCTACGATCGCCGGTGTGGCCGTCCCCGGATTCGCCGCACCGCTCGAACCGCTCATCCCCGTCCTCGTCGCCGGCTTGATCTTCACCGCGTTTTACGGATTCAGCGTCGGTGAACTCTCGAGTCGACGTCTCTCGAGGCCCGTCCTCGCCTCGCTCGTCTGTCTCTACCTGCTCGTTCCCCTCGCGCTGTATCCGGTCGCTGCCGTGGTGCTTTCCGGAGAGCTCTTACTCGGCGTGCTAGTCGTTCTCTCGGCGCCGCTCGCGGCCGGCAGTTCGATCATCTGGACGCGTCTCGGCGGCGGAAACACGCTCCTCGCGACGGTTACCGTCCTCGCGTCGATGGTCCTCGCACCCGTCGTCATGCCGTCGCTCATCGCGGTCTTCGCGGAGTCGACGGTCGAACTCTCCGTCGGTTCCCTCGTCGCCGAACTCGCGGCGATCATCGCGATCGGCGGCGTCCTCGCGTACTTCGTCCCGAACGGGACCGTCACCGAGCGCCAGCTGGACGGCTTTTCGGTCGCCACGCTCGGCGCGCTGATCTACGTCGGCGTCGGCGGGTCGCCCCTCTCGGTCGATCCCGTCGACCTCGCGTTCGTCGGCCTCCTCGCCGTCGCCGCGCTCTGTCTCAGCGCGGGACTCTCCTACGGCTGCTACGCTCGCGGGATGCGAAGCGACGACTGCGTCACCGTCCTTTTCTCGAGTTCGATGAAGAACATGAGCGTCTCGGTGATGGTCGGTGCCGTCGTCGGCGGCGGTGCGGTTATCGCCGCGATCACCGCGTTCCACGTCGTCCAGCAACTCGTGAGTAGTTCGCTCGTCCACCGACTCGCCGAGGCGACGGCGCAGTCGCGTTCGCAGGCGGTCCCCGCGCAGACGCCCGAGCCCGGGCCCGGGCCTGGGACGGGTCACGCACAATCGGAGACCACGACGGCCGGACAGTTCGGCGACTGACCGTCGGCGACTGTCGCGTCGATCCGCTCTCCTTCTCTTCGCACTCGAGTCGCAGCGATCGTTCTCACGCTCGTCGTGCAGTCCCACTCGCCAGACACTCGCGGACGTACCGAGCGACGCGACTACTCGAGGGACTCGGCTGCTTCCTGCTCGAGCAGCGGCGTCGCGTTCTGCTCGGGAAGCGTGACGACGTCGTCGGTCGACAGCGAGTACTCGCGGTCGTCGACGCCGAGAATCGAGCCGATATCGCGGGTGATCCGGACGGTCACGCGCTCGACGTCGTCGGTCGTCCCGTCCTCGCGGCCCGCCTCGTCTCGGCTTTCGGACGCCGCCGGGCTCGAGTCGGTCGCGTCGGGCTCGCCCGGCGGACCGTCCGCCGGCGGCTCGGGGGGCTGGGGCTCGTCGATCGAGGGGCCGTCGCCGCCCATGACGTCGGCGGGAGAGACGGAATCCGAGTCGGCGCTTGCGGTATCGGACTCGCCGCTTGCGGCCGACGCGGCGGGATCGACGTCGGCCGGCGGCTCCTGCGGCGGAACCGGCGGCGCGTCGTCTGCGGTGGTCGCGTCGTCCGCACCGGCCGCGTCGGACGGTGCGGGCGCGTCGTCGATCGGACCGGCCCCGTCGACCGGATCAGCAGCCGTCGGGTCCGAGCCCGGTTCGGCTGGCTCGTCGCCTCGAGCGGGTTCGGTCGCCGCGGATCGCTCGTGGTCGGCTCCCGCTTCGCCGGCCCCATCCGCGGGGTCGACGCCCTCGAGGACGTCGAGCACTCGCGATTTGTTCGAGCCGATGCGGTCGACGAGGTCGTCGAAGAGGTCGGCCTCCTCGGCGGTAAGTCCCTCGTCGTTGGCCGCCATCCCCGCCGCGGCGAGGCTGGCCTGTTTGACGAGTTTGCCCATCCGGCGCTCGTAGATGGCTTCGACGACGTCCTTGGCGGTCTCGATCTCGTCGGTGAGTCGGCCGACCTCGGGCGAGGAAAAGGGGTCGTCGACCTGGTCGGCGACGCGGTCACGTTCGTCCTCCAGATCGGCGATGTACTCGCCGACCTCCTGGTAGAACGAGGGGCGCAGATTCTGGAGACTGTCCTTCTGGCGCTCCTTGCTCTGGACGGAACGTAACTCGTCTAGATTCATTCTTTCTCCTTCTCGGCGCGGCCGCGTGCCATCAAGAACACGGCAACGTACTCCGGTAGCGACTGGTCTCCCTCCGTGACCGTAAAGCTATCTCCTCCGAGTTCGACCTCGCCGCCCCGGCTCACGTCGACCGTGATCTCGTGGTTCGTAAACGTCTCCGGAACGGCGTCGACGAGCGGATCGAAGTCGGCGATCGCGTCGCGCTCGAGACGCATCGTCTCGAGACCGCTGCCGCCGTGGAGACTCCCCGGCAGGCGGATGAGCCGGTTCGTGTCGGTCGTGACGGGTTCGTCGATGGGCGCGTTGTCCCGTTCGACGGCCCGCGAAGCGAACCGTTCGGCGAGCTGGGAGATGGCCGTGTGGACGGTCACGTTGCCCGATTCGATCCCCTCGCGGTTGTTTCGGGCCGCGTTCAGGGCTGCCTGCGCTTTCCCCTCGCCGAAGCCGTCGAACTCCTGGAGCCGATCGAGGGCGTCGTCTTCGTCCATCTCGAGGAGGTCGTCGACGAACGCCAGCAGGTGATCGTGCGTTCGCTTGCCCCAGCCGCCGTCGATCTCCAGGGTGCGGCGCTCGGTCGGCGTCTTCCGCCCCAGTCCAGCGACGGTCTCGGTCTCGATCAGTTCCTCGTACTCCATGCCGATCCCGCGGACGTAATCGACGATCTCGCGGCGGTGTTCCCGTTCGAGGTGCAAGACGGATTCGTCGCGAACGTGGACGTGATACCCGCGTCCGCCCGAGAAGACGACCTCGAGGTCCTCGAAACCGAAGTCGTCCTCGAGGAAGTCGAGCAGCCGCAGGAGCGCGTCTTTACACTTCGCGAGCATCTCCGCGTAGGAGTCCTCGCCGAGGGTGACACTCGGCAGGTGGTCGGCGTCTAAATCGAAGACGAGGTCGGCCGACTGCCAGTCCTTGGCGGCCATCGAACTCGCGCCGGGATCGCGAAATCGGCCCGCGGAGAAGTAGACGTGTCGCGGGCGCTTGCGGACGAGGAACTCCGAAAGGTCGCCGAGCTCGAGTAAGGATCGGTGGCGGACCATCGTGGTGTCGGGTCCCTCGGTCCAGGGGATAAAGCCCCACTCGCGCTCGTTGGCCGCCGGCGGCGGCGTGATCTCCGTCCGTCGGTAGTGATCGCGGAACCGCCCCCGAAGGTAGGCCCTCGTTCGCTCCTCCATACGACTCGAGTAGTCGTGGATGGGGGCGTATAATCCTGCCGAATGGTCGACTTCGTGGACGGTCGATTAGCACGCGACCTGGCGACTCGCGAGACTGCAAACCGCCGTCGACGGAGACGGTTACCGCCGCATCAGTTCCGAAATCTTGTCGGTGATTCCGACGTCGGAGCCGAGTTTCAGATAGTAGGCGTCGCCGCCGTCCTCGTAGTAGTCGTCGATGCGGCGCTTGATCTCGAACCCGAGGTGTTCGTAGAACTGGAGGGCGTTTTCGTTGCTGGTCCGGGCGTGGCAGGTGATCGTATCGTGGTCTTCGGCCACGCGCGCGATGAGTTTCTTGCCGATCCCTTCGCCACGGAAGTCGGGGCTGACCGCGAGAAAGAGAATGTAGCCGTCGCGTCGGACGGCCGCAAACCCCACCAGCTCCCCGTCCTGGACGTAACAGTGGACCTTCGAGCGGCGATACGCATTCGTGAAGAAGTCATATCGCTGCTTGAGCACGCCTTCCTGCCTGTTGATCGCCTCTTTGAGCTGCCAGGCTTCGTCGACGAGGTCGTCGCTCCCCGGGGCGACGACGCGACTGTCGATGTTGACGCTCACTGTCTCACTCTATCACCGTCGTCAATATAATTCCACCGGCAAGCGTCGATACCTAACCGCTGACAGCGATCGTGAATGAACGGCGCAGCTGACAGGTACCGTCGGCCAGTGTCTGTGTTTCCACCGGTCGCCGGAGGGGTGTGACGGCCTCAGACGCAGCGACGCGGCCGTCGCCGAGACGATCTGTCGAACCGACGGGCATACGGCGACGGCTCCCCAAGGATCGCACAGCTATGACCGGAGCGCAGGGCCGACGGTTCGAACTCAGAGCGCACACCGCTGACGTCGCCGTCGCGGCGACCGGCGAAACCCTCGAGGACGTCTTCGCCGCGGTCGCCGACGGACTCGCGGCCGCCTCCTGCGACGACATCCCCGACGGAGTCGGCGAGCGAGAGACCCTTTCGGTGACCGCGGAAAGCCGCGAGGCCCTGCTGTTCGACTACCTCGACGAACTGATCTACCTGCGGGACGTTCGGGTGGCGCTGCCGGTCGACCACCGCGTCGACTCGATCGAGCGCCCGGACGGCGAGCGCGAATCCGAATCCGAGTGGTCGCTCGAGGCGAGCGCCCGCAACGTCCCGCTGACCGAGGTCGACGCCCGCGAGGTCAAGGCCGTCACCTACTCCGAGATGCGACTCGAGCGCGTCGGTGGCGAAGACGAGCGGACAGCGGCCGACGGAGACGAATCGGACGACGGCGGCTGGGAAGCGTACGTCGTTTTCGACGTGTGAGACGATACGGTCCGCGGGCTGTCAGTGCCGGAGTGACCGTCGTTTTCCGCGACAGTTTGTCGAACGGTCGGCCACAGAGACGAACATCTTTCTTCGTTCGGCGTTGAACGCCACCTATGAGCAACCCCACGTTCGACGCGGACGGGATCACGCTCGAGCAGGTGCGTGAGTACGTCTGGGAGGTTCCACAGGAGGGAGACATGCGCGTGCCGGCGCGCGTGCTGGCGAGTGAGGCCCTCCTCGAGGAAATCTCGGAGGACAAGACCCTCGAACAGATCACGAACACGACCCACCTGCCCGGCATCACGAACTACGCGATCTGCATGCCCGACGGCCACCAGGGCTATGGCTTCCCCGTCGGCGGCGTCGGCGCGCTGGACGCCGAGAACGGCTGTATTTCGCCGGGAGCGGTCGGCTACGATATCAACTGCGGCGTCAGGATGATGCGAACGAACCTGACCTACGACGAGCTCCAGGGTCGCGAAGAGGAGCTGGTCGACTCGCTGTTCGCCAACGTTCCATCGGGGCTCGGCGGCGGCGGCATCGTCGAGTCCGGCGTCGACACCGTCGACGAAATCTTAGAACGGGGCGTCGACTGGGCGCTCGAGCACGGCCACGCCGTCGAGGAGGACCTGCTCCACTGCGAGGACGAGGGCATGCGGGAGGGCGCCGACGCCGACAAGATCAGCCAGAAGGCCAAGGATCGCGGGAAAAACCAGATCGGCTCGCTGGGTTCGGGCAACCACTTCCTCGAGGTCCAGCGCGTGACGGACGTCTTCGACGACGAGGTCGGGGAGGCGTTCGGCCTCGAGGAAGACCAGATCGTCGTTCTCATCCACTGCGGGTCGCGCGGACTCGGTCACCAGACCTGCAACGACTACCTGCGCAAGATCGAGCAGCAACACCAGGGCCTGCTGAACCAGCTGCCGGACAAGGAGCTCGCGGCGGCGCCCGCGGGCTCGCAGTTGGCCGAGGACTACTACGCGGCGATGAACGCGGCGATCAACTTCGCGTGGGTCAACCGCCAGCTGATCATGCACCGCACGCGGCAGGTGTTCGAGCGCGTCTTCGACCGCTCGTGGGAAGACATGGAGATGGAGCTGCTGTACGACGTCGCTCACAACATCGCGAAGAAGGAGACCCACACCGTGGAGGGTAAAGAGCGCGAACTCTACGTCCACCGCAAGGGCGCCACGCGGGCGTTCCCCGCTGGCCACCCCGAAGTGCCGAAGGCGTACCGCGACGTCGGCCAGCCGGTCATCATCCCCGGCAGTATGGGTGCGGGCAACTACGTCCTCCGAGGCGGCGAGAACTCGATGGATCTGACGTTCGGTTCGACGGCCCACGGCGCGGGTCGACTGATGAGCCGCACGCAGGCCAAAGACGAGTACTGGGGCGGCGACGTCCAGCAGGAACTCGAGGAGCAGGACCAGATCTACGTCAAGGCCCAGTCGGGCGCGACGGTCGCCGAGGAGGCACCGGGCGTCTACAAGGACGTCGACGAAGTCGTCCGCGTCTCGGACGAACTCGGCATCGGCGACAAAGTGGCGCGGACGTTCCCCGTCTGTAACATCAAGGGCTGATTTGGGGACACCGAACCCAGTTCCCGTCTAGAGCAGATTTTCCGTACGGACTCTATTTCTCCGCCAAGGCCGGTGTGACGGAAGAACGACCTCTCTTTGGAGCGTAGCGAACCGCATGCGCGTCAGCGACGACGACGGACGCCGAAACGACTTTTTGCTCGCGTTGATCACGGAGACGATCGGTTCGCAGAGGCGGCCGAACGCGCCTACGAGGATCGCCGAGACGTGTTGTGGACGGATCGAGTGACGTCGATCGAATTGATGCTGGTCGCGTACCGCGAGAAATGGGACGTCCTTCGGCGGTAACTGCCGCCAGATCACTCGTCGAAATCCGGAGACGATCCGATCGCTCCGAGTGAGTCGGATGACGACAGGTATTCCGAACGGATCGTACTCGAAGGGCGACGGTGACCGATCACTTCAGGCGAAAGGGATTCTCGTCGTCGTCACCGTCCTCGTCGCCGTCGTCTCCACCCTCGCTCTCGTAGGGTTTCCGCGCCGTAATCGTCACCGTCGCCTCGGGGTCGTCCTCGTCCGCCCAGGGGCTGTCGTAGGCCGAAATCTCGAGATCGGTCACGTCCCAGCCCTCGCTCTCGACGAGTTCGACGAGTCGGCGCTGGTCCTCGAGCATGGTCTCGTCCATGCGCTCACGTTCGGCCGTCGGGGAGGTAGTTCTTCTGCCGCGGCGAGGTGACCAGGACTCGTCACCGACGCACCGATTCGCTGTTACGTTCCGTGGATCCACGAAACCGAATTCGGTTACTATCCACCTGAAATACCCTGTCTGCTTAAGCGGATCCGCCTGCAATCAGTAGCTATGCTCACCGACGAGTTCGAGCGGGAGGTGACCGGGGTTCGAGTCTCGCTCACCGATCGGTGTAACTTCGACTGCGTCTACTGTCACAACGAGGGGCTGGGTGATACGCGGGGACCGATGGATCCACAGGACGACGAGATGTCGACCGACGACGTCGTTCGGTTTCTCGAGGTCGCCGCCGAGTTCGACGTCGACGCGGTGAAGTTCACCGGCGGGGAGCCGATGCTCAGGCAGGATTTAGAGGAGATCATCCGCCGAACGCCCGAGGAGATGGAGGTCTCGCTGACAACCAACGGAACCTTCCTCCCCGGCCGGGCCGCGGACCTCGTCGACGCCGGCTTAGAGCGGGTCAACGTCTCCCAGGACGCGCTCGATCCGGAGGACTTCGCGGCCGTCACGAAAAGCGGCGCCTACGAGAAAGTGCTCGAAGGCGTCGACGCCGCCCTCGAGGCCGGCCTCGATCCGGTCAAACTCAACATGGTCGTCTTCGAACACACGGCGGGCTACGTCCCGGAGATGGTCGACCACGTCGCGGAAAACGAGGGGCTCCAGTTGCAGTTGATCGAGTACATGCCCGAACTGACGGGCAAGCCGGAGTGGAACATCGATATTCAGCGCGTCCACGACTGGCTCGCAGAGCAGGCCGTCGAGGTAGAACACCGCGAGATGCACGACCGAAAACGGTACTGGGTCGGCGGCGAGGCCGGCGACGAGGGAAGCGGGATGGTCGAGATCGTCGACCCCGTCGAGAACCCCACCTTCTGTGCGAACTGCCACCGGGTTCGCGTCACCCACGAAGGCTACCTGAAGGGCTGTCTGAACCGCAACGACGACCTCCGGCCGATGGGCGAGATGACCAAACCCGAGATTCGCGAGGCGTTCCGCGAGACCGTCGAGAACCGGGTTCCCTACTACGGCGAGTACATGATCAAGAACGGCGACGGCGAGTGGGAACTCAACGAGAAGTACCTCGAGGTCGAGCGAGCGGCGGACTGATCGCTCGGCCGTCGTACGATCAGTGCTTGACATCCTCCTCCGCGTGAACACGGAGGAATCCTGAGCGTTGGAGATTTTAGGTTTACAGCTCCACCGAGCATCCAACCAGTACGAA
>NZ_AOHZ01000094.1 GCF_000337215.1 Natronolimnohabitans innermongolicus JCM 12255 | reverse complement strand
ATTGGCAGCCTTGCGTGGATAGATTCCCAAGTGACGGCGCGTATCCACGCCGTAAACGACGTGGTATTGCGCCTGTTCAGTATATAATCCGTTTTAGTCGCTATCGTAGCGTCTCGGCCGCCGAGTCAGGCGGTCGACCGACCAGAGCGCGTCCGTCGCTCGCGTTCGTGGCCCGTCCAGATTGCCGGTGGGTGAGCAGCGACCCCCGGTAACATCGAACGAAAATGGCTATTTGGCAACAACTTAGCCGAACCGGAACGAACATGGCCTCGTTTTAGGTATTTCGAGAGCCTTACTGCAAGGATGTCTCGCGTTCTCGTATTGGATTCACACTTTCGACACGCACTCGTCGCGGTTCGAAACCTCGGAGCGCACGGAGTTGGCGTAACGACCGGGAGTCACTCCCGCTGGAACGCCGGTTCCTGCTCCAGGTATTCGAATCGACATATAACGTATCCGTCCCCCAGTCGTGAACCGGACGGTTTCGTCGATGCGCTCGAGCGAGAACTCACCGCCAGGGAGTACGAGATGGTATTGCCGGTCGACGAACCGACCCTCGAGACGGTCGTCAAACACAAGGATCGGCTCGAAGCGCACGCAACCGTTCCATTTCTTCCCTACGAGCGTCTACTGGTCGGACTGGACAAGCGCCGGACCATCGAGGCCGCCAGGCGATCCGGTATTCCGCATCCCCGGACGCTGTTCACGGAAGACGTCGAACCCAGAACCGCCGCGGACGCGCTGGGTTTGCCAATTGTGGTCAAACCCCGCCGCGAGTCCGCCAACGGAGAGACCGTCGTCTGTAACTCGATCGACGAACTCGAGCGAACGGTCCACCGGACGGTGCGGGAGCAAGGCCCCGCCATCTTTCAGGAATTCATCCCGCACGGCGGCGAACGGGGCGTGTACACGCTATATAACGACGACGGCGCGCTCGCCGGCCTGACGGTGCAAAAACGGCTGCGGTCGAATCCGCCGGAAGGCGGTTCGAGTACCTATCGCGAGACCGTCGACGATCCGGCGCTCGTGTCACTCGCTGACGAGTTCTTGACGGGACTGGATTGGCGCGGGCTCGCGATGGTCGAATTTCGAATCGATGCGCGAACTGGCGAACCGAAACTTATGGAGATCAACCCGCGGCTCTGGGGTAGTCTCGCACTCTCTGTCTACGCGGGTGTCGATTTCCCGTATCTGTTGTACCGATCTGCCAGCGGAGAGACGGTCGAGCCGGACCCACGGTACGTCGCCAACGTCCGGGCGCGGTATCTCGTCGGCGACGCGTTACAAGCGCTCAAACGCGACGATCGTACGCGGGCGATTCGCGAGCTTCTCACGCCATCCCCGCAGCCGTGTTGCTACGATATCGAGTCGACGCGCGATCCGCTTCCGATAGCGGGTCACCTCGCGTTCGCTCTCTCCGCCTTCGGGAAAGAATCGGTCGGTCAGAACGTCCGAAACGTAGTGGACTCGACTCCGATCGCGATGCGTTCGAGTCACGAATAGCAGCCTGCGCGGCACCGTCGCTCGGATAGTGCGCGTTCGGTCTTGCAAAGCCGTGAGTTGCGACACGTGCTCGGTCAGTCGGAAGTTGTTTCGATCTCGTCCTCGGCGTAGATCGCCGCGACGAGGTGGTCGTAGCGCTCTTCGATCTTCGAGCGCTTTTCCTTCATCGTCGGTGTCATCAGGTCGTTCTCCTCGGTGAATCCGTCTGGAACGAGTCGGAACTCCTTGATGGTCTCGTAGGACTCGAAGTCCTCGTTGACCGTCGCGATGGCCGCTTCGACCTGCTCGAGCACCCATTCGTCTTCGACCAGCGCGGCGACGTCGTCGGGCAGCGAGACGTCCTCGCTCGCCGCGCGATTCCGCAGGGCGTCGACGTTCGGTACGATCAGCGCGCCGACGAACTTCTCGCCGTCGCCGACGACCAGACACTGCTCGACGATCTCGACCGCCGCGAAGGCGTCCTCGATCGGCCCGGGTGCGACGTTTTTCCCCGTCGAAAGGACGACGAGCTGTTTCGTCCGCTCGCGGAACTCGAGGTAGCCGTCGGGTCGTTCGTGGACGATGTCGCCGGTGCGGAACCACCTTCCGGAAGACTCGTCTTCCGACTCTCCGGTCGCTTCGCTCCCGGGGACGTCTTCGGTGAACGCGCGATCGGTCGCACCGGGCTTGTTCCAGTAGCCCTCGGTCACGTTCGGTCCCTTGAGCAGCAGTTCGCCGACCGCGCCCTCGTCGTCGAAGTCCTCGTCGCGGACGACCGAAGTGTCGAGTTTCGTCTCGAGGCCGTGGACGACGGGACCGATCGTTCCGATCCGCGGGTCGCTCGGCGGGTTCGTCGCGACGACCGGTGCGGCTTCGGTCATGCCGTAGCCCTCGTAGATGGGGAGTCCCATCCCGTGGAAGAGTCGGCACAGCTCCGGCGAGAGGCTGCCGCCGCCGCTGATGAGCGACTCGACGTTGCCGCCCATGCTCTGTCGGATCTCCTCGAAGACGAGCTGGTCGGCGCTTTCCATCTCGCCTTCGAGTTCCTCGCTCGGATCGTCGGCGGCCTGGTATCGCCGGGCGACGTCGACGGCCCACTCGAAGACGTCGGCTTTCGCCTCGTCCTGGGCGGCGCGCTCGCGGATGCCGTCGTAGAGCTTCTCGTAGACGCGGGGCACGCTGGTGGTGCTGTTGGGCTGGACCGCGGGGAGATCCTCGGTCAGCGTCTCCGGGCTCTCGGCGTAGGCGATACAGGTGCCCGCGGCAAAGAGCATGAAGTGGCCCGCCGTCCGCTCGAAGACGTGAGCGAGCGGCAGGAAGGAGACGACCTGCGTCTCGTCGTCGATCGACGGATCGTCTTCACCCTTGTCCGGTCGCGGGCCGTACCGTCGGTAGATCTGGTTGACGTTCGATCGCAGGTTCCGGTGAGTGAGTTTGACGCCCTTCGGCTTGCCCGTCGTGCCGCTCGTGTAGATGAGACTGGCGAGGTCGTCGACGTCGCGGGCCGCGAGCCAGTCGTCGTACTCGTCGCGGTCGAAGCGATCGTCGCCGCGCCGGTAGAGGTCCGCGAGCGTGAGGATATCCTCGCGGGCCGCGTAGGCCTCGGACTCGAGTTCGTCGAAGACGACGAAGAACTCGAGGTCGAGGTCGTCTTCGACCTCGAGGACTCGCTCGAGGAGGGCCTCGTTCTCGACGACGACGCCAGCGGCGCCGGGGTCGTCGAGGAGGTACTGGATCTGGTTCGGCGAGGAACTCTTGTAGACGGTCGTCACGACGCCGCCGGCGGCCAGGACGGCGAAGTCCGACTGGGCCCACTCCATGCGCGTATCCGCGAAGATGCCGACGCGGTCGCCGTCGGCGATGCCGAGGTCGCGAAAGCCGGCCGCGAGCCGGCGGACGACGCCCGCCATTCGATCGTAGGTAATCGTCGCGAACTCGCCGTCGGGCGCGGGCTCGAGGGGAGCGTCGTCGCTTTCGTCGGCGATCGATCGCTCGTAGATGCCGCCTTTGTACTGCTGGGCGGGTCGGTCGCCGTTTCGGTCGACGCTTCGCTCGAACATCTCGGCCAGCGTGTCGAGTTTCAGGGCGGGGTGGTCGAACCCGGCCTCAGCTTCGGACAAATTCATGAATAGTTTGGAGTTTCTCCCGTAACACTATAAAAGATCAGAAATGTGCACGTTCGACGGTAGTTCCGTGCGGCGAACTGACGGTGGTCGCGCGTGACGAATACGAGCGCAACCGGTCACGACCGGTCGGATGTGACTGAATATCGGGGCCGGGGGCTTTCGTTGCGCTTAAGTACCCGTCGCCGGTAGATTTGGGTGCAATACGTGTAGGGGACCAGTCCCCGAGTCCGAGAGGGCGACGATAACAGACACGGTGTTGTGGTAGCCAAGCGGCCCAAGGCGCATGGTTGCTAACCATGTGGCGTCAAGCCTCCGGGGTTCGAATCCCCGCCACAACGTCGGATCCGCTGACGATTCCTCGTCAGTACTTGATCGACTGACGCGGCTTGCGTCAGTCGTTCGCATCGCGCGCACACTAGACAGCAATACACGACACATGAGCGAGGAAGAACCTCAAGAACAACAGGACGACGAAGACCTTCAGTACTTCGTCCGTATCGGGCAAACGGACCTCGATGGGACGAAGTCTGTCGAGCGCTCGCTGTCGGAGCTGAACGGGGTCGGTCGACGGACCGCCCGAATCATCGCCGACGAAGCGGGCGTCGACCGAACGGCCACGTTCGGTCGACTCGACGACGACGTCATCGACGATGTCGTCGAGGTCGTAGAGAACTACGCCGACGAGGTCCCCGAATGGCTGACGAACCGCCAGGGCGACTTCTACACCGGCGAAACGACCCACGAGATCGGGAACGATCTCCAGCTGACCCGCCAGCACGACATCAACCGGATGAAGATGATCGACTCCTACAAGGGCGTGCGCCACAAGCGCGGTCAGAAGGTCCGCGGTCAGCGGACCAAGTCCACCGGTCGTACGGAGGGCACAATCGGCGTCAACGTCGAGGAGATCCGCGAAGAACAGGCCGAAGAAGGCGGCGACGAAGGGGAGGGTGAATAACGATGCCACTCGGAACCGACACCAAACAGTACGAGACGCCCAACCACCCCTACCAGGGTGAGCGCATCGCCTCCGAACACTCCCTCGTCGATCGCTACGGCCTGAAGAACAAAGAAGAGCTCTGGCGAGCCCAGTCCGAGCTTCGCTCCTACCGGCGCGAGGCCCGCGACCTGCTCGGTCAGGCCCAGGACGACGAGACCGTCCAGCAGCGATCCGAGGAGTTCCTCGGACGACTCAAGCGCGTCGGCATCCTCGACGAGAGCGACGAGCTCGGTGCCGTCCTCTCGCTCGAGATCGAAGACGTCCTCGAGCGTCGCCTCCAGACGGTCGTCTACCGGAAGGGACTGGCCCAGACGACCCAGCAGGCCCGACAGTTCATCGTTCACGGGCACGTCACCGTCGGCGACCAGCGACACCAGGTCCCGTCGTACGTCGTCGACGTCGACGAGGAGGATCTCGTCGCGTTCGACGAGAACAGCCCGCTCGCGGACGATCTCCACCCCGAACGTGCGGAGGGACAATAATCCATGAGCCAGGACGACGACAAGTGGGGCATCGCCCACGTGCACGCATCGTTTAACAACACCATCATGACCGTGACCGACCTCACGGGCGCGGAGACGATCGCCAAGTCCTCCGGTGGGACGGCGGTCAAGCAGAACCGCGACGAGGCGTCGCCGTACGCGGCCATGCAGATGGCCGAGTCCGTCGCCGAAGAGGTCAAGGCCGCGGGCATCACCGGACTCCACGTGCGAGTCCGTGGCCCCGGCGGCAACCTTCAGAAGTCGCCCGGTCCGGGTGCGCAGGCGACGATCCGCGCACTCGCCCGCTCGGGTATCGAGATCGGTCGCATCGAGGACGTCACGCCGATCCCGCACGACGGATCGCGCGCACCGAAGGGTAAGGGCGGCTACTAGATCCATGACAGCAGAGTACGACGTCGAGTTCGTCGAACGCGGGGACCGCGAAGCGCGATTCCTCGTCCGCGGCGTAACGCCCGGTTTCGCCAACGGCATCCGTCGCGCGATGGTCGCCGACGTGCCGACGATGGCGATCGACACGGTCCGGTTCGTCGAGAACTCGTCGGTCATGTTCGACGAGCAACTCGCCTTGCGACTCGGACTCGTCCCGCTGACGACTCCGCCGGAAGGCGAGTTCGGCGAGGACGAGACCGTCACGCTCTCGATCGACGTCGAAGGGCCAGCCACCGCCTACTCGGGCGACCTCGTCTCGAGCGACGAGCTCGTCCAGCCCGCGGACGAGAACGTTCCGATCATCGAACTCAAAGACGGCCAGCGCCTCGAGGCCGAGGCCGACGCCGTCGTCGACCGCGGAAAGGACCACGCCAAACACCAGGGCGGCGTGGCCGTCGGCTACCGACACCTTCAGCGCGTCGAGGTCGTCGACGATCTCCCCGAGTTCGAGGAGTCGGAACCCCAGATCGTTCGCGGCGTCATCGAAGACGACGGCGACCTCGTTCCGACGAGCGAGTTCGACCACGACCTCACGAACCGGTATCCGGGCAAGCAGGTCGAACTCGAAGACGTTCCCAACGCCTTCGTCTTCCACGTCGAGACCGACGGCTCGTTCTCCGTCGAGGAACTGGTCGCGCGCGCCGCCGACTCGATCGAGTCGCGGGCGATCGAACTCGAAGACGCAGTACAGCTATAACAGAACCTGAGCATGAACCGACGCCCCCACTACCGAACCCGACTCGAGGCCGCGTTCGCCGGCGCCGTGAGCGACGAGCCCGGCTCGGCCTCGGCTGTTGGAATCGAAAGGGGTTTGAAGGGGCGGCGGCTACGAGAAAGTGCGAGCAGGGATAGCCAAGTCAGGCCAACGGCGCAGCGTTCAGGGCGCTGTCTCGTAGGAGTCCGCAGGTTCAAATCCTGCTCCCTGCATTTTTCCGACTCGACCGCACGGAAGAGTCGTGAAAGTGTAACGTCAGGTTTGAGCCACGGGAGTCGGAGCGACCGAGCGCTTGCGAGGTCGAACGTCTCCCGCGGGTTCGAATCCTGCTCCCTGCATCCACTTCTCACTCGTCGACGGATCGATACCGACGAGCCGTCCGTCCGCGGTGGACGGTCGACTCGAGTCGGACGCTCCGGACGACGCGAAACGATATCGACTATCGATTCCACGTCGGCGGGACAGATCCTCGTCCCGTCGTTTACCGTATTTGGAGGACACAATGAGTAGCAAAACCAATCCGAGGCTCAACGATCTCATCGCCGAGTTGAAGTCGACGTCCCGCGAGACGGACGCCGACGTCTGGCGAGACGTCGCGGATCGACTCGAGAAGCCCCGGCGTACCCACGCCGAGGTCAACCTGGGCCGTATCGAGCGATACGCACGCGAAGAAGAGACTGTCGTCGTTCCCGGCAAAGTGCTGGGCTCCGGCGCCTTACAGAAAAACGTTACCGTCGCCGCCGTCGACTTCTCGTCTTCGGCGGAGACGAAGATCGAACAGGTCGGCGAATCAGTACCGCTCGAGCAGGCGCTCGAAGCAAACCCCGAGGGTTCCGACGTACGGGTGATCCGATGAGTATCGCAGAATTCGACGCGGACGTCGTCGTCGACGCCCGTGACTGTATCCTCGGTCGCGTCGCCAGCGAAGTCGCCCAGCGTTCCCTCGACGGCGAGCGCGTCGCCGTGGTCAACGCCGAAGACGCCGTCATCACCGGCGACAAGGAAGACGTCTTCAGCACGTACCGCAAGCGACTCGAGCTGGGGTCCGACCGCGGTCCCTACTACCCGAAGCGACCCGACACGATCTTCAAGCGATCCATCCGGGGCATGCTGCCCTACAAGAAGCCACGCGGCCGCGAGGCGTTCGACAACGTCCGCGTCTACGTCGGCAACCCCTACGAGGACGACGACGACCGCGAGGCCGAAGTCCTCGAGGGAACGTCGCTGGACCGACTTTCGAACATCCGCTTCGTCCACCTGGGCGAAGTGTCCGATCAACTCGGTGCTAACGTCACATGGTAACGAACACGAGTGGAAAGAAAAAGACCGCCGTCGCCCGCGCGACCGTCAACGAGGGCGAGGGACGCGTCCGCATCAACTCCAAACCAGTCGAACTGGTCGAACCGGAGATGGCCCGGCTCAAGATGCTCGAGCCGTTCCGCATCGCCGGCGAGGACCTGCGCAGCGAGATGGACATCAACGTCCGCGTCGAAGGTGGCGGAATCAGCGGACAGGCCGACGCCGTCCGCACCGCGATCGCACGCGGCATCGTCCAGCACACCAACGACGCGGAGCTTCGCGACGCGTACATGGAGTTCGACCGCTCGCTGCTGGTCAACGACGTCCGGCAGTCCGAACCGAAGAAGTGGGGCGGCCCGGGCGCTCGGGCTCGCTACCAGAAGTCCTACCGCTAAGGTGATCCACGCATGATGGTACCGGTCCGGTGTTTCACCTGTGGTAACGTCGTCGGCGAACACTGGGAGGAGTTCGACGAACGAGCCAACGAGGGCGACGAGGACCCACAGGAGGTCCTCGACGATCTCGGCGTTGACCGCTACTGCTGTCGGCGCATGCTCGTGAGTCACACCGACCTGGTCGACGTCGTCTCCCCATACCAGTAACATGCAACAACAACACAACCGCTACGAGAAGGCCCGAATCCTCGGCGCTCGAGCGCTGCAGGTGTCTTACGGCGCACCAGTGCTGGTCGAGACGGATCAGTCCCAGCCGATCCTCATCGCTGCCGAGGAGTACGACGCCGGAGCGCTTCCGTTCACGGTCAAGCGAGGGAACAAATGACGCTGATCACCGACGTTCGACTCCGACGGATTCTCGATTCGCGCGGAAACCCGACGGTCGAGGCCGATGTCGTCACCGAAAGCGGCGGCTTCGGCCGCGGTGCCGCACCGAGTGGCGCCAGCACGGGCGAGTACGAGGCTGTCGAGCGACCGCCGAGCGAGGCGATCGCCGCGGCCCGCGAACACGCCGTGCCCCGACTCGTCGGTGAGGCCTACGCCGGCAACCAGCGAGAGGTCGACTCGATCCTCCGCGCCGCCGACGGCACGGACGACTTCTCCGAGATCGGTGCCAACAGCGCGGTCGCCATCTCGATGGCCGCCGCGAAAGCCGGCGCCGACGTCCTCGGTGCTCCGCTGTTCCAGCATCTGGGCGGCGCGTTCCGCGGCGAGAACTTCCCGATTCCGCTCGGGAACGTCGTCGGCGGCGGCGAACACGCCGCCGACGCGACCGACATACAGGAGTTCCTCGTCGCACCGGTCGGCGCGCCAAACGTCGAGGATGCCGTCTTCGCCAACGCCGCCGCCCACGCCGCCGTCGCTGACCTCCTCGAGGAACGCGACGTGCCGTGTGGCAAAGGTGATGAGGGCGCGTGGGCGCCCTCGATCGACGACAGCGAGGCGTTCGAGATCGTCGACGAGGCGGTCTCGCGAGTCGAAGATGAGGTCGGCTTCGAAGTGAAATTCGGACTCGACGTCGCCGGCGCGGAGCTGTACGACGCCGATTCCGGCGCCTACGAGTACAGCGACACGAGTCGCGACACGGACGAGCAGATCGAGTACATCGCCGATCTGGTCAGCGAGTACGACCTCGTCTACGTCGAGGATCCCCTCGACGAGAACGATTACGAGGCGTTCGCCGAACTCACCGACGAGGTCGGCGACCGGACGCTGATCTGTGGCGACGACCTGTTCGTGACGAACACGGATCGCCTCTCCGATGGCATCGAGCAGGGCGCAGCGAACAGCATCCTGATCAAGCCCAACCAGATCGGGACGCTGACCGACGCCTTCGACGCGATCGAACTCGCGACCGAAAACGGCTACGACTCGGTCATCTCCCACCGCTCGGGCGAGACCGAGGACGCGACCATCGCACACCTCGCCGTGGCGACGGACGCCCCCTACATCAAGACGGGCGCCGTCGGCGGCGAGCGAACCGCCAAGCTCAACGAGCTCATCAGAATCGCAGACGACGCGACATGACAGACGACAACGCATCCCAGGAAGGGCTCGACGCCGCCGAAGACGAGATCGACGAGGAGCCGGCCGAAGGGCCAGGCCCCGCCGCCGATCCCGAGGAGGACGTCGAGCCGGCAGACGAACAGTCCGTAGACGCCGAGGCCGCTGAGGCCGAGGCCGACGCAGAACCAGAACCCGAGGAAGATACGGGCCCAACGCTCGACGACGACGTCATGAGCGACGAGGAGGCCGACCTCCTCATCCCCGTCGAGGACTACCTCGGCGCCGGCGTCCACATCGGGACCCAGCAAAAGACCAACGACATGGAGCGGTTCATCCACCGCGTCCGGACCGACGGGCTCTACGTGCTGGACGTCTCGAAGACCGACGGCCGCATCCGCACGGCCGCGGACTTCCTCTCGAACTACGACCCCGAACAGATCCTGGTCACGTCCTCGCGCCAGTACGGTCGCTTCCCGGCCGAGAAGTTCGCCGAAGCCGTGGGCGCCCGCGCCCGCACCGGCCGCTTCATCCCGGGGACGCTGACGAACCCGAAGTACGACGGCTACATCGAACCCGACGTCGTCGTCGTCACCGACCCGATCGGCGACGCCCAGGCCGTCAAGGAGGCCATCACGGTGGGCATCCCGGTCATCGCGATGTGTGACTCGAACAACCAGGTCAGCAACGTCGACCTCGTCGTCCCGACGAACAACAAGGGTCGCAAGGCCCTCTCGGTCGTCTACTGGCTGCTCGCAAACGAGGTCCTCGACCGCCGCGGCGCCGAGCCGTCCTACTCGCTCGAGGACTTCGAGAGCGGCGTCTGATCGGTTCGAACTGTTACGTTGTTCTGTTTCGTTTTCTCGACGATATCCGAGTAGCCGGAGCGGCGACGCCGCTCGAGTCGACGGCACTGAACAACAGAGTTACGTGACCGCCGGCGCAACGAGGGCGTATGAATCCGATCGATTCGCTGTTTCACTTCGAGCGGGAGAAGATCCCGCTACCGGTCGCGCTCGCGACGGGGACGTTGATCGCGCTCTTTGCGGTTGGCGTTCCGTACCGCGTTCTCGTCGGCTTCTAGGAGCGGGCTCTCGAGTGGCCCCCCTCACGACGCTATCGGGCGTCCGCTATCGCGTGCACTGCTGCGTCAGCGGGAACGCACACTGCGCCGCCGGAAACCGTCGGGGCCGTCCACAGATGTATTTCATCGTCGTCCATTAGCGCGTACGACCACTCGCAGTCGCCGGTGTCCGCGTCGAAGGCACAGACGCCGGATTCGACGGTGGCGTAGCAACTCTCGTCGGCGACGACGCCGCGGAAATCGCCCGGGATGTCCGCCGTCGCTTCCCAGACGACGGTTCCGCTGTCGTCGTCGACGGCGATCAGCCGCGTTCTGTCGGCGAGATAGACGTACTCGCCGCGGATGGCGGGACTCGAGTCGATTCTCGCTTCCGTCTCGATCGTCCAGAGTGGGTCTCCCGAGGCGACCTCGATCGCGGTAACCCACGTCCGACACCCTGCAAGCGTCGCTGCACAGATGCCAGCACCGGTTCCGAGCACTCGTCGCCGCGTCGTCTTCCGTCGATCCGTCGGTTCCCGTTCGGCCATTCGGACCGGTTTCCGTCGGAATACTATGTAAACAACAGGACGAGCGGTTCGGATTTCGGAACGGGATCGGTGACCCCCTCACGATCGGCTGCTCGAGTGACGGTGACGACGGTTCCGGCCGCCGTCGGTGCGGTCGGCGGCTGGGTGATCGCCCACCGAATCGACCCCGACTCGCTGGCGTTGCTCGGTAGCCTGCTGTTGGTTCCGCTGGGACTGTCTCTGATACGCTAACGCTACTCGAGGACCGATTCGTACACGCTCCGAAGCCGTTCGCCCATCGTCTCGACCGTGTACGCGGCGAGTTGTTCCCGTCCGTCCGCGGGGGCGCCGGACTCGAGGACGCTCGCCAACTCGGACACCAGGTTTCTTTCGCCCAGCGTTACCGCGGAGTTCGAGACGTCGCCGAGCACCTCCCGGGCGAAGCCGACGTCGCGCGCGACGACCGGCGTGTTGCACGCGGCGGCCTCCTTGACGGTCATCGGACCGCTCTCGAAGCGCGAGGTGACCAAGACCGCGTCCGCGGCGTTCAGGTAGGCCGGCATCTCCTCGTACGGCCGGTTGGCGACCGTCTCGAGGACGACGTCGTCGGCACCGACGTCGCAGTCGGGGCTGCGCTCGAGCGCCTTCGCCGCGCCGTCGACCACGCGCTCGGCGAGCGGGTAGTTCTTCTCGTCGCGCGAGGGCGGGTAGGGAAAGAGGACGATCCGCCGGTCGTCGTCCCAGCCGACGCGTTCGCGGGCCGCCGATTTCGACGTCGGTCGAAACGCGTCGGTGTCGACGGGGAACGGAATCACGTCGCAGGGACGGTCGACGCGTTCGGCCATCGCGTTCGAGGGGACGATCACGCGGTCGGTGCGGGCGACGGCGCGCCTGATCAGGGGTTCGTAGGGGTTGGCGCGGTACTCGCCGCCCCAGAGGGTGCAGACGACGGGCGGATCGCCGCTCGCTCGGCGCGTCCGGTTCGTCCGTCCGACGCCCGGGAACGCCGAGGCAGCCACCGCAAACGGGACTGTCAGCCCGTAGTTGGCGTGAATCAAGTCGTACTCGCCGCGCGCCTCCCGAAGCACCTGCGGGAGGTACCGGGCGTACTCGGCGCCCGTCCGCTGGCGTACCTCGTCGTCGACCGCCCGGTGTTCGCCCGGCACCGGGAGCGTCGTCACCTCGATGCCGGCCGACTCGAGCGCGCGTCGCTGGGACTGGTAGAAGCTTCGCCAGGCGGTCGTGGTGAGACTCAGGACGCGTATCATGGGCGGGAGGGGTCGGACGGACGGCTATCCGGGGACGAATCGAGGCCGAAACTCGAGTCGGTCTCGAGACGCGCTCGTGAGACGGCATCCGCGTCGGAATCGGAGGGCGGATCGGTGCTCGGCGCGTTCGCTCCAGACTCGCACTCGCGGTCGTCCGGCACCGGCTCGGAGACGTCCTCGAGGAACTGGCTGAGGACGTACTGCGTGACGTCGATTTTCGTCGCGAGGAAGGCCTCGCGTCGCTCCGCCCAGTCCGACGCGGCGGTCGGATCGCGATAGAGGCGCGTCAGCTCGCGGATCGCTGCCGTTTCGCGCTCCGTGTGAAACGATCGGACGAGGTCGTACGCCGCGAGCTCTCGGAACTTCCCCATCTCCGAATCGCCCGCGAAGGGGCTGATCCGGACGGTCGGCGTGCCGAGAAGGCCGGCCTCGAGCGTCGTCGTCGCGACCTCGCCGACGACGAGGTCGGCGAACGCGAGCAGGTGGTGGAAGTCGGCCGGCGGGACGGGCAGCGGTTCAGCGCCGGTCGGCAGCGGGCCGTCGCCCTCGTCGGCGACGAAGACGCGGCCGTCGGCGGCGAGGTCGTCGACGATTTCGTCTCGGCCGTCGGGGGAAATCCCCGCTTTGCCGATGTCGTGGTTACCGTTCCACGCGCCGAAGCGGAGGACGGCGTACCGCTCGTCGGGGTCGATTCCGTTCTCGCGAAGCCGTTCCGGATCGGGTTCGAATCGATCCGGATGCAGGTACGCCAGTTCGTGGTAGCCGGGATAGCTGACGTGCTCGTCGTCGTACGTCTCGCGGAAGCTATCGGGCGTGTAGAGGACGTCGGTAAACGGGATGGTGAGTCGGTTTCCGCCGTTGATCGCCGTCTCGGTGTCGACGTAGACGTGGCTCTCGGCGCCGATCAGTTTCCCGACGTGGGTCGCGGCGATGCCGTGGCTGGTCAGGATGTAGTCCGGGTCGATCGCGCGCGCTCGTCGGAGGAGCCGAAGTTCGTAACGCACCTGCGTCAGACCGAGGCCGAACCATCCCCGCGGCTCCCCGCAGAGCATCTCGTGGTCGATCTCGTATGCGTCGAGCAACGCCCCCACGACCCCCTTTTCCCGGGCGAACACGAACACGTCGTGGCCCGCCGACTCGAGTTCCGCCACGACGTGCTTGAAGAAGTGAACGTTCGCCGCGTGCTGTATCGTGATCACGATGTCCATCGCTCGTACTCGGTTCGTCCGTCTCGAGCAGCGTCCGTTACTACCCACTCGATAGAATAGTCGCGCGCGTTGAAACGGTCGACGGCGACGTGAAACGGTCGTGAAACGACTGTAACTCGGAACGCGGATCGCTCGACGACCCTCACGCCGCCGCGACGACGGGTCGACTGACGCCGCTACCGACTCCCGCTCGCCTGGTCGAACAGTTCGCCGAGCAACTCGACCGCGTCCGCCGCCGTCGTCCCGAACACGAACGTCGCCGGCTCGATTCCGAACGCGCCGCGGTGGTAGGCGACTCGAGGGACCGCCCCCCGCTCCCCGAACCGTTCCCGGAGGTGTTCGCCCCGGTCTTCGTACGCCGCGTCGAACTCGAGCGGCTCGTACCCCAGCTCAGCGGCCGCCGCGAGAACGTCGTCGTCCGTCGCGACGTTGAGCGCGCCGCGGACGTCGGGATCGGTATCCAGCGCGGCGAGAACTGCGGTTGCGACGTGTTTCGACGCGCCGAACTCCGGATTTGCGGGAATCTCGATCCGGCCGCTCATCGCGTAGATGCGGCCGGGAATCGCCGCGACGTCGGTCTCGTCGCGCGCTTCGGGGAGCGCCATGCCGATGTTCGTTCCGACGTTCGGGATCAGCGCCGCCATGCCGGGCGTCGACGCGAGCGTCCGCGCGGCCGTTCGGACGTTTGCGAGCGCGTCGCGTTCGGCGCGAACGTCGGCGTCGAGGCCGCGAACGCAGAGGTCACAGCCGAGCCCCCGCAGCGCGGGCATCTCCTCCTCGTGGAGTTCGCAGATCGGGCCGCGGTCCTCGAGCGTGCGGATCAACGCGAGGAGTTCCGCCAGCGCGTCGTAGCCGTCCATCTCGCCGTCGGCGAGTCCGTCGGCGATGCGCTCGACCGTGTCGACGGTCTCGGGATGGTCGCGAAAGCGGTCGTCACCGCCGCTCTCGCCGGCGACGTACTTGCTGACGGCGGCCTGCGTAACGCCCAGTTCGGCCGCGATTTCCTGTTGGGTCAGGCCGCGGTCGGCCAGTCGGGTCGCCAGCATCGCCCGCACCGTGGGGAGAAAGCGGTCGACGACGAGTTCGCTCGGGAGGACGAGAGACATATACGACCGGATTGTGATGACACGGGCATAAATCCGACTACAGCGGTCGTCGCCTCGACGTCGCGGGACGGATTCACCCCCGGTCGGCCCGCCGCTCCGCGTCGAGGGCGTCACGCAGCCGGTTCGCGACGAGTTCGACGCTCACGACGAGGACGAGGATGGCGACGACCGCCGCCATGACGCCCGTGTAGTTGCGCGCGTTGAAGGACATGAACAGCGGGTAGCCGATCCCGCCGGCGCCGACGATGCCGAGCACCGAACTCTTTCGCGCGTTGATCTCGAGGTAGAACAGCGTCCAGGCGACGTAGGCGGTCGTCACCTGCGGGAGTCGAGCGGCCGTCGTCGTCGCGAGCAGGCCCGCCCCGCTCGAGGCGACGGCTTCGACGGGCGCGCGGTCGATCTCCTCCATCTCATCGGCGAAGAGGCGTCCGAGGTCGCCGACTGTTCCCATCGCGATCGCGAGCGCGCCGGCGACGGGGCCGAGCCCGGCGAGGACGACGAACAACAGCGCGTACACCATGCTCGGGACGGCGCGGACGCCGCCCAGCAGGAGCCGAACGGGCGCGTGAACGAGCCGCGGCGTCACGTTGCTCGCGCCGAGGATCCCGAGACAGATCGCGATCGGGAGCCCGACGGCCGTTCCGACGGTCGCGATGGCCAGCGTCTCGACGGTTGCCGTCGCCAGCGACGGCCCGTCGGCCTGGAGCTGCGCCCAGAGCTCGGCGGGCGCCAGCATCTCCTCGAGCAGGACGGCTCGCAGGTTCTCGCGGTGGGCGTAAAGGTAGGCGACGTCGAGTCCGATCCACCGCGCGGCGCCCGTGACGAGCGCGAGCGCGACGGCGAACGCGCCGATTCGGATCGCGAGCCGGCGGCGCAGGTGCGCCTGAACGCGGTCGAACTCCTCGCCGACCGCGGCGTCGCCGTCCGATCCGCGGTCGGGGGTCGGTTTCGATCGCGGGCCCGGTCGTGATTTCGCTTCCGACGCGTTCGCCGCCGTGGCGGCGCCTCGACTCTCGGCTCGATCGGCGTCGGTACGTTCGTCCGCGGAGTCAGTCACGGTACACCTCCGCGATACGGTCGGGATCGACGTCGTCGGCCGGTGCGTCGAGGGTGAGACGCCCCTCCGCGAGCCCCAGGAATCTGTCTGCGACCGCGTCGGCCAGCCGAGGCTGATGAAGGCTGACGAGGCCGATCACCCCCTCTCGGCGGACGACCGCCGCGAGCCGATCCAGGACGTGCCGAGCGGTCGCGGGATCGAGCGAGGCGACCGGCTCGTCGGCCAGGAGGACGCGCGGCTCCTGGTGGAGCGCGCGGGCGACGCCGACGCGCTGGCGCTCGCCGCCCGAGAGGTCGCCGACGCGGCGGGTCGCGTACCCGTCCAGATCGACGGCGTGCAGCCGCTCGATCGCCGCGCGTTTCTCGGCCGGGGCGTGCCAGCCGACCAGTTCCCGCCAGAGCGGTTCGCGGGCGAGCCCGCCGTCGAGGACGTTCTCGAGGGCGGACTTGCCGTCGAGCAGTGCGCCCGCCTGAAAGACGAGCGCGACGTCGGTCGCGTCGAGGGGCTCACCGTCGAACCGGATCGACCCCCCGTCTGATTGCTCGAGGTCGTTCAGGCATCGAAGTAGGGTCGTCTTGCCGGCGCCGGAGCGACCGACCAGCACCGCGAGCGAGCCGGGCTCGAGCGAGAACGAGACGTCCGTTATCGCCGTCTCGTCGCCGTATCGTTTCTCGAGGTCGGTGACGGTGAACATCGGGGTCGTGGGTGGCGGGGAGTTCGATTACTCCTCGTCGTCTCCGTCTCCATCGTCGCCCTCGGCCTCGTCGAGCGTCTCGATATCGACGCCCATCTCGTCGGCGATGTCGCGGACGTGGTCGTAGAGGTCGGGATCGAACTCGCCGTACTCGTCGACGCGGTGGTCCGAGAGGGCATCCTCGGGCGTGTCGACGATACGTTCGGCAAGGGCCTCTCGCACGTCCTCGGGTGTCTCCGGCTTCGCGACGATCACGTCGAACGGGATCGGATCGCTCTCGGCGATCTTGACGATCTCGTCATCGTCGTCCGGGTGCTCGAAGTCGCCGTAGGCCGCGGCGTCCACGTGGCCCTCCTCGAGCACTCGCAGGGCGGAGTCGTGGCTGCCGGCCCAGTGGATGTCGAAGTCTTCGGGTTCGGTTTCGATATCGCCGACGTGGAACCCCTCCTGCGAGAGCCGGTGGCGGGGGAACATGCCGCCGCTTGCGGACATCGGGTCGACCATCGCGATCTCCGCTCCCTCGAGGTCGTCGAGCGTCTCGATGTCGGTCTCGGCTCGCGTCGCGATGTACGTGTGATAGGAGTCGGAGCCGTGGGACCAGTTGATCGCCAGCGGGTGGGCGTCGTCTTCTTGGGCGAGCACGAAGATAAACGGCGAGAGGTTCGCCAGTTCCGTGTGGCCGTGGACGACGCTCTCGACGACGCCGCTGTAGTCGGTCGTCGGCACCCCCTCGACGCCCTCGAGTTCGTCGAAGCCGTCCGCGATCCACTCGAAGGTCCCCGCGTACTGCTCCTCGAGCTCGGTCTCGTTCTGGAACGGCGGCAGTCCGAACTCGATCTCGCCGTCGGCCCACGCGGCGACGGGATACTCGTCGGGATCGATGTCGCTGCGTCCGAAATCGCCCAGACAGCCGGCGGTCGCGGCCGTGGCGGTCCCCGCTATCGCACCGAGGTACGCTCTCCGGTTCATAGCCCCGCTGGGAACCACCCGAGCATAACACTCACGAATATCACCGTGCCCCTTCAGCGGACTGTCAAGAACGCGTTCCCGGGAATCGCCCCGGCTCCCGCGTCGACCGACGCGAGAAGATAGCTATTAACCGTCGTCGTGCAAACGGCCGGGCATGGCAGTTTCGAGCGCTCCCGGCAAGGTGTATCTGTTCGGGGAGCACGCGGTGGTCTACGGCGAGCCCGCGGTTCCGTGTGCGATCGAGCGACGGGCGCGGGTCGGCGTCGAGCAACGATCGGACAACAAGCTACGGATCCACGCGGAAGATTTGAGCCTCGACGGCTTCACCGTCGAATACGCCGGCGGCGCGAACGACCGTCCCGACATCGACGCCTCCGAGTCGCTGCTCAACGCGGCGATGGGTTACATCGACAGCGCGATCGAGCAAGTGCGGGACGTGACCGACGAGGGCGACGTCGGCTTCGACGTGACCATCGAGAGCGACATCCCGCTGGGCGCAGGGTTAGGGTCGTCGGCGGCCGTCGCCGTCGCCGCGATCGACGCCGGAACGCGAGAACTGGGCACGACGCTCGAGACCGACGAACTCGCCGATCGGGCCTATCGGACCGAACACGAGGTCCAGAGCGGACAGGCCTCCCGGGCCGACACCTTCTGTTCGGCGACCGGCGGCGCCGTCCGCGTCGAGGGCGAGGACTGCCGTTCGCTCGAGGCGCCCGACCTCCCGATCGTCGTCGGCTTCGACGGCGGCGCCGGCGACACGGGGAAACTCGTCGCGGGCGTCCGCGAACTCCGCGACGAGTACGGTTTCGCGGCCGACACGGTCGATGCGATCGGCGACGTCGTCCGCAACGGCGAGCAAGCGCTCGCCGACGGCGACGTCGAGGAACTCGGTCGCCTGATGGACTTCAACCACGGGCTGCTCTCGGCGCTCGGCGTCTCCTCGCGCTCGCTCGATTCGATGGTCTGGGCGGCTCGCGACGCCGGCGCCCACGGCGCGAAGCTGACGGGCGCCGGCGGGGGCGGCTGTATCGTCGCGCTGGATCCGACGGACGAGACCGAGACCGCGCTGTCGTACACGCCCGGCTGCGAGGACGCCTTCCGCGCCGCGCTCGCCGAGACGGGGGTGGAGCGACTCGAATGATCGTCCTGAAACTCGGCGGCAGCGTCATCACCGACAAGGACCGCCCCGAGACGCTCGACGGCGACGCCCTCGAGCGGGCCGCCGACGCCGTGGCGACAGCACTCGGCGAGGGCGGCGAACGGCTGGTGATCGTCCACGGCGGCGGGAGCTTCGGCCACCACAACGCCAGCGAACACGGGATCACGACGACCGAGGGCACCCGCGACGCCGCCGCCGCGCTCGACGTCCACGGCGCGATGAAGACGCTGAATCAGTTCGTCCTCGGTCGGTTGCTCGAGCGCGACGTCGACGCGGTGCCGGTTCACCCGTTCTCGACGGCTCACCGCGATGCCGAGGGCGACCTCGTCTTGCCGACGGGCCAGATCGAGACGCTGCTCGCAGACGGATTCGTGCCCGTCCTCCACGGCGATATGCTCGCCAACGCGGCCGCCGGCGGTGGAACCGGCGGCGACGACACCGACGGCGCGACCGTCGTCAGCGGCGACGAACTGGTGGCGTCGCTGGCTCGCGACCTCGAGGCCGACCGCATCGGCCTCTGCTCGACGGTCCCGGGCGTCCTCGACGACGAGGACGCGGTGATCGAGCGGATCACGGACTACGACGCGGTCGAATCGGTACTGGGGGCCAGCGAATCGACCGACGTGACGGGCGGGATGGCCGCGAAAGTGCGGGCCTTACTCGAGTTAGACGCCGAGGCGTCGATCTTCGGCCTCGAGGAGCTGGCGGCGTTTCTCGAGGGCGAGACGGTCGGGACGACGATCGACTAATCGCCTCGCTGGTCACATGGCCTTTCTTGGCGTAGGATAAAGCGGAGTGGTGTAGACAGACCACCTATGAGCATCGTTGCCGAATTCAGCCTCTCGACGGAGGAGTTCGTCTTCGGCTCGGCCCTCTCGACGGCCGAGGACATGCAGATCGAACTCGAGGCGATCATTCCGACGGGGCCGCGACTCGTGCCGTACTTCTGGGCGACCGGCGACGGGTTCGAGGGGTTCGAACGAAACGTGCTCTCGGATCCGTCCGTCGAGAGCATCACGCAACTCGATCGGATCGATGACACGGCGCTGTATCGCACCGCGTGGGGCACCGACGTCGATAGCCTCCTGCAGGGGCTCGCCGATACCGAGGCCGTCGTGCTAGAAGCGATGACGGCGGACGACGGCTGGCACTTTCGCGTCCGGTTCTCCGACCGCCACCTGCTCGGGCAGTTTTACGATTACTGTACCGAGCGCGGTATCGATATCGACATCGAGCGGGTTCACGCGCTCTCGGAGGCCTCCCGCGCCGGACGCGTCTTCGACCTCACGCCGGAACAGCGCGAAGCGATCGTGCTCGCGGTCCGGTGGGGCTATTTCGCGGTCCCTCGAGAGACGGATCTCTCTCAGATCGCCGACGAGCTCGGCATCTCTCAGCAAGCGGCCTCGAAGCGGGTGCGACGCGGCGCGGACAAGGTCTTGCGAGGTGCGCTGCTCGACCCGGGGACCTGGACCTGATCGGATGCCCGTCTCGCCGCCGCCACCCGGCCTACTTAAACTGGTTGTTATTACTACCCTGACCCCGATTTGTGTACACCTCAAACACGATTTATGATGGACGGAAATCGTCGCGAGTGCGATCAGCTGGGGAATCTCTTTCAGGCGCTGTCGCACCCGATCCGGCGAGCCGTCGTGCAGGTCGTCGAGCACGACGGAACCGACCCGACGGACGTCGAGTCACTGTGTGCGGTGTGCGAGGACGTTGACGACGTCGACCGGCTCTCGGGAGGCTCGTCGACAGCAAACGGAACCGAGAACGCGCCGTCGCTCGACGATCCGTCAGTCTCGAACTGGAACCGCGACCGCGAACGGACTGCACTCGAGTCCGCCCCCCTCGAGACGGCGCTGCATCACCACCACTTGCCGAAACTCGCGAGCGTCGACGTGATCGAGTACGACCTGCAGTCGAGGACGGTTACATCGGGCGACAACGGCGACCTCGCCGCCGACTTACTGCAGACGGTCGCGGGCGAGCCGGACGGCGCGTCGTGCTGACCGGCGGCGACCGCGTCCCGTCGCGACGAACTCGGCGCCGTTGCCGTCGCCGTCGTCTCGCGTCGCTCAGTCGAACAGCACGCGCTCGACGATGGGCCGGAGGAACGTCCCGCGACGGCTCTGCTTGGAGTGGACCAGCAAGACGGGTTGTTCGATGGCCGCGGCGAGGCGATCGGAGCGCTGTTCGATGACCAGATCGGGGAGCCGTCGGTGGGTCATCGTACTGAGCATGACGACGTCGGCCGACTCGAGTTCCCGAGAGAGCCCTTCGACCGAGTCGTCGGTGCGGATGATCGTCGACTCGACGGGCACGTCGACGAGGTCGTCGAGTTCGTCGTGGTAGTCCTCGATCGTTTCGACGAGTTCGTCGGGCTCGTCTTCGCCGACCGCGTAGAGGAACCGGACGCGAGCGTCGAGGACGTGGGCCATCGCGTCCGCGAGTTCGACCTTGAGCGGGTCGTTGAACGGGCTTCGGTCGGTGACGATGGCGATCTCTTCGACGGTGACTCGCTGCTCGTGCTGGACGAAGACCACGTCGCAGGGGGCGTGGTCCATGATCCAGTCGGTGTCGCGCCCGAACAGGGTGCCGAGCCGGCTGGTCGCCTCCTGGCGCGCCAGGATGAGGTCGGCGCCGGTTCGCTCGGCGAAGTTGACGACCGCGTGGCGCGTATCGTGGCTGACGATCTCGCCGACCTCGACGGGCACCTCGAGGTAGCGAACGAGTTCGTCGGTGCGCTCTTCGAACTCGAGGTCGGCCTCTGAGACGTCTTCGGCGGCGGTGTCGAGTGGCACCTGATCGGGTACTTCGTCGAATCTGACGACGCGGATTCGCCCGCCGCGGCGGCTGACGATCGGGGCGGCCATCTGGATCAGGGCGTCTTCCTGTTCGCGGGTGACGTCCTGGCGGATCGGGATGAGGACTTCGTAGCGGTCGTCGTCCTGCAGGGCTTCTTCGGTGTCCTGGACGAACTGTTTCCCGGCTTCCCGGCGTGCGAGGCCCTTCGCGACGCCTTCGCGGTCGATGTTGTCCTCGGCGTACCACTTGAACCAGAGGAAGCCGAAGATCACGATGGCGATCGAGCCGACGATCTCCCGCGTCTCCATCTGCGTGATGATGAAGATTCCCGAGACGATCCCGAACAGCTGGACCCAGGGATAGCCCGGCGTGTGGAAGTCGGGGTTGTACCACTCGAGGTCGCGCTCGCGGAAGGCGATCAGGGCGCCACAGACGAGGATGTAGACGAGAATCTGGAACGCGCCGGCCATTTTCGCGATCTCGTCGACGTTCTGGGTGGCGACGATGAAGATGATGATCGCGCCGGTGGTGAGGATGGCGACGGTCGGCGTGTTAAAGCGCGGGTGGATGTACTCGAACTTCTTCAGGAAGAGATCGTCGCGGCTGAGCGCGAGCGGGTACCTCGAGGCGGTCAGAATGCCGGCGTTGGCGGTGCTGACGAGTGCCAGCAGAGCCGCGAGGACGATCGCCCCGACTGCGAATCCGCCGATCGGAATCCCGCCTACAGTGACGCCGCCGAACAGGATTTCGGTCGCTTCGGCCATCGGTTCTTCCGTGCCGACCAGTTGGTCTCCCTCGATGACGCCGACGAGAACGAACACGAGCAAGGCGTACAGGAACGCGGTGACGCCGAGCGAGATTGCGAGCCCCAGCGGCAGGTTCCGGCCGGGGTTTTCGATCTCCTCGGCGACGGCGGCGACCTTCGTCACCCCCGCGTACGAGACGAGGACGAGCGCGGTCGCCGTGAGAATTCCGTCGATCCCCTCGTCGAAGAAGCCGTCGTAGTTCGCGCCGTCGACCTGCACGATCGTTGCGGCGACGAACACACCGAGGATCACGAGCATGACGACGACCATGATCGACTGGATCCCCCCGGTCTGTTTGACGCCGATCAGGTTGATGGCGATGAAGATGATCGCGAACGTGATCCCGAGGGCCCGGACGCCGGGGATCGGAAGCGTCGCGTCGAGGACAGGGATCGCGAGATCCCAGGTCGGGAGTTCGCGAACGAAGTCGATGTAGAACATGCCGCCGTAGAGTGCGAGCGATCCCTTCAGCATCAACATCAGCCAGGTTCCGAGTCCAGCGATGGTCCCGAACGACGGTCCGAGACCCCGTTCGATGAAGACGTAGTCACCGCCGGCCTCGGGCATCGCCGTCCCCAACTCGGCGATGCTCAGCGCCGCCGGAACGACGAGAATCGCCGCGATCACGAACGCCAGGATCACGGCCGGCCCCGCCTCGGCCATGGCGACGCCGGGTAAGATGAAGATCCCGCTGCCGATCATCGCTCCCATGCTGATCGCGATTACGGCGAACAACCCCAGGTCGCGCTCGAGATCCTTCGTCATTGCCCGCCGGTTTCGGACGGAAGTTAAGAAAGCTTGCTATTCAGGAATCGAGTGTACCCTTTCTCCATACTAAATAAAAATCTGGCAAGAAATATTCTGAACGAGAGCCCATTCGATCACTACTAGGTCGACTTTCGTGCTACCGAGTGGCACGAAACTGTCGTGAATCGGCTGCTCGCATCGCTTGCCCGGTCGCCGCTCGAGTCGCCGTCGGCGCCGTCACCGCCGCGTCGGCTGCGGGGGTCGAACACGGGACGGCGAAGGGGTCCCGGACGTCGCCGCCTAACCCACTGCGTTTTTAACACCCCGGCGTGTAGGGGCCAGTAGCGAAACCCGCGGGCAAGTGCGTGTGGCGTCCACGACGACGTGGATGGCTGGGGACGACCGTCCCCCCGTGCGCATAGCGGGATGGCCGACGCGCTGTAAGACGCCGGGGCCGTACAACCGGGAGTCCGCGGACCGTTTCGATGAGAGTCCACAACGCGACTTTCAGTACAACGAACTATGGAAATCGAAATCGCAACAATCGGCGGCTACGAAGAAGTCGGACGGCAGATGACTGCCGTCCGCGCCGGTAACGACGTCGTCATCTTCGACATGGGACTGAACCTCTCGCAGGTTCTCATCCACGACAACGTCGAAACCGAGCGGATGCACAGTCTCGATCTGATCGACATGGGCGCAATTCCGGACGACCGGATCATGAGCGACCTCGAGGGTGACGTGCAGGCAATCGTGCCAACGCACGGCCACCTGGACCACATCGGTGCCATCTCCAAACTGGCCCACCGCTACGACGCACCCATCGTCGCCACGCCCTTTACGATCGAACTGGTCAAACAACAGATCGAGGGCGAGCAGAAGTTCGGTGTCGAAAACGACCTCGTCAAGATGGACGCCGGCGAAACGATGTCGATCGGCGACTCCGGTACGGTCGATCTCGAATTCGTCAACGTCACCCACTCGATCATCGACGCGATCAACCCGGTCCTGCACACGCCCGAAGGCGCAGTCGTCTACGGACTGGACAAGCGCATGGACCACTCGCCGGTGCTCGGCGACCCCATCGACATGGAGCGCTTCCGCGAGATCGGCCGCGAGGGCGAGGGTGTCCTCTGTTACATCGAGGACTGTACGAACGCGAACAAGAAGGGCCGAACGCCCTCCGAGAGCGTCGCCCGCGAGCACCTCAAGGACGTCCTCTACAGCATGGAGGACTACGACGGCGGCATCGTCGCCACGACGTTCTCGAGTCACATTTCGCGCGTGACGAGCCTCGTCGAATTCGCGAAGGACATCGGCCGCCAGCCCGTCCTGTTGGGTCGGTCGATGGAGAAGTACTCCGGCACCGCCGAACGACTCGACTTCGTCGACTTCCCCGACGATCTGGGGATGTTCGGCCACCGCAAGTCCGTCGACCGCACGTTCAAGCGGATCATGAACGAGGGCAAGGAGAACTACCTGCCCGTCGTGACCGGCCACCAGGGCGAGCCACGCGCGATGCTCACCCGGATGGCTCGCGGCGAGACGCCGTACGAACTGGACGACGGCGACAAAGTCGTCTTCTCGGCCCGCGTCATCCCCGAACCGACCAACGAGGGCCAGCGCTACCAGGCCGAAAAACTGCTCGGGATGCAAGGCGCCCGCGTCTACGACGACATCCACGTCTCCGGCCACCTCAATCAGGAGGGCCACTACGAGATGTTAGACGCACTGCAGCCCCAGAACATCATCCCCGCTCACCAGGATCTGAAGGGGCTGTCGGGCTACGTCAACCTCTGTGAGAGCGAGGGGTACCAGATGGGCCGAGACATCCACGTCTCGCGCAACGGCAACCTCATCCAACTCGTCGACTGATATGACAACTCCCGAGGCACGAGAGGAGGCGGTACTCGAGGCGGTCCGAGAGCGTCGCGAGCGCGTCAACGGCGCCATTCCGGAGGAGCTACCGATCAAGCGGCCCGAACGGCTCTACGAGGCGTCTCGCTACCTGCTCGACGCGGGCGGCAAGCGACTCCGCCCGACCGTTCTGCTGGCAACGGCCGAAGCGCTCGCTGACGTCGACCCCCTGGGCACGGACTACCGACAGTTCCCGACGCTCGAGGGCGACGAAATCGACGTGATGAACGCTGCCATCAGCGTCGAGGTCATCCAGTCGTTTACGCTGATCCACGACGACATCATGGACGACGACGACCTCCGTCGCGGGGTCCCCGCCGTCCACAAGGAGTACGACCTCGAGACGGCGATTCTGGCGGGCGACACGCTCTACTCGAAGGCGTTCGAGATCATGCTCGAGAGCGGCGCTGACGCCGACCGGATGGTCGACGCGCTCGACGTCCTCGCGACGACCTGTACGAAGATCTGCGAGGGGCAATCGCTCGACGTCACCTTCGAGGAGCGCGACGGCGTCACCCCCGAGGAGTACCTCGAGATGGTCGAGCAGAAAACCGCGGTGTTGTACGCCGCCTCGGCCTGTCTCCCCGCCATCCTGATGGGTGCAAACGACGAGACGGTCGAAGCGCTCTACGGCTATGGGCTCGACATCGGCCGCGCCTTCCAGATCCAGGACGACGTCCTCGACCTGACCGTCCCGAGCGAGAAACTCGGGAAACAACGCGGCAGCGACCTCGTCGAGAACAAACAGACGCTGATTACGGTCCACGCCCGTGAGCAGGGTCTCGATATCGTCGATCTGGTCGATACGAATGACGTCGACGCGGTCACCGAGGCCGAAATCGACGACGCCCTCGCCGAACTCGAGGCGGTCGGCTCGATCGACTACGCCAACGACAAGGCCCGCGAACTCGTCGAACAGGGGAAAGACCGACTCGAGGTCCTCCCCGACAACGAGGCCCGCGAACTGCTCTGTCAGCTGGCGGATTACCTGATCGAGCGCGGCTACTAGAACGGCGGTATCGGTCGGTGCGTTTTCGGATCCGTTGCTCGATTCGCCTGCGTCGGCGAATCGATTTCCCATCACCTCGGAGACAAATAATCGCACCTGGGTCCCGAAACGAACTGAAATTAAACGGTATCCGACACCGAAACCCATTATTTCGCGGCAATATTCTCACATCAGAAGATATTTCATAATAGTGTCCATTGGGATTCGAGCATGAGTGAGGGCAACTCATTCATTCGGAGACGTTCGGTGTTGACTGCTGCTGGAACGGTCGGCGTCGCCGCGCTGGCCGGCTGTACCGGTAGCAGCAGCGGACCGACGGTCGACGTCGTCGAGAACGAGTACGAGGACGAACTCGAACTGGACGACCACGAGGTGGAAAACGACGAGGTCCTCGGAACGAACGCCGCGGTCCTGGAGGGAACGATCACGAATACGGGAGAAGAGACGGTTGAGTAGCGATCGGAGCGGAGTTCTACGACTCGGACGAAACGCTCCTCGATGAGGACGAACCGTCGGAGTTCTCCGCAGACGAGACGATCGAACCGGACGCGAGCGTCCAGTACAGCCAGGCGATCCAGGGCGACGCGGACGACGTCGCCACCGTCGAGGTCCGGATTCTGTCGGTGTAGGTCGACCCCCTCGAGCCGTCGTCTCGAGAGTCGACTCGTCCGGCGTACACCGGCGAGGTTTTGAGCGGGGCGTGAATACGGTTCCCTACGACTATGGACGACGAGTTACGCGAGCGGATCGAGCGCGAGGCGGAGAAACACGCGCTGTTGAACGCCGTCAAACACGAGAGCGACGCCGACGTCGGCGCGATTATGGGGCCGCTGATGGGCGACAACCCCGACTTTCGCCAGCACGGCGACGAGGTACCGGGCATCGCCGGCGGCGTGATCGGCCGCGTCAACGACCTCTCCTACGAGGAAAAACGCGAGCGGCTCGAGGAACTGGCCCCCGAGGAACTCGCCGAAATCGAGGCCGAAGACGAGGAGGACGAACACGATCTGCCTTCGCTCCCTCACGCCGACGACTACGACGAGGTCCGGATGCGCGTCGCGCCCAACCCCAACGGCCCGTGGCACGTCGGCCACGCCCGAATGCCCGCCGTCATCGGCACCTACAAGGAGCGCTACGACGGCTGGTTCTGCGTCCGCTTCGACGACACCGACCCCGAGACGAAGCGCCCCGACCTCGAGGCCTACGACGACATCTTGGAGGACCTCGAATATCTCGGCTTCGAGCCCGACGCGACCTATCGGGCCAGCGACCGCCTCGAGACCTACTACGATCACGCCCGCGAACTGATCGACCTCGGCGGCGCCTACACCTGCTCCTGTTCGGGCGAGGAGTTCTCGGAGCTGAAGAACAGCGGCGAGCCGTGTCCCCACCGCGACAAGGACGTCGAGACCGTCCGCGAGGAGTTCGAGGCGATGGTCGACGGCGAGTACGAGAGCGGCGAGATGGTCCTCCGGGTGAAGACCTGTCTCTTATACACATCTCTGAT
>NZ_AOHZ01000093.1 GCF_000337215.1 Natronolimnohabitans innermongolicus JCM 12255 | reverse complement strand
AGCGCCAGCGGTTCGTCTACGACTACTTCGACTGGGAGTACCCCGAAGTCGTCCACTGGGGCCACGTCCAGCTCGACGACTACGACGTGAAGGTGAGCACGTCGACCATCGCGGAACTGATCGACGACGGCGAACTCGACGGCTGGGACGACCCGCGCGCGCCGACGATCAAGAGCCTCCGTCGCCGAGGAATTCGGGGCGAGGCTATCGTCGAGGCGATGGTCGGACTGGGTACCTCGACCAGCGACGTCGACCTCGCGATGAGCACCGTCTACGCGAACAACCGCGACCTGATCGACGAGGAGACCGACCGGCGGTTCTTCGTCCGCGACGGCGACCAGATTCCCATCAGCGGCGACCACCCGAACGAGGCCAACCCGCCGCTGCATCCCAACCACGAAGAGCGTGGCGTCCGCGAGATTCCCGTCGGCGACTCGGTCGTACTCGAGCCCGAGGATGTTCCCGAGGAGGACGAACGCATCTGGCTGAAGGGGATCGGCTGCTTCCGCGTTACCGACGGCGCGCTCGAGTACACCGGCGACGACCTCGCGGTCGTCCGCGAGGGCGAGGTCGACGTCATCCACTGGGCGCCGGCAAAAGAGGGCGTCGCCGTCCGCATGCGAACGCCCGACGGCGACGTTCGCGGGCACGCCGAACCGGCCGTCGGCGGGCTCGAGGCCGACGAGATGGTCCAGTTCGAACGCGTCGGCTTCGCTCGGATCGATAACGCGGCACAGAGCGCCACGGACGACTCGAGCGGAGGACGTTCGCGAGACCGACACGAAGCGGATGACGGGACTGAAGAGACGGTCGTCTACTACGCACACCCCTGAACTGAGTCGAGTGTAGGGACGGGCTCGAACCCGAACTCGTGCGACTCGAGGAGAAGCGGACGGTTCCGACTGGTCACTCGGTGTTTGATGTCGACTCGGACTCCGACGTCGATTCTGGCTCCGGCTCTGACTCCGACGTCGACTCCGCTTCCGTGATCAACGGCTCGTCGGACTCCGGTTCGGCTTCCGCGACGCCGTCCGTTTCATCGGTCGACTCCGGATCAGCGTCCGCCTCTTCGTCCGACTCCCGTGTCGTGTCCGCAGATTCGTCGTCCGTCGCCGACCCGTCGTCGGCGTCGGAGTCGTCTTCCGTCTTCGATTTCACCGGCGCGATCTCGTCGCTGCCACACTCCGGACACGCCGCGGGCTCGCTGTAGAACCCCGTACCGCAGTTCCGACAGCCGTACTCGTAACTTCCCTCGCGTCCGGCCGCCGCCTCCTGTTTCAGCCGTTCGACTTTCTCCCCCAGCCGCTCGAACATGCCCATGGCCGTATCACCGTTCTCCACCCTGATAAATTTCGTCTTCGAAGTACCGGTTACGAACGGCGGAGTGGTGACGTCTACTGTGGGTGCAGTCTGGACGGGCTCACTCGAGTAACGCTTCTCCCCGATCGGTTACCGGATCGGCGACGACGCCGTCCTGCCGGCCCAGCACGCGGGCGTGGGCCGCACAGACGAGGCGGTTGTCCGTCCACGGGATGTGGAGTTCGACGGTCGCGGAGCGCTCGCAGTCCGGTTCGGGACACTCCATACGATCCTGTACGGGGTCCCCGAGGGCGTTCGTTGCGGTGAACGACACTCCCTGAGACAGAGCGTCACGACGGGTTGGTTCGCCAGCGGAGCGCGACGCCATCAGAACGCGAACACCGTGACGACGAACGCGAGCAGTATCGTCGCCGTCAACAGCGCCTGAATCGCCGTCGAGGCGAGCGTCCCGACGGTCGCGAACAGCGCCGAGCGCGTGCTGTGTGCGGCGTCGCCCCGGCGGTAGTACTCGAGGACGAAGACGGTCCCGAACAGGCCGACGAGCAGTCCGACGGGGCCGGTAACGAGCAGGAGGACGACCGCCACGCCGCCCGCGACGGTCGTCGTGGTCCAGGACGCGCCGCCGACTCGAGCGGCCAGCGAGCCCGCGAAGAACTCGGCGAACAGGGTCACCAGCCCGAGCACCGTGAGGACGACCAGCGCGACGGTACCGGGTTCGGCGAAGCCCGACTGCCACCAGTAGAGGTAGACGCCCGATAGCGAAAGCAGGCTGCCCGGAACGAGCGGGAGCAGCGTGCCGACGACGCCGCCGACGAGCAAGGCGATCGAGACGAGAGTGACCGCATCGACCATATTCGTCTCGACGGCGGGAGCCGGCAAAGGCGTGTGGCCTTCGGATGTGGGACGGGGGCAGAACGGAGACGGTACAGCGAGTGAACGGAGACGGGAGGAGACGAACCATTTCCGAGAGAGGTTCCGATGCCAGTACCGTTACGTACGAGCGACCGAACCAACGGATATGACCGAGACAAGCGCCGAACGCGGTGCGATCATCGTCGGCGGATCGTCGGGCATCGGCGAGGCGCTGGCCCGCGAACTCGCCGCCGAGGGCTACGAGATCGGCTTAGCCGCCCGTCGGACCGAACGCCTGCAAGCGATCGGAAGCGAACTGCCGACCAGCTCCTACGTGGCGACGATGGATCTCACCGACGCCGAGGACGCTCGAGACGGCTTTTTCCAGCTCGCCGAGGCGATGCCGTCGGTCGATCTGGTCGTCGTCAGTGCCGGCGTCGCCGACACGAACTACGACCTCGAGTGGGAGTCTGAACGCCGAACCATCGACGTCAACGTCCGCGGCTTTACGGCCATTGCGACGGCGGCGCTGGAGTACTTCGAGACCACGCCGGACCACGCGAGCGAGAACGACGGCCATCTCGTCGGCATCTCCTCCGTGGCGGCCCACTTCGGTAACGGCGGCACGCAGGCGTACAACGCCTCGAAGGCGTACGTCTCGCGGTACCTCGAGGGACTGCGCAATCGTCAGGCCGGCAGCGACGCCGACGTGACGATCACCACGATCGAGCCCGGATTCGTCGACACGGAGATGGCGTACGGATCGTTCTGGCAGTGCTCGCCCGAGACGGCCGCCGAACAGATCGCCCGGGCGATTCGCAGGGAGCGCAGTCACGCCTACGTCACGCGGCGCTGGCGGCTGGTGGCGTGGGTGTTGAAGGCGACGCCCGAGCCCGTGTTGCGGCGGCTGCTCTCCTGAGTCGGGCCGAGCCGAGCAATCGGTCCTCGCGTCTCGCCCTCGCAACATCGGCCCTCGCGTCTCGCCCTCGCAACATCGGCCCTCGCGTCTCGCCCTCGCAACATCGGCCCTCGGGGCACCGCAATCGACTACTCTACGCGGCCCGGACGATGAGCCGAGCATGAACTTCACGCCAGGGCCGACGGCCGTCCCGCCCGCAGTCAGGGACGCGATGGCCGAACCGCAACCGAACCCGGACCTCGAGGACGAGTTCACCGAACGCTACGAGCGCCTCTGTGACGACCTCGCGACCGTCTACGGCACCGACCACGACGTCGTCGTTCCCGGCGGCGAGGGCATTCTCGGCCTCGAGTCCGCGATCGCCTCGCTCGTCTCGCCAGGCGACCGCGTCCTCTGTCTCTCGAACGGCCGCTACGGCGACGGCTTCGCCGACTTCGTCGACTCCTACGACGGCGAGCCCGAGCTCGTCTCCGCGCCCTACGACGAGGGCTTCGACCTCGAGGGGATCGAGGCGGCGCTCGAGGACGCCGCGAGCGATAGCGAGCCGTTCGCACTCGCCACGATGGTCCACTGCGAGACGCCGACGGGGACGCTCAACGATCTCGACCCCGTCCTGGACCTGCTCGACGAACACGACGTGTTGAGCGTCGTCGACGCCGTCTCCTCGCTCGGGGGGACGCCGGTTCCGACCGACCGGATCGATGTCTGCCTCGGCGCGTCCCAGAAGTGCTTCAGCGCGCCGCCGGGGCTGACCACCGCCGCGATCAGCGACCGCGCGTGGGACGCCATGGCGGCGCGCGAGCCGTCCTCGCTGTACACGAACTTTCTCCCGTGGAAGGACGTCTCCGACGGCTTCCCGTACTCGCACCTGAGCGCCAACGTCGCCGCCCTCGAGACGGCGATCGATCTCTTGCTCGAGGAGGGCCTCGAATCCGTCTTCGAGCGCCACGAGGACGCCGCAGAACGCTGCCGGGAGCGAGGGCGAGCGCTCGGACTCGAGGTCTACCCCGAACCGGAGCGCCAGTCACCGACCGTGACGGCGTTTCGCCGGCCGGGCGACGCAACCGAGATTCAACAGCGGGTTGCCGAGGAGGAAGACGTCGTGCTCGCGACCGGTCTCGGCGAGATGGAAGACGATATTCTCCGCTTCGGTCACATGGGGTACAACGCCGAGGAAGAGAACGTGGACCGGGCGATGGACGCGCTCGAATCAGTTCTCCGTGACCGCAGAGGGTAGCACTGTCAGTCACCGAGCGCAGTTTTGAGTGTCTCGTTCTGGTTTCTCGTCTCGAGGTCCGACTCGGCGAGTTCACGGCACGCTTCGACGAATTCCGTGTTTTTCATCCGTCCGGTGAAGACGTGAGAGTCGCCCCTATCAGTTCTGATGTCGGTGACGATGATATCGTAGTCTTCACCGTTGAGATAGTCGTACGTAGTGGAGAGCCCACCCAGGACGAGAAAACACATGAACACGGTGACGAGGTCCACGTCCGGATCCGTGATTTGACCGGCAAACGAGACCGCGTAGACGACCAGCACGAGTAAGACGGTGATGATCGCGAAAAACCACCCGAGTAACTTGTTGCCCTGAAGCGTCGTATCTCGTCTGAACGTAATGCTGGCGACCTCGTCCGTCGGGATCGTCACCGGAGACCACGTATCCGGATCCGTCGGGGTATACGTAATATGAGTGTCATTCCCGGCGAAGATCCCACGGTTTTCTCCATCGATGACGTATTCATCGATATACGCTTCAGTTTCAAAATACATTACACGTGAGTTTGGGAGAGCTCTCTTTGAGGCTTTTGGCCCCTGTGAACTCTACGGGTCCGTTTGCTTGGTAATACTGAACGCGAGTTTTCCGTCTCCGGGGACGAGACGCTCGAGACGACCACGACAGTCCCTGCTGCACATCGAGACCGTAAGAAGGCTCGAGCGCGGTAGCCCCTGTCATCCTACCGTTCCGACAGGTCGATCAGGCCGTTTCGAAGGCCCCGATCTGGACGAATCGCGAGAGTACTACGTGTCGAGGAATCGCTCTCGAACCTCGAGCGCCGCGTCTCCCCCATAGCGGTCGACGAGCGGACGGAGTGCATCGCCGAGGGCGCGCATACACTGACTCGTCGAGTGGTACGCGAGCGAGTCGGCGACCGAGTCCCAGTCTCGAGCCTGGAGCGCGCGCATGACGAGCAGGCGTTCCTCGCGGTCGGTCAGGTCGATTTCGTCGGGCTCCTCGACGACGTAGCGGACGACCAGCGGGCGGAACGGACCGGGGTCGGCGTCGAAGAGACCGGGACCGTAGGCCGCGCCGGCGACGACGCGCCACTCGTGGTCGGTTAGCTCGAGTTCCGGCGCTGCGTCGCCGTCGACCGATCGCAAGGCCGCGCGGGCGACGTCAGGCTCGAGGTCCGCGAGCGCGTCCGTACAGACCGCCGCGAACCGGCGAGCGAACCAGTCGGCGTGGCGGTCGTGAAGTTCGCGGCCGGCGTCGCTCGTCGGCGCGAGCATGAGCGCCGAGTACTCGCCGCTGGCGTCGTTGCGCGTCGTCGAGACGTGGACCGTGCGGTAGCCGTTCTCGCGCCAGAACGCGAGGAGGCCCGGGGTGGCGCC
>NZ_AOHZ01000092.1 GCF_000337215.1 Natronolimnohabitans innermongolicus JCM 12255 | reverse complement strand
CCCGCCGATTCGTCTCGAAGCTGGCTCGTGAGCACATCGGGGAGCATGTTCCCGCTGACGCGTCCGCCCTCGTACATCGTCGCTCGCGTCTCGGGCGGGAGGTCCCCCTCGCGGGCGAGCAGGGCGACGCTGACGACGTGGCCCTCGTGGAGGAGCGCCCGCGCTTCGAGGTTCGGCGCGTCGAGCAGCCGCGCGAGGTCGTTCGGCTCGGTCCGGTAGTGGGCGAGCACGAGCAGGCCGAACGCCTCCCGCAGGAGTTGCTCGTCGGCGAGCAGGTCGTCGGGCTCGAGTCGCCGGTACTCGACGGTTTCGGGCTCGGCGTCGGCGACCAGCGGCTCCACGGGCGGTCGAGCGTCGAGCAACAGCGCGCGGAAGGCCCAGACCTCCACGGGGTCGCCCGCGGCGTAGCGGATCGGCTCGAGGAGCGTCCGTTCGGTCACCTCGTGGTCGCCCTCGGCGAGTCGGTCGCGAAAGCGGACGGAAAACCCCCGGCCTGCGCCCTCGTAGCCGTGGACCGTCGTCGCGAAGGCGACGCGGTCGGCCGCGAGCAGCGCCTCGAGGACGGCGACGGGTAGCGCGGCGGCCTCGTCGACGATGACGATGTCGGCGGCTTCGAGCGCCTCGCCGGCGCCGCCGCTGGCGTCCCCACCCCCATCGACGCCCCCGACCGCAGCCGCGGGCTCGAGGAACCGAACCCGGCCGCCGGAAGCGGTCTCGAGTCGGCGAGCACCGCTCGTCGGAGCGTCGCAGTCGGGAAGCGTCTCGCAGAGTTCTCCGGCTCGCTCGAAGATCGCCGCCGCGTTGCGCGACCGCGGCGCGGTAACGAGCACGTCCAGTCCGTCCGCCGCGAACGCGCCGGCGGCCAGCCCCGCGGCGCTGGACTTGCCGCGGCCGCGGTCGGCCTCGAGGACGACGGCCTGCGGTTCGTCGGGCTCGTCGGATTCATCGGTCACGTTCGGCTCGTCGGTCCCGGCCGGAGACAGCGTCTCGAGCGCCGCGACGGCGTCTCGCTGATCCGCCGTGAGACACGCCTCGTACGCTTCGGCGGGGAAGCGAGCGTCCGGCGGAGCGTCGGGCCCTGTCCCGGCCGTGAACCCGAGTCCGGGCTCGGACTCGAGTACCGATTCGTCCGATCCGTCGACGAGTCGCGGGGCAGGATGCGTCAGTCCGTCGTCGACGACGGTCTCGGTCTCGAGATCGACGATACCGATCCCCCGGTGGATGCGCATCGTCTCGACCAGCCGATGCCTGAATCGGCCGCCGACGTCCTCGAGACCGAACGGCGGCACGGCTAGCGACTCGTCGAACGCGCCGCGCTCGTCGGGCCACTCCTCGAGGGGCGGCGTCAGGAATACCAGCAGGCCGCCGCCGTCGACCGCACCGACGACTTTCCCGAGCGCGTTCGGTCGGAGGCCGTCGTGGGCGTCGAGGGAGATCACAGTCCGGGTCGTGCCGAGGAGTTCGCTCGCGTTCGCCTGCGGGAGATGTTCACAGCGCAGGCGGTCGTCGGGACCGACGAGCGTGGTCTCCGTGATCGGGACCGGCAGCGATTCGAGGAGCGACTCGAGGGCGTCGTACCCGCGCCGTCGGGCACCCGACAGTGCGAGGACGCGTCGCTCGTCGACCGCGGTGGCTTCTTCGAACAGGGCTGCAGCGACGGCACTGACGTCCATACGCCTCGTTGGAATCGCGGGCCGTAATAGTGTCCGGGACGCTATCGAGACGGGGCTTCGCCGGCACCTCGATCACCGAACCCATCTGTGAACGGAACGGCGCTGCTCGATTGCAGCGCGTACAATCGGTTGTGGTGGCCTCGAGCGAGCCCAGTTCGAACGACTGCGCGACAGCGCCGTAATCGATGGATAGCGACTCAGTTGTGGTGTCATGAACGGTTGTAAAAATAGGAACTGTTTACTATTTCCACATACCTTGCTATTACTTTTATTAGGGTATCGAGATGGCGTTTCCATGGAGCGTCGAAAAGTACTCCTCGGTAGTGGTGTCGGACTCGCAACTGCCCTCGCAGGCTGTGCCAGCGATGGATTCACGAGCAGCGACGACGCCAACGACGAGAACGACGACGGAGACAGCGAGAACCACGGTTCGAACGACCCCGGAGCCGGTGACGGGAAGGGGAACGACGGAAAGTCCGACAAAAAGAACGAGAACGGAGAGAAAAATGCCGGGAACCGGGACATTCCCGGCGTCGACGTCGATGCGTTCGAGTCGCTGCTGGAAGAACAGGGGATTCACCTCGAGACGCTCCGCCACAGCGGTCCGAATCTCACGATCAACGTGTCGATTGCGGACCTGAACTGGGATCAGTTCGATGGCTCCTCGCGCGACGAATTGGAAGAGCGGTTCATGGACGTCGCCCGCGCCGCGGCCAACGCGGTCACCGACGCGCAAGCGTTCATCGCCTCGGTCGAGACCGTGACCGTGTCGATCCTGAACGACGACGCCAGGAAGGGCAAGGAGAAAACGGGTCTCTCCCTCGAGGTCAGCGTCGCCTGGCTGCTCGAGTTCGCCCGCGGCCACCGTTCGCAAGACGACGTACTCGATCAGGTCGTGGAACTCGACGCTGAAGACGAGTACTAGCACTACTGAACGTCACTACGGATCGATCACAGGGGGACGTGGCGATCGGTATGCATCCGTTTCCACGGCTGCGAGGGCGACGGGTATCGGAGGCGTCGGCGGCTGGCAGAAGTTTTGAACCATGCCGTCTCGTCGAGCGCGTGGAACACCGCGTTGGCTGCCAGCAAAATTCGACGAAGAGACGGTGCGTCAGACCATATGGACATATGGCAACCAACATGTATATTTGTTCGGACTATTTCTGACGAGCGGTAACGTGAGCATCCGTCGCCGTGAGTGTGTATCGTTCGCACCCCAGCAGCAGTTTGAACACGCTTTTAAGGGGGGCAGCGCTACAACGGAGTACACCCTACGCGGGGTTGATGATGCTCCTAGCCTCACAGGACTTCCGCCGACCGTACGTCGGCCCGGGCACCCAGTTCCCGGACGGCAGGGGAGCGCGAGCCCACGCGTAGGAGAGGTGAACAACCAATGTCAGTCTACGTCAACACCGACATCCCAGCCGACCTCGCAGAGGACTCCCTCGAGGCCCTCGAGGTCGCCCGAGACACAGGCCGAGTAAAGAAAGGAACCAACGAAACGACGAAAGCGATCGAGCGCGGCAACGCCGACCTCGTCTACGTCGCCGAGGACGTCTCCCCCGAGGAGATCGTCATGCACATCCCGGACCTCGCCGACGAGAAGGGGATTCCGGTCGTCTTCATCGAGACCCAGGACGACGTCGGTCACGCCGCCGGCCTCGAGGTCGGCTCCGCCGCCGCGGCGATCGTCGACGCCGGAGAGGCTTCCGGCGACGTCGAGGACATCGCCGACAAGGTCGAGGACCTCGACTGAGGTGATCAGAGATGAGTGCTGAAGAGGAAGAAAGCGGATCCACGCCCGCCGAGGTCATCGAGATCGTCGGCAAGACCGGCATGCACGGCGAAGCCATGCAGGTCAAGTGCCGGATCAAGGAGGGCGAGAATCAGGGACGTATCATTACCCGAAACTGCCTCGGACCGGTCCGCGAGGGCGACGTACTCCAGCTCCGCGAGACCGCCCGTGAGGCCGACTCCATCGGAGGTCAGTAACCAATGGTCGAGAAACGCACCTGCGACTACACGGGCGAAGAGATCGAGCCCGGCACGGGCATCATGTACGTCAAAAACGACGGCACCGTGCTCCACTTCGTCGACTCGAAAGCCGAGAAGAACTACAAGCTCGGCCGCGAACCCCGCGATCTCGAGTGGACCGAGGAAGGCCGCGCCGGCAAGGGCCCTGCCCAGGCCGAGACGGCCGCCGACGAGACGGCCGACGAAGACGAGGCCGTCGAAGCGGACGAAGACGAGGAAACCTGTCTCTTATACACATCTCTGAGC
>NZ_AOHZ01000091.1 GCF_000337215.1 Natronolimnohabitans innermongolicus JCM 12255 | reverse complement strand
CTCCCTCGCGCCATCAGAGATGTGTATAAGAGACAGGGCGAGGTCGTCTCCCGACTCGAGGACCGTGGGCTCAAACTCGTCGGCATTAAAGTCGAGAATATGCCCCGCGAGCGGGCCGAGGAACACTACAGCGAGCACGAGGACAAGCCGTTCTACGACGACCTCGTCGACTTCATCACCTCCGGCCCCGTCGTCCCGATGGTCTGGGAAGGACAGGACGCCACCCGTCAGGTCCGCCAGATGATCGGCGAGACGGACCCGCTCGAGGCCGAACCCGGAACGATCCGGGGCGATTACGCGCTCGACCTCGGTCGGAACGTCGTCCACGCCGCCGACCACGAGGACGAGGGCGCAAACGAACGCGAAATCGGGATCCACTTCGACGACGACGAACTGATCGACTACGATCAGCACGACGCCGAGTGGCTCTACGAATAATCGGTCGGTAACTCGTCGAACCGATCGAACGCCGTTTTCTGCGACCGTTCGACCGTGAGCCTCGCCGTTCGTCTCTCGTCCACACGTTACCCGACCGACCGTTTCTTCGAGCGGCGAAACTGGTACCATCGCCCAACCGTCGTTGTGAGTCCCCTCACAACGAGTTGCGATACTGTCCTAAATTACAGCCGTTAGCGAGAAGGAGAGTATCTGAATATACTGTAGTATAAAACAATACCTAAGACATGTGTATTTTTCTAGGGAGACGTAACATCTAATGTGTCGGCTGTAGTAGGGGTGGGNAATATACTGTAGTATAAAACAATACCTAAGACATGTGTATTTTTCTAGGGAGACGTAACATCTAATGTGTCGGCTGTAGTAGGGGTGGGTGGTGGTCCGAATGGTAACATACGGTAGGTGGTTCGTGAATGCGTGAAACGGAGGGAGAATCGACGAGGATTACCGCACAGTCCACCCCGTCCATGGACGAGGTTTTCGATATCCTCTCGAACTGTCGCCGCCGGTACGCCCTCTACTATCTTTACGACCAACCGGACGACGTCGCCACGCTCGAGGAGCTTGCGGATGCGGTCGTCCGGCTCCAACACGCCAGCGTCGACGCCGAGCCGATGGTCAGCGACGCCGACGAAACCGAACTCGACCCCGACGAGCGCCGCCGACGGACGCGGCTGGAGCTTCAGCACACACACGTTCCGAAACTCGAGGACCTAGGCGTCCTCGAACTCGACCAGCGCAGCGAGACGGTCCGTTACTGGACCCAGCCCTCACTCGAGGAGTGGCTCGAGCACGCAAAGCACAAAGAACGGCTGTAAGAAGACCGTCCCACGAGACGCCGAACGTCAAACTCCGTCCGACCGTCTGAAAGCTTTAACTCAGTGTTCGTTGTGAACTCACTGTCGCCTGCCAACCGAGGAAAGCGACGCGTCGTGCACTGTGGTAGCGTTTCTTTCCTCAAAACTTAACAAGAACGCAGTAGACACCACACACGGGTGAATTCCAATGACTGACCACGAACTTCCACCACTACCGTACGACTACGACGCGCTGGAGCCGTCGATTTCCGAACAGGTCGTGACCTGGCATCACGACACCCACCATCAGGGCTACGTCAACGGCCTCAACTCCGCTGAGGAGACCCTCGAGGAGAACCGCGAGTCCGGCGACTTCGGTTCGACGCCGGGCGCGCTCGGAAACGTCACCCACAACGGCTGTGGACACTATCTCCACACGCTGTTCTGGGAGAACATGTCCCCCGACGGCGGCGGCGAGCCCGAGGGCGACCTCGCCGACCGCATCGAGGAGGACTTCGGCTCCTACGAGGGCTGGAAAGGCGAGTTCGAGGCCGCTGCCGGCGCTGCCGGTGGCTGGGCGCTGCTGGTATACGACCCCGTCGCCAAGCAGCTGCGCAACCTCGCGGTCGACAAGCACGACCAGGGCGCACTCTGGGGCGCACACCCCATCCTCGCGCTCGACGTCTGGGAACACTCCTACTACTACGACTACGGTCCGGACCGCGGCGAGTTCATCGACGGCTTCTTCGAGGTCGTCAACTGGGACTCGGCCGCCGAGGAGTACCAGAAGTGCCTCGACCACTTCGAGTAAGCCAGCCAGTCGTCTCCGCGACGAACGAGTCAATCCCGACGTTTTTTGCGCCGCCAGTCATCCACGCTCGAGCCCTGCGTCTCTGAGCCGCGTTTCGGCGCCGGACGGTCGACCGATACCGTTCGGTCGCGCCCAGTGTGTGATACCTACACCCACAGTTTTGGTGGTCGGCGGCTCACTGCTCGTATGGCTACGGAACAGCGTGGGAGCGACGACCGCTCGCTCGAGGTGTCGACGGCCGATACCGAATCGGAGCTTACAGCCGACGCGACGGACGCCCTCGCAGCCGATCTCGCAGCCGCCGTCGACGGCGACGTTCGGTTCGACGAGTACACGCGGGTGCTCTACGCGACGGACGGGAGCATCTACGGCGCCCAGCCCGCGGGCGTGGTCTTCCCGCACGACGCGGCCGACGTCCGCGAGGCGGTTCGCGTCGCGACCGACCACGGCGTCCCGATCCTCCCGCGCGGGGCCGGCTCCTCGCTCGCCGGGCAGGCCGTCGGGCCCGGCTGCGTCGTCCTCGACTGTTCGCGACACATGGACGAGATTCTCGAAATCGACGCGGACGCCGGACGGGCGACCGTCCAGCCCGGCGTCGTCCAGGACGACCTCGACGACGCCCTCGAGCCCCACGGGTTACGGTTCGCGCCGGACCCGGCCTCGTCGAACCGGGCGACGATCGGTGGCGGGATCGGCAACAACTCGACGGGCGCACACTCGGTTCGCTACGGGATCACCGACGCCTACGTCGAGGAGTGCGAGGTCGTCCTCGCCGACGGCTCGCAGATCCGCACGCGGGACGTGGTCCTCGACGGCCCCGAGTGGGACGCGATCGTCTCGAAGGACGACCTCGAGGCGAAAATCTACCGGACGGTTCGGCGCGTCGTCGAGGACAACGCCGACGAAATCGCGGATCGATACCCGGCGCTCAAGCGTTGCGTGAGCGGTTACAACCTCCAGAAGGTGATTCGTGAGGAGACGAAACGGGAAGGGATGGAACGGGAGTCGATAGCAGCTGACCCGGAAGATCGATCGAGCGACGAACGCGAGGACGGCGACAGAATCATCAACCTCTCAAAACTTCTCGTCGGCGCGGAGGGCACCCTCGGCGTCGTCGTCGAGGCCGACCTCTCGCTCGTCACGCGGCCCGAGCGGACCGCGCTCGCGGTCTGCTGTTACGACGACCTCCTCGAGGCCCTGGCCGCGGTTCCCGAGGCGCTCTCCCTCGAGGTCAGTGCGGTCGAACTCATGGACGAGGAGGTGTTCGGGCTCGCGGCCGAGTCGCCCGAGTACGCCGACTACGTCGAGCCGATTCCCGACGATACGGCGGCGGCGCTGCTGGTCGAGTTCGACTCGGAGGTAGTCGCCGATCTGGCCGACGCCGTCGCGGACGCGAGGGCGCACCTCGTCGACGACGGTGCGGCGTTCGAAGCCATCCGGGCCCTCGAGCCGGCCGAACAGGACCGACTCTGGAAGCTCCGGAAGGCCGCGATCCCGCTGTTGATGAGCATGGAGGGCGATCCGAAGCCGTACCCCTTCGTCGAGGACGCGTCCGTGCCGCCCGCAGAGTTAGCGGCGTACGTCGCGGGGTTCCAGGAGATCCTCGAGGATCACGACACCACGGCGGCGTACTTCGCCCACGCCGGCGTCGGTACGCTCCACATTCGGCCCGTCCTCTCCCTCAAAGACGAGGACGGCGTCGAGACGATGCGCTCGATCGCCGAGGACGTGACGGACCTCGTTCTCGAGCACGACGGCGCGTTCTCGGGGGAACACGGCGACGGCCTCGCGCGGACGGAGTTCAATCCGAAGCTCTACGGACCCGACCTCTGGCGGGCGTTCAAAGACGTGAAATCGGCGTTCGATCCGGACTGGCGCATGAATCCCGGGAAGGTCGTCTACCGCGACGAGGACGGCGAGCGAACCGACATCCGCGACCACCTCCGGTACGGTCCCGACTACGCCTCCCTCGAGCCGACGACGACGCTCGACTTCGACGACGAGGGCGGCTTCTCCCACCTCGTCGAACTCTGTAACGGCTGTGGCACCTGTCGGCAGACCGACGGCGACGTGATGTGTCCGACCTACCGGGCGACGGGCGAGGAGATCGCGACGACCCGCGGGCGGGCCAACCTGCTCCGGGCGGCGATCAGCGGCGAGATCGACCCCGACGAACTGTACGACGAACGCTTCCAGTCCGAGGTGCTCGATCTCTGTATCGGCTGCAAGGGCTGTCAGACCGACTGTCCGACCGGCGTCGACCTGGCGAAGCTCAAAGCCGAGGTGAAACACGAGTACCACGAACGCGAGGGGACGACCCTCCGGGAGCGGCTCTTTGCGGATATCGATCGCGTCGCCGCGGTCGGCAGCGCGCTCGCACCGATTTCTAACCGCGCGGTCGATCTCCCCGGCGCGCGGACGCTGCTCGAGAAAACGGTCGGCGTCGCGGCCGACCGAACCCTGCCGACGTTTCGGCGGGAGTCCCTCGTCGACTGGTACGCCGAGCGAGGGCCGCGGGTCGATGCGGAGACGGCCGTCGCGGGCGTCGTCCTCTTTCCGGATACGTACACGAACTACGCGACTCCCGAGGTCGGGAAAGCCGCCGTCCGCCTGCTCGAGGCGGCGGACGTTCGCGTCGCGGTGCCGGACCTCGGCCCGACGGGTCGGGCGGCCTACTCGCAGGGGCTGCTCGAGACGGCCGCCGACCGCGGCGCGGGGCTGCTCGACGACCTCGAGCCGTTCCTCGAGCGCGGCTGGTCCGTGCTGTTCGTCGAGCCCTCGGACGCGGCGATGGTCGTCGACGAGTACCGCTCGCTGCTCGCCGGCCGGGTCGACGAGCAGCGACTCGAGCGGCTTCGCTCGCGAGCGTTCGGCGTCTGCGAGTACCTCGATTCGTCCGGGCTCGACGACCGTCTCCCCGTTGACTCGAGGGCCGCCCGCGGCCGGCTGACCTATCACGGTCACTGCCACGAAACGGCCCGCGGCGCCGACCATCACGCCGTCGGTCTGCTCCGGCGGGCCGGCTTCGCGGTCGATCCCGTCGATTCGAGCTGTTGCGGGATGGCCGGGAGCTTCGGCTACGAGGCCGAACACTACGCGCTCTCCCGGGAGATCGGTTCGCTGTTGGACGCGCAACTCGAGTCGCGTCGAGCCGATGGGGCTGACGGGCGGGACGGAACCGGCGCGGACGAGCCGACGGTCGTCGCGTCGGGGACCTCCTGTCGAACGCAAATCGCGTCGTTCGATGGGGGCGGGGGCGACGACCGTCCGGCGCATCCGGTCGAACTACTCGAAAACGCGCTCGAGTCGTAGCCTGCAATCTCGTCCGGGACGTCCATCCTTCGGCTTAATCGACGGGAGTTATCGTCGATCCGACGGCGTAGACGACTCGAGCGCGCCCGTCGTGGCGTCGGTCGTCGGCGAACTGTCGTCACGGTTTCCGTCGGCGTCGTCACCGCGATCGTCCGCTCCACGATACTCGACTCCGCCGAACTCGAACCGAGCGCCGCCCGTCCCGCTCTCGGTCACCGTCACCGTCCAGCCGTGGGCGTCGGCGATCTGCTGGACGATCTGGAGCCCGAATCCGGTTCCTCCGTCGGTAGTCGAGTAACCGCCCTCGAAGATCCGGTCGCGTTCATCGGCCGGGATGCCGACGCCGTCGTCCTCGACGTAGAACCCGTCGATTCCGTCGGTGGCGGCGCCGCCGTCGGCATCGCCGACCGGGCCGACGGTGATCGAAAGCGACTCCCCGAACGTCGAGCCGTGTTCGACCGCATTCCGAAACAGGTTCTCGAGCAGTCGCTGGCACCGGTCGGAGTCGGCTCGAATCGTCGGGTCGCCGTCGACTGTCAGCGACGCGTCGTCGGTGTCGACGGTGGCCCAGGCGCGCTCGGCGAGGTCCTCGAGCGAGACCGACTCGGGGTCGGTGACGGTCTCTCCTTCGCGTGCGAGCAAGAGGACGTCGTCGATGATCGCCTCCATACGCTCGTGGGCGCGAGCGACCTCCGACAGGTACTGATCGACGTCGTCTTCGCTCTCGAGGTCGTTCTCGCGGGCCAACTCGAGGTAGCCGTCGGCCACCGTCAGCGGGTTTCGAAGGTCGTGGCTGACGAGGCTGGCGAACTGGTCGAGACGCTCGTTGTGGCGCTTGAGGGTCGCCTCGCGGCGCTTTCGGTCGGTGATGTCGTAGACGAGCGCCAGCCGGCCGACCTGCCGATCGCGGCCGTCCGTCACCGGCGTCACCTGCACTTCGTAGTGGCGGTCGCCGTAGTCGAGTTCGGCGGCGGCCGTCGTTCTCGTCTCCGTCAGGGCTCGAAAGCGGTCGATGACCGACGGCTCGTCGGCGAACACGGACTCGATGTGCCGGCCGATGAGTTCCCCTTCGGTAGCGCCATCGGCGTCGACGATCGCTCGTCCCGCCGCGTTAACGTCGACGATACGGTCGTGTTGGTCGATCACGAACACGCCCTCGGTGACGGTGTCGAGCACCCGATCGCGGGCGACCGGCACGATATCGATCAACTGGTACCGAACGATCGCGACGGCGTACAGCGTTCCGAGCAGAATGTAGCCGATCGGGGTCGTGTCGGCGGCCACCGGGCCGACGACGTGGACCGCGTTCGCGATCCAGGGGAGGATGGCGGCGCCGAGCAGGGCTGCGGCCTGTCCGCGATAGAGGGCCCGCGACGTGTAGAGGAACTCGAGGATGAGTAGCGTGATCGCGCCCATCAGCAGGTAGGAGTAGGCGGTGTGAACGCCGAAGGCGACCCCCCAGTCGACGGCGACGCCGGTCGGCACCGACGCGTCGGGTTCGAGGGAGTCGAAAAAGAGGTTCCTCGGATTGAAGACGGCAAAACCGACGGCGAGGATCGGCTCGATCGACAGCACGGCGAGGGTCCGTCGGGTGACCAGGTGCTCGCGACCGGTGTACTCGAGAACGAGCCAGACGCCGGCGATAATGCTGATTCCGACGCCGACGTACAGCAGTCGCTCCATCGCCACCGACACGGCGAAGCTGTCGGACGCCGTCGCGATGGCGCGGGGTCCGGAGAGAAACACCGATCCGAACAGGACCAGCGCGAGCGGCGTCGCACCGGCTTTCTCCCGGTGTCGCAGGACGACCCCACCGACCGCGATTCCGACGAGCGCCGCCACTCCGTAGAGAACGAGAATCGCGTCGTGGCTCACGACCATTGCCCTCATGATAGCTCGAATACACTAAAAACGTGCGGCCGTCTCGCAAACCGAGCGGGAACGAACGATTTAGGCGTTCGAGGGCGGAACTGATGGTAGATGCCCGTTCCAAAGTCCGAGTTCGACAGGCTGCCACCGTGTGACTTCTACACGCCCGAAGAGCTCCTCGAGGCCGACCAGATGTATACCGTCTACGAAATCGCCCGCCTTCTGCAGGGATTAGAGCCCGACGCGGAGATCGACGAGGGGACCGAGGACGTCCTGCTCGACTGGGCGATTCCGTGGATCATGACCAACGCCGACGATCTCGTGGTCGCCGAACCGCGCAGCGACGACGAACCCGGCTACTACGGCCTGAAAGAAGACGAATGATCCTCCTCGTGGTCGGCGCCGACCGCGTCGACGCCGGCAAGACGACGTTCTCGGCCGGCCTGCTCGAGCGAACCGGCGCCCGCGGCTACAAACCGCGGGCCGGCAACGACTACTGGTTCGACCACGACGACTGCCGACGAGCGCTCGCGGACGGCCGCCTCTACGGCAAGGACGCGACCCGACTGGCGGCGGCGGAAGGCCGCGACCGCCGGCCCGAACGGCTCAATCCCGTCCACCGACTCTGGCAACCCGCCCCCGGCGGCGGGACCGGCCTGCTCGGTCGAAGCGACCGGGAGTTCATCGTCGACCGCGTCGGGCGATCAGTCGGAGACGAAAGCGAGAACGAAGACGAAGGCGGGGACGACGAGCCGCTGTTCGTCCGCAACGCCACCGCGGAGATTCCCGACGCCGTCGCCGACGCGCTTCCGCTCGAGGACGCGATTCCCGTCGAGACCGTCGCGGAGTTCAACGAGGTCGCCGAACGACGATACGTCCCCGCCTTCGAGGAACTGGCCGCCGAGATCGAGTCGAGGGAGGTCGCCGTCGTCGAATCCTACAGCGACATCGCTCGACCGCTGCAGTCGATGGACCCCGCGGCGGTCAGCGCCGTCGCGGCCATCGAGCCCGGCCGCGCCCGGATCTACCCCGGCGACCGCTACTGTCGGGCCTGCGAGATCGCCAGCTCGAGCCCGCGAGACGGCGCCGTCGAGAAGCGCGTCGGTTCGGTCCTCGAGTATCTCGATCCGCTCGAGAGCGTCCCGTTGCAGCCGCTGTCAGGCGACGAGCGCCGCGATCCCGGCGCGATCGCCGACGCCAACGAGCCGGCCTACGACGCGTTGCTCGACGCGGCCGGAACGGTGTGAATCGGCCGTCGGTTCCGATCTTTTCGTCAGTACTCGCCGAGCCGGATATCACCCGTAGCGTACCGTATCCCTCCCTCCCGCAGCGATCCCTCGATCAACGGGGTTAAGACCACTCAGTTGAACCACCAGGTAATGGATCAACAGCGACGAACGTTTATCGGATCTGTTGGAAGCGCGGCCGCACTCGGACTCGCCGGCTGTCTGACTCGAGACGACGAAGAAAGCAGTTCGAGCGGCGATCCCGACGATCCGGACCTGGAGGGAACGCTGACCGTCGTCAGCTACGATTCGATGATCGACGAGGACAATCCCGCCGGCCCGTGGCTCAAGGAGGCGTTCGAGGAGGAGTATCCCGACGCCGAACTCGAGTGGGTATCGCTGCCGGACCAGGGAATCGCCCACTACATCAATCAGGCCCAAGGAGGGCAGCGAATCGACGCCGACGTCTACGTTGGACTGAACATCGACGATCTCGTGAGCGTCGACGACAATCTGGAAGAAGGCGGCCTCTTTCGCGAACTTAACACTGATCGGATCGACCGCTCGGGTCGGATCCGCGACGGGCTAGATATGGGCGACCCCCACGATCGCGTCCTCGCCTACGACACCGGCTACATCAGCCTCGTCTACGACGAGAACGTCGTCGACGAACCGGAGACGTTCGAGGATCTCACGGATCCGGCCTACGAAGGCGCGTTGATCGCTCAGAGCGCACAGACGTCGGACCCCGGGCAGGCGTTCCTGCTGTGGACGATCGACGCCTTCGGTGAGGACGGCTACCTCGACTACTGGAGCGAGCTCCGGGACAACGACATCCGCGTTCTCGACGGCTGGACGGAATCCTACTACGGACCGTACATGGAAGAAGAACGGCCGATGATCGTCTCCTACTCGACCGATCAGGTGTTCGCGAGCGCCGAAGGGCACGATCTCTCCCGCCATCAGGTCGCCTTCCTAAACGATCAGGGATACGCGAACCCCGAAGGGATGGGGATCTTCGAGGACGCCGAGGCGGTCGACCTCGCCTACGCGTTCCTCGACTTCGTCCTCTCGAACGACGCCCAGGCCGAGATCGCCCAGCGGAACGTCCAGTTCCCGGCCGTCGAAGCGGAGTACGTCGATCTCGACGACGACTTCGACCAGTACGCACACGTTCCCCCGGAGGCCGTAACGGTCGGCTACGACGATCTTCGCGGTAACCTCGACGGTTGGGTCGACGATTGGGGCCGCGAGTTCGCCAGCCACTGACGGGACATCCCGCTCGTGTCTCTCGACGCTCGTCTCAGCATCGATCGCGACCGCGCCAGCGCGTGGCTCGAGCACCACGCCCTCCCGGTCGCCGCGCTCGCGACGGCGGCCGTCCTCGTGGTCATGCTGTATTTTCCCGTCGGAATCGTCTTCAGCGAGGCGTTCCTCGAGGACGGGATTCCGACGCTCGGACACTTCACGGACGTGCTGACCGACCCCTTCTACTTCGGCGTTCTCGCCGACGTCTTCGCGGAGCCGCTCGCGCTCGGGACCCACCTCGGCTCGCTCGCCGCCTGGCTCGGCGCCGTTTCGATCTCGCTCACCGTCGAGTATCCGATCCCCGGCGTCGGGATCCCGGTGCCGTGGATCGGGCTCGACACGCCCGGCGTCCGGCAGGGGCTGTTCGGCTTTACGGCCTACCAGGCCGCGCTATCGACGCTCGCGAGCGTCGCGATCGGCCTTCCCGCGGCGTACATCCTCGCGAACTACGAGTTCTACGGCCGTCGGACGCTGCGGTCGTTGACGATCCTCCCGTTCGTGCTGCCGGGGATCATGGTCGCGGTCGGCTTCTACGCCATGTTCGGGCAGGCGGGAACGCTCAACACCCTCCTCGGCGCGGTCGGTCTCGGCCCGTTCGCGTTCGTCGAGACAAATCCGCTCGCGATCGTCGTTCTGGCCCACGCCTTCTACAACGCGCCGCTGGTCGCCAGGCTCACCGTCGCCGCCTGGGAGTCGGTCGACGCCCGAACCGTCGAAACCGCCCGCAGCCTCGGCGCGAGCGAACGCCGCGCCTTCCGGGACGTCGTCGTCCCGCAGCTCGCGCCGGCCGTCCTCACCGGCGCCCTGATGACCTTCATTTTCACGTTCATGACGTTTCCCATCGTGCTCGCGCTCGGCGGCCTCCAGCTCGCCACCGTCGAGGTTTGGATCTACGACCGCATCCAGCGTCTCGACTACGCCGAGGCCGCGACGCTCGCGATCCTCGAGACCGTCCTCTCGCTCGGACTGACCTACGCCTACCTCCGGTATGAGTCCGCGCAGGCGGGACTCGCTCGAGCGCCGTCGCCGCCGCCGAAAGAACGGCTGCTCCCCGACCTTCGAACGGCGCTCTCGCCGCGGCGGCTGGCCGTCTTCGGCTACGGACTCGTCGCGCTCGTCCTCTTCGTCGGGCCGATGGCGAGTCTCGTCGTCGGCAGTTTCACCGATGGCTCCGGGTTTACGCTCCGAAACTACGCGTTCTTGCTCGAGCGCCAACTCGAGGGGGCGAGCTTCCAGACGCAGCCGCTGCCGGCGATCCGGAACTCGTTGTTGTTCGGCGTCGCGACGCTCCTCGTCGCGGTGCCGATGGGCGTCGTGGTCTCGATGGTGACGGTGCGGGCGGGGCGTACCGGCCGGCTCGTCGATACCCTGGCGATGCTCCCGCTTGCCGTCAGCGGCGTCGTCTTCGGTATCGGGCTCTTGCAGGGGCTGGTCTTCGGGATCTCGCTGCCCGGCGGCTGGCGGTTTCAGGTGACCGGCGCCGTCGCCATCGTCGTCGCCCACGCGGTCGCGGCCTACCCGTTCGTGACGCGGAACGTCTCGCCGGTGCTCGGGAGTCTCGACCCGGCGATGGTCGAATCCGCTCGCGCGCTCGGCGCCTCGCGGGCTCGAGCGCTGCTGGACATCGAACTGCCCCTCGTCGCGAGCGCCATCGTGGCGGGGGCCGCCTTCGCCTTCGCCATCTCGATCGGCGAGTTCTCTTCGACGGTGATTTTGGCCAGCGGCGGCGAGCACTACACCATGCCCGTCGCCGTCGAACGCTATCTCGGCCGCCGATCCGGCCCCGCGATCGCCATGGGAACGCTCCTGCTGGTCGTGACGGCGGCGAGTTTCGTCGTCATCGACCGCGTCGGCGGGAGGTACGAACGGTGACCGAACTGCGACTCGAAGGCGTCTCGAAGTATTACGGGAGAGGTGGTGAGACGGCGGAGAATGGGTCCGTGACCGATAACGAGACCGGAACTGGAAGCGAAACCGAAACGGCCACTTCCGCCGGTACGGCCGCACTACAAAACGTCGACCTGACGGTCCGCGACGGCGAGTTCTTCACCCTCGTCGGGCCGTCGGGCTGTGGCAAGACGACCACGCTGCGAACGATCGCAGGGTTCGAAGCGCCGAGCGAGGGGACGGTCTCGTTCGACGGCGAGTCGGTGGCCGACGTCCCGCCCGAGGACCGCGACGTCGGCGTCGTCTTCCAGAGCTACGGGCTCTTTCCGCACATGACCGTCGCGGAGAACGTCGGCTACGGACTCCAATTCCGGGAGCCGCCGAACGGCGCGAGCGCCGACGACCGCGTCGCCGAGCTACTCGACCTCGTCGACCTCGCCGGAATGGACGACCGCACGCCCGACCAGCTCTCGGGCGGCCAACAACAGCGCGTCGCACTGGCTCGAGCGCTCGCGCCCGCGCCGGACCTCCTCTTGCTCGACGAACCGATGAGCGCCCTCGACGCTCGACTCCGCGAATCGCTGCGCCGACAGCTCACGCGAATCCAGTCCCGACTCGGGATTACGACCGTCTACGTCACCCACGATCAGGAGGAAGCGCTTGCGCTCTCGGACCGCCTCGCCGTGATGGCCGACGGTCGACTCGAGCAGGTGGGGACGCCACGGGAAATTTATCACGAGCCCGCGACGCGGTTCGTCGCCGAGTTCGTCGGCGACAACAACGTCTTCGACGGGACCGTCCGCGGGCACGACGGCGAGCGAGCGCAGGTCGACGTCGGCGGTGCGACGCTCGCCGTCGCCGGTGTTCCGCCCGACGCCTCGCGGGTGAGTTTCTGCGTCCGAGCGGCGGCACTCTCTCGCGACGCCGCCCACAATCGGATCGACGTCGCACTCGAGACCAGCGAGTTCCGCGGCGAGAGCGTCAGAGCGTACGGCGAGTGGAACGACGCCCCGATCGTCGTCCGGCTCGATCGCGTTCGTCGCGACGGCGAGTGTACCGTCGGATTCGATCCGACGGACGCACACGTCCTCGAGGTGCAGTGACCGATCGGCGATGCGGACGCCGCGGCCGGACCGATCCCGATCCCGATCCCGATCCCGATCAGGCCCGTCGCGCCATCTGCGAGGAGAGTTCGACGTGATCGTAAGGGTTGCGCGAAACGCTCGGTCCGTGTCCCGTGTGCATCTCCTCGAGATCCTCGTCGATCCGCTCGAGGACGCGGTCGATGCTCTCGATCAGCGTCTGTCGGTCGCCCTCCTCGAGGTCGGTTCGGCCGAAGCTCCCGTTCTGGAAGACGAGGTCGCCCGCGAAGAGGACGCCCGCGTCGGGCGAGTAGAAACAGAGGTGGTCGTCCTTGTGTCCCGGGGTGTGAAGCGCGACGTACTCGTGGTCGCCCAGCTGGACCGTCTCCTCGTCTTCGATCGCGCGATCGACGCCGTCGATCGACGTGTCGTACCCCCACACGTCGACGCCGAAGGCGTCCGTGACGGCCTCGAGGTTCCCGACGTGGTCGCGGTGCGTGTGCGTGAGGACGACGGCGTCGAGTCCGTCGACGCGGTCCCGGATGGCCGCGGCGATATCGAAGTTCGCGCCGGCGTCGATGAGCACGGTTCGCTCGCCGGTGACGAGATACGCGTTGCTCGTAAACGCCTGTACTCCCTGTGCGAGATTGTCGATCATAGTCGGGGATACGCCGTCGACTGGTTTGTGCGTGTCGACACGACACGAGACGACACGGCACGACGTCACGGACTCGACGCCGCAATAGTAGCTCGAGTCAACTGCGGTGGTGGTGTGGCTGACCAACCGCAGGGCGAAACGGGTGTCGGCGAACGGAAAACCCCCGATATTGGCTGTCCACGGCGGCGAAGCCGTATTCACAAGCATTTTTAGCTCCGGCACGTAGTGATAGACGAATGAATCGGTCGGTCTCCGTTGGCGTCGTCGTTCTCATCGTTGCGGCTCTCGCTGCTGTCGGCGTCACGCCGGTGGCGGTTGCCGCTACGGCGGCGGAGCCGACGACGGCACATTACTCGTCCGTCGAGACACCGATCCAGTTGCAGTCGTCCGACGAGTTCGATACCTCACAGGACTACGACCAGACGACCTTCGAAATAACCGTTCACGAGAACGGGAGTGCGACGTGGACGTTCCGCCACGAGCACCACTTCGACACCGGGAACGAATCCGAACAGCAGGAGGCGTTCGAGGAATTCGCCGACGAGTTCGAATCGGAAGAGACCGGCCTCTACGAACGGTTTACGGAACAGGCGACGGACATGACCGAGCGAGCCGACGAGCGATCCGAGCGGGAGATGGAGGCCACGGACTTCGAGCGAACTGCGACGATCGACGACCGACTCGGTACGCGCGGCGTCGTCGAGATGTCGTTTACGTGGACCGAGTTCGCTGCCGTCGACGACGACGGCACCGTCACCGTCGGCGATGTCTTCGAGGACATTTACATCGCGGAGAATCAGGCAATCGTTATCGAGACCGGTGAGGGGCTGCGGTTCGACCGCGTCGAACCCGCCGACGAGGCGCAGTATCCACGCAGTAACGTCGAAGATTCGAATTCGGTCCGCTGGAGCGGGGAACAGCAGTTCTTCGACGGCCAGCCTCGAGCGGTACTCGTTCCCAACGAAAGCGCAGACGAGGGGTCGGCGGTCGTCGGCGATGCCGCGTGGCAACTCGCACTCGGCGTGTTGGCCGTCCTGGTCGTCGGCGGCGGTGGCGCGTGGTATTACAGACGGTCGTCCGACGAGTCGTCGAACCCCGACGACGGCACGGAACCGGAGCCGCCGGCACAGTCCGTCGCTGGCTCCCCACCGGACGAACCCGCGGCAGCGACCGCGCCGCCGCCGACGCCGGACGACGCGTCGGAACCGGAGCCGATAGCCGACGACGAACTCCTGACCGACGAGGACAGAGTCGTCAAACTCATCCGCGAAAACGGCGGTCGAATGAAGCAGGTCAACATCGTCGAGGAGACCGGCTGGTCGAAGTCCAAAGTCAGCATGCTCCTCTCCGATATGGCCGACGAAGGAACGATTAGCAAGCTTCGCGTCGGCCGCGAGAACATCATCAGTCTCGAGGGCTACGAGCCGGAGGCAACGAAGTCGCCCTTCGAGGAATAAACGTGTCAGACGCCGCATTCGTGGTACGGCACGACAATCCCGGATCGAAACGGAATGCTTAAACACCACAGCGCGTAACGATTGAATGTAGACGAACGCGCCGAGGCCCGGTAGGGCTGACGCACGATGGGCTCCGATAGTGTAGTCCGGCCAATCATATTGCCCTCTCACGGCAATGACCAGGGTTCGAATCCCTGTCGGAGCACTCCTTTTCCGACGCCTTCTTGCGGTTTTGGCCTACGGAGGCCAGCCGTGTTCGACTCAACGCTCAGGTCAAGTAACTTCGAAGGATTCACACACAATCACGCCGCCTTTCGATTTTCCCGTTTTGCCGGGCTATCCGGTTCGCAGGTCTCCCACGAAATCTCGGTCCAGTCAGGCGATTCCGGAATTTGCTCAGGATTACGCGATTCGCAGGAATGGTGCGGGAATCTCGAGGAGTTTGCGACTGTCGCTGCCGATAAGGGCTACGACTGGGAAGAGATTCGCACGAGGTTGCGTGCAGAAAGTATCACGCCGCTGATTCCGCAGCGAGACCCTGGAATGCGGGGGTGGGCGATGAATTTACTCATCAAGGATCGGGCGTCCCACCAGCGATCGAACCTGAATCAGTGGTTTTTCAGCGCGGATTGTTCGAACTGCTCGGCTTCTGTGAGGAATGACGTGACCGGCTCAGAGCAAAGATTCGCGATCGAGATCCCCTCCTCTACTGCCTCCGACAGACAATTTGTGAATCGTGTGACTTGAGGTCACTCGGTCGGTCAGAGAAACGCCTCGAGTTCCTCGGTCAACTCCGTCGGCGTCCCGAGTGGAACGCCGTGTCCGACGTCCGAGAAGCCGACCAGTTCCGAATCCGGGATCCGATCGGCCATGAACTCAGCCACCTCAGGGGCGTAGAGATTGCTCTCCTCGCCGTACGTGACCAGCGTTGGTACGTCGATCCCGGGTAGCGTCTCTCGGTAGTCGTTCGTCACCATGGCCACCCAGAGGTTGACCGCCGTGCTAGTGGGCGTCTTCTCGGTCTCTCGGATCACCCACTCGAGTTGCTCGTCGGACAGCGTATCGAGAAGATCGCGAAAGATGTCTTCGGCGACCCGAGCCCAGCCAGGCGTGAACAGCGCGAGCGTCTCGAGATTCTCCTCGTGACCGAACTCGCCGTAGAGACCCAGTTCCCACTCGTCGTCGGTGATCAGTTTCGGCGACATATCGATGAGGACGAGTCGCTCGAGGTCGTCGCAGCCGAACTGCTCGACGTACTCGAAAATGACGTGAGCGCCCATCGACCACCCGACGAGCGATACCGGCGAGAGGTCCAGATAGCTGACGAGTTCGTCGACGTCGGTCGCGAGCCGTTCCAACGTGAGCCCTTGCTCCGGATGATCGGAGTCGCCGTGCCCTCGAAGGTCCAATGAAACGACGCGGTACTCCTCCCGGAGAGCGCTGATCTGTTCGTCAAAGAAGTGACGGTTGCAGGTCCAGCCGTGGACGAAAACGATCGGCTCCCCCGCTCCCTTGTCCTCGTAGTAGAGTTCGACGTTGTCGGTGGTTGCGAAGTAGGGCATACTGCAACGGATCACGCTACATGTTAAATAACCACATGATGGTCGGGGAATCGAGACGCGAGTAGCTGTCGAGGGGAGTGCCGAAGTATCCGTCCACCGAGAGTCTCGACAGAAGAGAGCCGTCGACAGTACCGCGACATCTGCCGGATCGCTTCGATCGTCACCAAGCCGAGCACCGGTTCGGCACGGTATCGGTCGCGTGGGCCGCCGAAACACTCAGTGACGCCCTCGAGACGAGTCCGGCCTCAGTAGTCACCAAGGACGCCAAGGTGTCTCGCTCGGCGCGTCGTGTACTGGAAGAGGGCGAACCCTGCCACGAGATATCCCAGAGCAACACCAAACAGGAGTGTGAGTTCGGTCGGCGTAAACTCCCAGAGCCGTGTCCCGTCGATCATCGCACGCTGGAGGAGCGCACTTCCGTGAGCGAGGGGGAGAAGGGCCATCCAGCCGAGGTCGAACGCCGGCGCCGAAATCAGTACGATGAATCCGAACTGGAGGAGATTCAGCCAGTTGCCAATCTGCTTGTACAGGACCGTGATTCCGCCGGCCGCGAGCCCCAGACCGAGCACCGAAACGATGCTGAGCGTCGCGATGGTGACGATCGTGAAGAGGTTCAACTGGAGTGTCGTCCCTCTGACATCCTCCACACGGCTAAAGCCGTGGGGTTCCCCCACTGGGGGTTGAATCCACGAGTAGCGGGAGGTTCGCAGGTTCGTCGTCACGGTGGACGATGACCTGCGTTTCGGGCTGTGCCAGTACAGCCCCCGCCTCGGACAGCGGTTTCGAGAACTTGCCCAAGGCTCGTTTGCCGATATTCAGCGTGTTGCGAACCGAAGGTTCGCATACATCCGAAAATCGAAGATTTTCGAATACACCATTCTTGTCTGCGTTGTCGTCCAGCCCACACTCGGGACACTCGAAGTGTCCCTGCGTTGCTCGGACACCTTCGCAGGCACAGCGGTTGCACGTTTTCGACGTGTCGTATTCTTCGACCAACTGCACGTCGATACCCGAGTCGTGTGCTTTGTATTCGATGTAGTTCAGCAGGCGGGCGAACGGCATCTTGTGGGTCTTGTCGTTAACGTACCGTCCCTTGTGGTTGTCCTTGCGAATCCCACCGAGGTCGCCCACAACGATGACCGCGTTCCGTTCCTCGGCATCCTCCACGATTTGGCGAGCAATCTTGTGGAGACGGTCGTCCACTTTCCGTGCTTCGGCATTCCCGATACGTTTGACCACCTGCTGTCCCTGTCGAGGTTTTGCTTTCCCGATGGACTTGCGGAGTTGCTTGTAGTGTTCGCGGATGCAACAGACTTCTTCCCCGTAGAACGTCGTTTTGCGGTCGGAGAGGAACGCGCAGGTAGCGACCCACCGTGCACCCATGTCGATTGCCAGTACATCGTCGTACTCGTCGGCTACGGTCACAGACCGCTTGACGACGAGATGCACGTACCAGTCACCGTCATGGCGTACTAGTTCGCTGTCTCGAAGATTGCCCTCACGGACGAGTTGTGCGTCCTTTCGTGGAACGTGTGCGGGACACCAGATGGAGTTGCCCTGTCCTTTTTCAGGATCGTAGACGGGGACTTTCACCCACCATGACGAGAGAACGGTGTCTTCGTCGTAGGCCACGTCGAACACGTCGTTGCGAAGGACGACAGGTTGCTCCGTACCGGGATTCGGGTCTTTCTGCCGTTGGACTTTCGACGCCTGCTGGTCGGTCGCGGAGTAGAGATCGGCGTCTCCGCCGTGTACCTCGGTCTGGAACGCCTCGTACTCACGCGCGAGCAGGTCAGCCTTCCTGTTGGTCAGCGAGTGGAGTTTGACCCGCACCGTGGTTGAGACGTTCCGTTGCATGACTACTCACCTGCTTGGGCGTCGATGTACTCCTCGATGACTTCGCTGGAGACGTCGCCCGCACTTGAGACGAAGTACGAGCGCGTCCACAGCGACGGCAAGCCGAAGTCGAACTCGTCGCGGAGGTGGCGCGAGGAGTAGCCCTTGACCTGTTGCATGATCTTGTTCGGGGCGAGCGTCGGGTCGCCCGTGATGAACAGGTGTACGTGGTCGGGGCGAATCGCCAACTCCAGTATCTCTAACCCGAGTTCGTCGGCTTTCTCCTCGATGAGTTCTTCGAGGCGGTCACGTACCTCGTCCTCAAGCACCGATTTGCGGTACTGAGCGGGATCGAAGATCCCGCGAGGTACGCAAAGCTACGCTTTGCTTGATTTCGGGCACCAGATGAAGTGATACTGGAGTTTGTGGATGTTGGTACGTTCCCTGTCGAACCCACGAGGCATCGTTAGTATATAGATCATACTTATCTAAAGATGTTACGCAAGCATCCAACCCCAGCCGTGGCTACGAGCGTGGAGGGATTCCCAGTTGTCGGCTTCATCCCACGGCTAAAGCCGATGGGCTTTCGCCTCGCTACCGCTGTAAGCACGATCATGAAACCCAGGAGTATCGCCGACGTGAGAAACGTCCGGCCGATCTTGGCGACGCCTTTCAGCAGCGCTACGGGGGCGAACCCGAACGGCGACATCACGTGCCGTTCCAGGGTCCCCCACTGCACCTCACTCGCAATGTCGTTCGAAATCGAAGAGTAGGCACCCACCGAGAGCGTCCACAAGAAGTAGCCCACGATGATCCCCTCGATCGAGTCTGTGAGCGCCTGTCCGGCGACCATCTGCCCACCATAAAAGAGTACGGCGAAGAAAAACAGTGCGATAACGATGCCGCCGATAGCGTTGGCTGGATAGCGAACGAATATCAGGTATTCTCGGTAGAGAACGGCCCGCGAGAGGTGATAGTACCCGGCCTTGCGCGGTGAGGTTCCGTCGGTTCCGGGTTCCTCGCTGCCGTTACTTCCGCTGGGAGAGTGAGTCGTCATCGCTCCCCCGGAGTGCGGTCACCTGCCGTCAGATCGACAAACACATCCTCGAGATCGGGTTCGACAGTCCGGACGCGACCGAGGGTTACGTCACTCGTCCGGAGCAAGGCCAGAAGCGCGTAGAGCCCGTCGCTGTCGGTCGTCACTTCGATCTGATAGCCGGCTTCTCGGGCGTTAGCGCTGAACGTGTCGAATTGTCCTCGGAGAGTCGACACAATCTGGGCGTCGAGATCTGTGCTCGTGATCTGGACGCAGTGTAGTCCAGTTTCGCGAAGGAGCGAGTCGACGGTGTCGTCGGCGATAATTTTGCCCGCCGACATGATGAGGACGCGATCGCAGACCGTCTCCACGACATCCATGTCGTGGCTGCTGAGAATAACGGTCAGGTCCTCTTCCTCGACGAGCCGGCGCAGCTCTCGCTGGAGGGTTCGTGAACTCTCGATGTCCAGTCCGAGCGTCGGTTCGTCGAGGAAGACGACCGTTGCTCCCCCGGCGAGAACGCTCGCCAGCGACACCTTTTGTTTCATCCCGCGTGAGAGGTCACGAACGGGAACGTCCGCTTTCTCCGCCAGTCCCAACTGCGCAAGGAGTCGGTCGTGGCGGTCGCGTACCGAATCCGGGTCGACACCGCTAATCGTCGCGAAGTACCGGAGATTCTCGCGGACGGTCAGCCGCCAGTAATCGTTGCGCGCCCCTTCCAGCATCGCATCGACGTGAGTGTACGCCTCTCGAGGCCGATCATAGACATCGATGCCGCGGATTTCGACGGTTCCTTCGTCCGGGAGGACCATCCCGAGAACCGATTTGATGAGCGTCGTTTTTCCGGCACCGTTCGGGCCTAACAATCCGACGATCGAGCCGGTTTCGGCGTCGAAGCTGACGTCGTCGACAGCGGTGACTGCATCTGCTCCGTCGCCGAACCGCTTGGAGAGGCTGGTGACAGAAACGGCGACCTCGCGGTCCGTCTTTGTCGCTCGAGCATCGCCGGAAACGGCGCCGTCGGAGACTCGATCTTCGTTCCCCGTCACCGCATCGAATGGAGCCCGGGCCGACACGTCCGACAGCACTCGCTCTCGGATCGTATCGATAGTCTCCTCGTCGCACGTGAGCCGACCGTCTCCGCACGTAGTCACGGCATCGGATAGGGATGCCAGCTACAAAAACGCGAGGCCAACGGGCCGCGTCCGCAGCGAGACTAAGATCATCCGTCCTCGATCACGACTCTCCAGGGGTGATCGCGACGACGGTATCGCGACGACCGGTGGCACGGAGACCGACGTCGCCCCTGTCGTTTCCGGAGCGCTCCAGATCAGTATCGGGACGGGACACGCATTCAGTACCGGATCGCCGCGTCGAAAATGCCGGCCGTCTGGCCGAACCCGACGAGTGCGAGTCCGCCAACCATGCTCGTCTGGACGCCCCAGATCAGGCCGACGGCGTAGAGGGTCACACCGAGTAGACAGCCCGTGGTACCGACCGCGTAGACCCACGTCCCCTCGTTGACCCGCCGCCCGGTCTCGACGAAGCCGGCCGCCGGGAGAAGCATCCAGCCGAAGAGGGCGACGGACGCAAGCGCCACATTCGTCGGCTCAAGCCGGAGTCCGACGACTCCACAGAGTGTGAGGACCGAACCGACGGCGATGATCCGCCACCACGTTCGCAGGACTCCCTCGCGCATGTCGGCGTAGCCGGTCGCCGCGAAGCCGACCAGCAGGACGGCCATCACGACGTGGGCGATAAACAGCGTGTGTTCGGTGACGACTGCGAGGGGGGCAGCCGTCACGAACGCCCAGGCCAACGGGACCAGCATCGGCGGGCCGAGTTCTCGAGCGCGTCTGAACATATCACCTGTACCGCTTATATACTGAACAGGCGCAATACCACGTCGTTTACGGCGTGGATACGCGCCGTCACTTGGGAATCTATCCACGCAAGGCTGCCAATC
>NZ_AOHZ01000090.1 GCF_000337215.1 Natronolimnohabitans innermongolicus JCM 12255 | reverse complement strand
CGTACTGGTTGGATGCTCGGTGGAGCTGTAAACCTAAAATCTCCAACGCTCAGGATTCCTCCGTGTTCACGCGGAGGAGGATGTCAACGCCACAAATGCGTACAGGTTACCGCGTGGAGTCGTTGCGAGTCCCCGAGGGGTTCGCTACTGCTGCGTTGGTTCAGGCTCCTCGGGTTGAGTGTACGCTGTCGAAGGTGGTGTCCGACTCGAAGACAGCTCGTTGTCTCCGTCACCACTGCACAGCGGCATGCTACCGGCGACGGAGACACCGCTGCGAAGAGAGACCGTACTGGGTCGTAGCCCGCACGGTACCTATCACACTGTCAACGCAAGGCAGATCTATTTTCGATGTGACGATGTATTCCCTGTTGATGTCCGACGACGATCTCATCGACAGCGAGTTCGACCGCTCCCCGTCAGACGTTGCCGCCTCGCTGCGGGCGGTTGCCAATAGCCTCGAGGCCGGCGATCCGGTGTCAATCGCGATCGACGGCGAGAACGTAACTATCGAACCGCCGGTCGGCAACCTCGAGTACGAAGTCGAACTCGAGCGTGAAGCGAACGACGACGACGGCGACGAGATCGAACTGGAGCTTGAACTCGAGTGGATCGGCGACGTTCAGACCAGTGATTTCGATGCCGATACCGACGATGTCGGTGCTGGAACAGTGAACTAACTGCATCGAGAAACGCTACTCTTGCGGGTGATTCGATTCATCGTGCTATAGGCAGACGCATCACTTCGACTGCTCACGAGGAGACAGTGCGCACGTCAGCGGGAGAACTGAGCAGCCTCGACGAGACAACGATCCCTCTCGAGGGACGACCGCTCCTTACCGGCACCCACTGACCGCCTCAAACACTCGCCAGCATCGGCTCCCGAAATCAGCGCGAACAGTGCCTCGAACGGGTCTCGGGGACCACGAAACGAGGTCAGGACGATGTGTCAACACGGTCATCGAAGTGCACTGTTCGTTCCACATTGCCGGGTGGTGATGCGGCCTGAGCATGGAACTTATCAGCGTCGCCGGTCTCTACCGTGTATATGGGTAACCGGGCTGGAACCTCCGAAATGACGTGTTGGAACGATGCAGACGAGACCGAGGCTCTCCAGCACTATCGTACCCTTCTCAACGCGCTCGACGATGGAATCTATCGACTCGACACCGAGGGTCGCCTCGTCGCGGTCAACGACGATATCGTCGAGATGACCGGGTACGCGCGCGAAGACCTGCTCGGCGAGCACGTGTCCGTGCTCTTCGGCGGGGACAGTGTGAGGATCGAACGAGCCGTCGATCGCCTCCGGGCGAATTCCGACGACCCAAACGAGGTGCTCGATCTCACTCTGGAAACTACCGAAGGGGACCACCTTCGCTGTGAAGTGCGGGTAAGCGTGCTCGAGGTGGACGATACCGTACAGGGAACGATCGGAACCGTTCGCGACGTCAGCGAGTGCAAACGGCCGGAGGCGGAAACCACTGAAGCGACCTTTCGCCGGCTGTTCGAGAACGTTCCCGGCAACTACCTCATCGTACAGCCCGAGGACTACGAAATCGTGGCCGTGAGCGATGCCTATCTGGAGGCGACGATGACCGAACGGTCGGAGATGCTGGGGAAGACGTTGTTCGAAATCTTTCCGAACAACCCCGACGATCCGGCCGATGGCGTCGAAAATCTGCGCGAGTCGCTCGAGAGCGTAGCGGCGACCGGAGAGGCCGACGTCATGCCGGTGACCCACTATCCGATCCCCGATCGCGAGTCGGACGGCGACGAATTCGAGGAGCGCTGGTGGAGCCCGATCAACTCGCCGGTGTTCGACGGGGCGGGCGAAATCGACTACATCGTCCACAGCGTCGAGGACATCACCCCGGTCGTCGAGGAGCTTCGGGCGGACGGGGAGCGAGAGTTGCTTCAGGATCCCGACGCGGCGGATTCACAGCTCGCATCGGACATCGTGTTGCGCGGACAGGAGTTACTCCAGCAGGCAACGCAAGAAGCGTACGAACAGCTGCGCGAGAGCGAAGAGCGCTTTCGCGCGCTGGTTACCACCACGTCGGATGCGGTGTTCAGTACGAACGCGGACTGGAGCGAGCTACGGAGTTTAGAAGGGGCGGATTTCCTCGCGGATACTGACGAACGCGGTCCGTCGTGGATTGAAAAACACGTTCCGCCCGAAGACCGGCCGCGCGTTCGAGAAACCATCGACGACGCCGTTCGTACGAAACGTAGCTTCGAGTTGGAACACCGGGTCGTTCGTGAGGACGGGACGGTAGCCTGGATCGTCTCGCGTGCGACGCCGCTTCTGGATGAGGACGGCGAAATCACCCGCTGGCTGGGCGCGGCGAACGACGTGACCGAACGGGTCGAACGCGAGCGCTATCTCGAGGACGCAAAAGAGCGGCTGGAGGCGGCGACCGAAGCCGGCGCTGTCGGGACCTGGGAGTGGCACATTCCCGACGATCGGCTGGTTACGGGTACGTCGTTCGCCAAGAAGTTCGGGATCGATCCCGACGCGGCCGCGGAGGGCGTCTCGTTCGACCGCTTCGTCTCGGCGATTCACGGCGACGATCGCGAGCGGGTCGAACAACGGATCGAGGACGCCATCGAATCGGGAGAGCAGTACGAAGAAGAATACCGCGTGTGGAACGACGATGACGACCTCCGGTGGGTCGTTGCACGCGGTCACGTCGAGTACGACGACGACGGAGATCCGGTGACGTTCCGCGGTGCGCTGACCGATATCACCGAGCGCAAGCAGTTCGAGCGCCGGCTCGAAAAATCAAACGAGCGTCTCGAACAGTTCGCGTACGCCGCGTCACACGACCTCCAGGAACCGTTACGGATGGTCGCGAGCTACCTCCAGTTGCTCGAGCATCGCTATGCGGACGAACTCGACGAGGACGCCGAGGAGTTCATCGCATTCGCCGTCGACGGCGCCGACCGCATGCGCGAGATGATCGAGGGATTGCTCGAGTATTCACGGGTCGAAACGCGCGGCGATCCCTTCGAGCCGGTCGATCTGGACGCCGTGCTCGCGGACGTCCGCGCTGATCTCCAGCTAGCGATCGAGGAAAGCGACGCCGAGATCGAGTCCGAGTCACTGCCTCGCGTCGAGGGAGATCCAGAACAATTACGCCAGGTGTTCCAGAACCTGCTGTCGAACGCGATCGAGTACAGTGGCGACGATCCGCCCCGAGTGGACGTTTCAGCCGTTCGGGACGGCCCGGAGGCGATCGTCTCGGTCTCCGACGAGGGGATCGGTATCGACGCGGACGATAGAGAGCGCGTCTTCGAGGTGTTCCAGCGCCTGCACGCCACCGACGAGCACTCGGGAGCGGGAATCGGCCTCGCGCTCTGTAAACGCATCGTCGAGCGCCACAGCGTTCGAGCGAGCGAAGCGAGTTCGCACTCGGCAGGCTCGCGGAGTGAGTCCGTCGGCGGCGAGATCTGGGTCGACTCCGAACCTGGCGAGGGAGCGACGTTCTCGTTTACGCTGCCACTCGCAGATGCAGACGGTGTGTGAGCCGCTCGTCACCAACGAAGAGGCAGGACGTCCGTTCGACAACGTGCGCCGGACGGGTGTCGATCGTGTTCGGCCTCCGCCACGAATTCCGCGAGCCGCGACACCCGTCGGTCGCGTCCTCGCAACGAATCACGGCGGCGGCGCTATCGACGGACGTCGACTCGAGGCTCGGGGGGAATGAGATCGCTACTGCCACCGATAGATCCGATCGTGTTGACGTCATCAACGCACCGCGCTCGGTCGTCGATCTGGCGTTCGCCATCGGTACCACCGTCGGAAATTCTTCGCGCACTGCACTTCAGATATTGAAGTCATATCGGAGTTATTTAGACATATATAGATATAAATTATTTTGATACCCCCACATTGGTTAGACGGAAGTTTAAACAATTTCTCCAAACTGGTCTGTCATAGGACAATGAAGCAAAGCACTTCCGGGGAAAGCAAGGAATTTGCTGAAAAAGACGCGAGAGATAACTATCTCAAAAGAGTTCAAGAAACGTACGAGAAATACGAAGAGACAGGAGTAATTGAGTTCCCCGAATGGCTGTATGGAGCTCCGAAAGGCGATCTGTTCCGAGTTCCGGTCGAGGACTGTCCCGACTTCGGAGAAACGGCGATGGTGGAGTTTGACTCCGGTCGCACTGCGTTTCTCTCCATCGATATGCAACGGGACTTCTGTGGTGAAAACGGCTACGTCGACGCGATGGGATACGATCTTTCACGGACGCAGCGAGCCGTTCAACCGATCAGTAACGTCCTCGAGGCGGTTCGTCGAACCGATATCGATGTCGTTCATACCCGGGAGGGGCACAAACAGGATCTCTCGGATGCTCCTTTCAACAAACTACTTCGAAGCAAGATGGCCGGAGATGGAGACGGAATCGGGGAAACACCGGCTGGCGGGGTCGGACCGCTTCTGACACGCGAACACGAAAACTGGGACATTATCGATGAACTCGCTCCCGAGCCCGGTGAACCCGTCATCGATAAACCGACGAAAGGGGCGTTCGCGAACACGAACATCGGGCTGGTTCTCGAACGGCTCGGTACGACCCACCTCGTGATCGCCGGAATCACGACCGACGTTTGCGTCCATACCATCATGCGGGAAGCGAACGATCGTGGTTACTGGTGTCTCCTGTTGAAAGACGCTACGGGCGCGACGGACGACGGAAACCGCGAGGCCGCGATCAAGCAGATAAAGATGCAAGGCGGCGTCTTCGGCTGGGTATCGGACTCCGAGCGGTTTATCGAAGCCGTCGAATCGGGTGTCGCGTAGATGGAGGTAATGGAACTACTCGACGCTTACGAAGCCGGTGAGCGAACCCCCGAAGACCTCGTCCAAGACGCGTTCGATCGGATCGAAACGGACGATACGAACGCGTGGATCGCGACTCGTGATCGAGCCGACGTCCTGGCGGAGGTAGCCGAACTCGGCGATGTTGACCTCGCAGAGAACCCTCTCTACGGAATCCCCTTCGCCGTGAAAGATAATATCGATTATACGGGCCTCCCGACGACTGCCGGCTGTCCGGCCTACGCGTACGAACCGGCGGCTCATGCCACCGTTGTCGACCGGCTGATCGATGCCGGTGCGATTCTGATCGGCAAGACGAACATGGATCAGTTCGCCACGGGTCTCGTCGGGACGCGAAGCCCGTACGGAGAGTGTCGGAACGTACACAACGACGCGTACATCTCTGGCGGGTCTTCCAGCGGCTCTGCGGTGGCGGTGGCACGGGAGCATGTCGCGTTCGCGCTTGGCACAGACACTGCCGGTTCGGGACGCATCCCCGCGGCGTTCAACGGACTCGTCGGACTGAAACCGACGCGCGGGGTGCTCAGTACTCGTGGTGTCGTCCCGGCCTGTGCCGACCTGGACTGTGTGTCTATCTTCGCTTGGACGACCGACGACGCGCTTCGCGTCGAAGGCGTCGCCGCCGGGTTCGACTCCGATGATCCGTATTCACGTCGCTCGGCCGACGATCTCGAACCATCGAAGACCGAACTCTCCAGTATCACGATCGGCGTTCCAACCACAGACGAACTGGAGTTTTTCGGCGATGAGGAGGCTGCACAGCTGTTCGACGACACGATCGAGGAAGTGGAACTGCGGTTCGGGGAGCTAACGACGGTTGACTTCACGCCCTTCCGAAAAACTGCCGAACTGCTCTACGGTGGTCCGTGGGTCGCGGACCGATTATCGGCCGTCGGCGAGTTTATCGAGGCCCATCCTGACGAAGTGAATCCGACCGTCGCCGACATCATCCGCGGTGGAGACGCGTACTCCGCCGTCGATACCTTCGAAGCGTTCGACCAGCTCAAGACGCTTCGACGAGAAGCCGAGCAGGTCCTCGCTGGAATCGATGCGCTGGTTGTTCCGACGGCGGGAACCACTTACACGATCGACGCAGTTCAGTCGAACCCGGTCGAGCTGAACTCGAACCTCGGCTATTATACGAATTTCGTGAACCTCCTCGATCTCTCGGCCGTTGCAGTTCCAACTCGCTCGTTCGAGGACGGACCGTCGTTCGGCGTAACGGTCGTCGGGGAGGCGTTCGAAGACGCCCGAATCGCATCCATCGGCGCGGCGATTCGAAGTGAGACCGCCGGCTCGACCCGAGCGACGGCGGAACCGATACCGTCCTCATCGAACTAAGACGATCTATCAGTAGTTGGGAACCCGATTTTCCAGTCTGAGTATCGGAGGTATCGTCGATCCGACCACAATTTCGGTCGTTGTTCTTCTCGAAGGAGAAGATAGTAACAGTGAACTCGAGCGGACGAGTCGCCCCCCTCTCCACAGGGCGTCCGAAAGCGTCTCGGAAGTACGGCGGAACGGAAGTCACGATCTCCGAAGGACAGAAAAGCAGCGTTGAACCCGAAGGCGATCTGATTGGCGAAGGAGTGAACGCTGTCTCGACGATCAGCGACGATTTGAACGGCTAACTCGTTCGATGCGGACGTTATCCTCTCACCCAGCGAATTTAGCGCATTGGTCCGGTTTCTGGCGGCTGATCTCTCCACCATTTTACTCTCACTGTCACAACCGCACGACTGTTCGCTTGAGATCCCCGTTGGTACTGCACTAAAAAAGACCGCGACCGTCAGTCGTCTGCCGGTCCCGTCTCGGTGACGCTGTTGTGAGGCTCGAACGTCGAGCCCATCTGCGTTCTTCCGAGGACAGCCACGCCGACTTTCACGCTAACCGGATAGGCGACGAGACACAGGAGCAATCCGGCTAACCCCGGCAGCAGTTGCGGATAAGTGACGTAGGCGTAGTAGTTGACGCCGACGGCAACGGCGAACGAGGTGATCGCCGCCCAGTTGTAGTTTGCGACGCGGGTCTCGGCGTAGCCGAAGCCGCGGCGAAGCAGGAAGTAATCGGCGATGATGATGCCACCGATCGGCGGCACGAGGATGCTAATCAGATTGAGCCAGTTCTCGAGGTTGGAAATGACCTCCGTCGTCGCCGTGATCAGCGCCGCGAGGATCCCGATTACGCCGGCAATCCGCCACGAGATGATCGACGAGAGGTTCGTGTAACTCATCGTCGCGTTGTAGTGGCAGGCGTCACAGGTCGACCAGAGGCTCACAACGGCGACCGCCACGACGGGAATGGATCCGAGTAGCCCGATCATTCCGAAGTACGGATCCAGACTGTTGAGCGCAGCGGCGCTGAGCGCACCGAGAACCATCATACTCGTGTTGCAGATGAGGAAGGCGATTATCGTCGCGAGGACCGCTTGTTTCGAATCTTCGGCGAATCGCACGATATCTCCCGTTGCCGTCCCACTCACCGCGAAAGTCCCCCAAGTGAGACCGACGCCGACGAAGAACGGAATCGATTCACCGGGGGCCGGTTGACTGAGAATACTCGTTCCCGCGGGGATCACCTGTGCGAATAGAATGTATGCGGCGAACAACACCATGATCGGAATGACTAATTTCTCGACGACGTCCGACATCGCACCGACGCCGATCAGCGATGGCAGTCCGAAGAGTATCACGACTCCGACGACGAGGAGATACCAGCTCGGATCCCACGCGGCGCGAATAACGTCGGCCGCCAACCACGCTTGAAAGGCGTACCACCCGTTGACGAGGAGTCCGACAACAGCGATCGGTAGTAGTGCTCCCTTCTTCCCGAACGCCTCCTTCATTTGAAGCGGGAAGTTCAAGCCGCCGTCTACCGAGGCGACGGCGATCAGTGACGAATAGATCGCGAGGAAGACGTTTCCGATCACGATCGCGTACAACGCTTCGGGCATTCCGAGGCCGAAGTAGATCTGACTCCCGATAAACGCGATTGAAAACGCAATGGCGAATCCGATCCAGACGGTCGCTGGCTCCCAAACACCAAGTCGCTCGGAACCCGGCACGCGCCGCTCCGCCCATTCGTCTTGGTCTGGATCATGTTTGAAAAATTCGCGCAATTTGTGCGAAACCTTCCCTATTGCTCCATCATACTTCGTCATAATTGGTCGAGAGCACAGATATACTTAACAGTTGGTCAGTATATCCTAAGGAACCCTCCAGGAGTTGGCACAGTAAGGATAGCTATTAGGATCAAACGAATGTGGTCATTGTCTCCGTATAGATCACAGTGTGGCCGTGTTATTTGAAATGGGTTTACAATCGAGTACCGCGGATGTGTGAATCAGACAGATCAGTGTGTGATTCGTCTCGGCCGTCGCGATGGCTCCGAACCGTCGGGTGCGGCGCTGCGTTATGCGCTGTCCGTCACGAGTTCAACCAGCTGCGGCAACACGTCGGTCACGTCTTCGCGACGGATCACGTCGGCCGCACCGTCGACGGGCGTCGACTCGAGGTTGACGATCGCCACAGTAGCGCCGGAGGATGCCGCCTGTCGCGGGAGCGACGCTGCGGGCTGGACGACGAGCGAAGAGCCGATCGCGATGAATACGTCGCTCTCTCGGGCGAGCGTGCGGGCGCGCTGGATGACCGCACCGGGAAGTTGCTCGCCGAAGAGAACGACGTCGGGTTTGTAGACGCCACCGCAGTCGCAGGTCGGCGGGAGATCGCCGTTCGCCGCGCGCTCGAAGATCGGATCGCCGTCCCTGCGCGTCCCGCAGCCGGTACACCGGACGCGCTGAGAGTTGCCGTGGAGTTCGAGGATCGCCGGCTCCGGGTCGTCGGCGCCGACGACCGCGTCGACGGCGTCTCCGTGCAGTCCGTCCGTGTTTTGCGTGAGGATCGCCTCGAGGTGGTCGGTCCGTCCCAGTTCGGCCAGCGCCTCGTGGGCCGCGTTGGGTTCGTACGTCCCGTCGAACATCTCCCGCTGGAGGCCGACGCGATCGTCCCAGAACGCTTCGGGGTCGCGCTGGAACCGACCGTAGGTGAACTGGCCCTCGTCGAATTTCTCCCAGACGCCGTCGTCGCCGCGGAAGGTGGGGACGCCCGAGGGGGCGGAGATCCCCGCGCCGGTGAAGGCGACGACGGTCTCTGCACTGCGGATCTCGTCGGCGAATGACTCGAGATCGTCCATATCGGTGACTCGGGTCACAGATACAAATGATAATCGCAGGAAACCTGATCGACGCGGTCGGCGGATAATCGAACCATAGTGCTCGAGGCGACCACACTCGTCATCGAGACCCGTCGATCGTCTCAGACGGGTTACTGTCCGTCAGTTCCGGCGCACCCGCGACCCGGGCGGCGGTTGTGCCGGGACATCGGGACGGCAATCCGTCTCAGGAAGCGAGTGACTCGGTACCGCTGTACCGGGTGTCCCGACTGTCCCGCTTCGAACGATTGCGCTTAAGTTCCGGCGACCGGAATCGGGTGGTATGCAGGACAGAACCTATACTGCTGCGGCCGAGCCGGGCGACGACGCGACGGTCGCCGGCTGGGTCCACGAGATCCGCGACCTCGGCGGGATCGCCTTCCTGATTCTCCGGGACGCCACCGGGAAGATTCAGGTCAAGTTCGAGAAAGACGACATGGACGAGGACCTCGTCGAGACCGGTCTCGGCGTCTCTCGAGAGAGCGTCGTCAGCGTGACGGGCAGCGTCGAGGAAGAGCCCCGCGCGCCGACCGGCGTCGAGGTCACACCCGAGACGGTCGAGGTCATCTCCGAGGCCGAGCCCGAACTGCCCCTGGATCCGTCGGGGAAGGTCGACGCCGACCTCTCGACGCGACTGGACAACCGGACGCTCGACCTCCGCAAGGACGAGGTGCAGGCGATCTTCGAGATCCGCGCCGAAATCCTCCGGGCGGTCCGAGATCAGTTCCGCGAGTTCCGCTGTACCGAGATCAACACGCCGAAGATCGTCGCCACCGGCACCGAAGGCGGCACCGAGCTCTTCCCGATCACCTACTTCGGCGAGGAAGCGTTCATGAACCAGTCGCCGCAGCTGTTCAAGCAGCTGATCGCGGGCTCGAACGTCGAGCGCGTCTTCGAGATCGGTCCCATCTTCCGCGCCGAGGAGCACAATACGCCCCGGCACCTGAACGAGGCGACCTCGATCGACTTCGAGGGCGCGTTCTGTAACGCCGACGACGCCATGGACGTCGCCGAAGGCGTCGTCCGCGCCGCCTACGAGGCCGTCAACGAGAACTGTAGCGACGAACTCGAGGCGCTCGGCCTCGCCGAGGAGTTCGAGGTACCCGAGGGCGAGTTCCCGCGTCTCAGCTACGAGGAGGCCATCGAGCGCATCAACGCGACGGGCGAACTCGACGAACAGCTCGTCTGGGGCGACGACCTCCCGACCGAGGGTGAGAAGGCCCTGGGTGAGGACGTCGGCAGCCACTACTTCATCACCGACTGGCCGAGCGAGATCAAGCCGTTCTACATCAAGGACCACGACGACGACGAGCAGCTCTCGACCGGCTTCGACCTGATGCACCCGCGCATGGAGCTCGTCTCGGGTGGGCAGCGCGAGCACCGACACCAGGCCCTCATCGAGGGATTCGAACAGCAGGGACTCGATCCCGACCAGTTCGAGTACTACACGAAGATGTTCAAGTACGGCATGCCGCCCCACGCCGGCTTCGGACTCGGCGGCGAACGGCTGATCATGACGATCCTCGGACTGGACAACATCCGAGAGGCTGTGCTGTTCCCGCGAGATAGACAACGCCTGTCGCCGTAAGGCGACGGCGTAACTGTCGAGCGGGAGCTCGCGGGATCTACGATCCCGCGTTGTTCCCGCGAGATCGCTAACGCTCGAGCCCGTAGGGTGGAGTCTCTACGAGCAAACGAGACGAACGGCGTCGTCTCGAGAGCACCGTCGCTCGAGCCAACTTGTTCCGTTTGTTAGTGGCGGTCCTTTCGCCTCTCGCGGCGCTTCCGACTCTCGCAGTCAGAACCAGCCCCAGCCGTTGTCATCGTCGTCGTCGGTGTCGCCAGCGGCCGCGGCGGCGAGATCTGCACCGACGTCGGCGTCGCCCAGGAAGCCCAGATGGGTGCTGACGCTGCTGGTCACGTCGACGTCCGTGTAGTTCGCCGCGGTGTCGCTCGGGCAACCGGAGCCGTCGGTTCCCAGCGCGGCGCCGCCGATACCGCCGTAGGCTGCGCCGACGGTCGAGTCGTTCTCGGAGTGGTAGTTCCGGACCTCGTCGGCGTTGGCTGCGATACCGTCGTACCAGTTATCGTCGAGCAATCCGCCGCCGTCCTCGCAGACCATTTCGCCGTCGGCGGCGGCGCCGAGCGGGGCGACGGTTTCGACGGAATAGCCGTCGTCGATGTGGTTGATCGTCTCGAGGACGACGCGGCCGCCGAGGGAGTGACCGACGAGGCGGACGTCACCGCCGCCGTCGTCGTAGAACTCCTCGAGCATCTCGGCGAGTTCCTCGCCGACGTCTTCGGTCTCGCTCTCGGCGGCCGGGAAGTTGATTGTCGTCGCGTCCCACTCGATGCCGACGTACTCGTCGGCCTCGTAACCGGCGTCGGTCATCGAATCGGCGACGTCCGACGCCTGACTCGAGACGGTCGTGTCGCCGAACCAACCGTGGACGAAGATGAAAACCTCGTCGCCGACGGGAATCGACGGCGTCGAGCCGACGCCGAAGACGCTGTCACCGACTTCGAGTACGTCGATGTCCCAACTCGAGACGGCCGCTGCGGAACTCGAGGTCGCGGCCAGACCCGTCGCACCGACGATTGCCGCGCCAGTTCCTTTGAGCATCGTCCGTCGGTTCGCCGTGAGCGATTCGCCAGTCGGAGACCGTTCACCGGGGATGTCTTTCTCTGACATGCTACAGCAATCGAATCCGCTCTTTCAGTGTTAATTTTACTTGCTCTGATCTGAATATCTTTAGGTGGGGGCAATTAATATTGTTATTCTATATCGCCAGTGTGTCTAACACTGATAGTGTATGTTGGAGGTGTTTTACCCGCGATAGCAGCCAAAATGTCGATCTTGAACGATCGTATGGGATCGTTCTGGACGGTATGCGCTGGTGGCTGGTCGGTATCAGTCGACGGGATGCCTCGAGACCACTCGCGCATCGGGCTCGAGTGTCGACCACGGTGGGTAGCGAGAACGGAATTAAATTGCGACGGCGGATAGCGGTCCGCAGTCGGTCAATCAGTAGTCGACAGCTGTGCCGCGCAGCTAGAGCCAGCCCCACCAGCCGCTGTCGTCATCGTCACCGTCGTCGGCGTCGCCGTCGACGGCAGCAGCGAGGTCCGCACCGACGTCCGGATCTCCGAGGAAGGCCATGTGACTGCCCACGCTGCCGGTCACGTCGACGTCGGTGTAGCCGTCCGGATCGCAGTCGGCGCCCTCGTTACCCAGGGCGGTATCACCGAGGCCGCCGTAGGCTGCGCCGACGGTCGAGTCGTTTTCGGAGTGGTAGTTGCGAACCTCGCCGGCGTTGTCGATGCCGTCGATCCACGGGTCGCCACAGAGTTCCGATCCGTCCGCCGCCGCGCCGAGCGGTGCGACGGTGTCGATCTCGTAGCCCGAACTGAGTTTCGTCGCGGCCCAGAGGACGCAGCGTCCGCCGAGCGAGTGGCCGACGAGGCGGATGTTCCCGCCGCCGGCGTCGGAGAAGTCCTCGGCCAGTCCGGCGGCGACGTCGCCGACGTCTTCGGTGTCGCTCTCGGCGCCGAAGAAGTTGAGCGTCGTCGCGGGCCACTCGAGAGCGACGGCGGCGTCGGGATCGTAGCCGGCGTCTTCCATCGAACTGAGCACGTCGTCGGCCTGGCTCTCGACGGTCGTATCACCGAACCAGCCGTGGATGAAGACGAACAGTTCGTCTTCGACCGGAAGGTCGCCGTCGGCGCTCCAGCCGCTGAACCAGCCGCCCTCGTCGATCTCGATCGTTTCGATTTCGTGACCGAACGCCGCTGCCGATCCGGATGCTGCAGCCAGCCCCGAGCCCCCGACGATCGTCGCTCCGGTCGCTTTCAGCACGGAGCGACGGTTCAGTCGCGTCGATTCCCCCGTCAGTGTCTGTTGTGTGTCTTTCTCTGCCATGAGGCGATAACTTAATACACACAATCCGCGGTGACGTTATCTCCTCGAATGTGAGTCGTTTTATATACGTTAAATAACAACGGTTGCGGTTACGCTGGCTTTCGATACGATGGTTCTGAAACGACTATCGAATCTTACCGAGACAATCGTAATTGGCCTCGTCTCCGTTCTGTGGAAGAACCGGTCGCAGAACGTCTCGAATCGAGGTCGGCGACGAACTCGGTCTCGTCTTCCCGTCCCGAATGTGTACTGTTATATCGACCGAGTCGCAATGGCCCCCAATGCGCGAGGAGGCGACGGCGTTCGTACCGGGGCACATCACGGGCTTTTTCAGCGCCCACCCAGACGACGATCCGACGAAAGCGGGCTCTCGTGGCGCGGGGGTGACCCTCACCGACGGCGTCGAGGTAACCGTCGAACAGACCACAGCGGCCGAATCGACGATCGTTCTCGACGGTGAGGAACTGCCGATCGATCCCGTCGAAACCGTCCTCGAGACCCTGGAGGTCACCGCCCGCGTCGAAGCCACGTCGGACGTTCCGCTCGGCTCGGGCTTCGGCGTCTCCGGGGCGATGGCCCTCGGGACGGCGCTCGCGGCCAATCACGTCTTCGAACGGGCCCTTTCGCGAAACGAACTCGTCACGATCGCCCACGGCGCCGAGGTGCAGGCGGGCACCGGACTCGGCGACGTGGTCGCACAGGCCTCCGGCGGCGTCCCGATCCGCCTCGAGCCCGGGAGCCCGCAGGTGAACAGGATGGACGCGATTCCCGCGCGAGCGCGCGTCGAATACGTCACCTTCGGTGAACTGTCGACGGCGGACGTCCTCTCGGGCGAGACCGACCAGTTGACGGCCGCCGGAAAGCAGGCGCTGTCCCGGGTGGTCGAGGAACCGACGCTCCTCTCCTTTATGTACGCTTCGCGGCTGTTCGCTCGAGAGGCCGAACTGCTGACCGATCGGGTGGCCCGAACGATCGGCGACGTCACGGACGCGGACGGACAGGCGTCGATGGCCATGCTCGGCGAGACGGTGTTCGCGCTCGGGACGGGGCTCTCCGATGCGGGCTACGAGCCGTCGGTCTGTGCGACCCACCCCGCCGGCGCCATGTTGCGGTGAGCGCGTCGGTTAAGTACCGCTTCGTTCCATCACATTCTGGAGGGGTTTTTCGTCTCGAACTTCCGGCTTCGCTGCCGACCGAGTATCTCGTTTTTATTTCACCGCCTGGATCGAGAACGCTGTCTCGACGGTCGATTGGCTCGAGTGGGTACGAGACCTAACTCGCCGGTAAGAAGCGGTTCGGTACCATCTTGCCGGTACCGTACCCAGCTCGAGTTACCCGTACTCGAACGAGATCGATTAACAAAAATACATGTCAGATGCCAATTTAGTGGCCGGAGCTTTATTATGATGGGTTTCAGTTATCAGCTCAAGTTTACGAATGTCTTCAGCAAATGAAATTCACCGGAACCTGTTTCGGCTGTACGAACACTACGTCGGCGAACCCGACTCGAGTACGGACGTCTACGGCTACTGGGTGTTTATCATCGGCTACGTCCTCGGGGCGGCGGGAATCTTCGCGTTCGTCGTCGGCTACGCGGGGAGCGCGGACTCCTATACGCTGATCCGCGCGTCCGGGATAACGGCGGCGACGGGGCTCGCACTCTGTCTGTTCGGCATCGTGTTGATGCTCCCGGTGCGACGGATCGGGATCTACGCGAGCGCGCTCGGACTGGTGATCGCACTCGGCGGCGTCGTCTTTTTCGGCTGGGCGTATCCCTACAACTGGCGCGAACTCGGAACCGACTACAGCGTGCAGGTGATCTCCGTCTACGCATCCGGTATCGGTATCATCGCCGGCGTCACCGCCCTCGTGCCGATTCTGACCGGCCAGAAGGGGATGTTCGTCGAAGAGGAAGGCGCGACCGAGGACCCCGATATTCTCACCGGCGACGCGACCGACGGCGCCCAGTTCGCCGTCTTCCGCGACGACGACGGCGACTGGCGGTGGAACGTCCTCCACCTCGAGGCGCTCGCGACCAGCGACTCGAGTGCGCCGACCCGTCCCGACGCGACCGAGAGCATCGAACGCGTCCAGTCCCAGATCAGTTCGGCTGGGCTAATGGAGCTGACGACCTCCGCGTTCAGGCTCTACGAGGACCGCGACGGGACCTGGCAGTGGACGCTGGCCCGCGACGACGGCAGCGTCGTCGGCGCGAGCGCCGGCGAGTTCGACGAACGCGACGGCGCGGAAAACTCCGTCAGTTTCCTCAAAGACCGCGGACCCGACGCCGACGTCATCGAGATCGAGGGCGCCGCGTTCACCTACGAGGAGGAACGCGATCGGTGGTACTGGCAACTCGTCGACGACGAGCGGACGCCGCTGGCCTCGAGCGAGACCGGCTACCGAACCCAGGAGCGGGCCGAGGAGGCCGCCCAGACGTTCGCCGAACGGTTCGATCGCGCGCGCCTGCTCGACGTCGAACACGTCGGCGTCGAACTCCTCGAGCGCGCCGACGGCTGGAGCTGGCGGTTCGTCGACGACGGCGACGCGGTCGTCGCGACCGCGTCCGACGCCTACGACAGCCGGCGCGACGCCGAGGAGGCCGCCGAAGCGCTGCTTCCCGCACTCGAGTCGGCCTCGGTGACGGTCGCGGGCGAGCCGACCTACGAGCACTACCGGTCCGGTTCGCAGTGGCGCTGGCGGCTCGTCGACGAGGCGGAACACGTCGTCGCCACCAGCCCGACCGACGCGACGACCCAGCGCGACGTCGAGGCGAGCGCCGATCGGTTCGGCGACCGCGCCCGCCAGGCGAACGTCATCGAAATCGCGGACGCGGAGTACGAGATTTACCCGACCGAAGGCGACGGACCGACGCCCGAGGACGACGACCTCCCGACGACCGTCGACGAGGCGATGGCGGACGGCGGCACGACCGTCGAGTACACCGACGCGGACGGCCCCGACTGGCAGTGGCGACTCGTCACCGACGACCGCGACGTCGTCGCCGCGAGCACCGAGTCCCACCCCGACGCCGAGTCGGCGACCGCGGCGATCGAGCGCGTCCGCGAGCAGGCGAGCGAGGCCGACCTGATCGAGTTCGAGCACGCGGCGTTTCAGGTCTACGAGGCCGACGACAGCGAGTGGCGCTGGCGCCTGATCGACGAGGACGGCAACGTGCTCGCCGACAGCGGCGAGGAACACACCTCCAGGGGCGAGGCCGCCGAGGCGATGATGACGCTCAAAGAGCAGGCGCCCGACGCCGAGTTGCTCGAGATCGAGACCGCCGCGTTCGAACTCTTCGTCGACGAGGACGACGAGTGGGGCTGGCGGCTCATCGACGAGGCCGGCAAACTCGTCGCCGAGGACCCCGCGACGCACCCGACCCGCGGCGCCGCCCGACAGGCGATGAACCGCCTGCTCGAGCACCTCGATTCGGACGTTCGAACCATGGATCGCGCCGCGTTCCAGACCTACGCGGCCGAAGACTGGCAGTGGCGATTCGTCCTCCCGTCGGGCGAAATCGTCGCCGAATCGGGCAGCTCACACGCCACGCGCGACGAACTCGTCGAGCGTCTGGACGACGTTCGCGACGCGGCCGCGAGCGCCCGGAACCACACGATCGGCGACGTCGCCGTCCAGCTCTACGACAGCGGCGGCTGGCACTGGCGGCTGCTCGACCGCGACCGCGAGGAGATCGCCGACTCGACGGTCACGTACGACGATCGCGACCGGGCGATGGAGGGCGCACGGACCCTGCAGGATCACGTTGGCGACGCGCCGGTCTTCACGATCGAGGACGCCGTGATCCGACTCGACGGCGCGGACGGCTGGACGTGGGACCTCGTCGATCGCGACCGCGAGGTCGTCGCCAGTTCCGTCGGCGCCGCCGCGGCGAAATCCGCGGTCCTCGACGACGTCGAGACCGTCCGCCAGCTCGCGCCGATGGCCGGCCGCGTCGACTTCGACGTCGCCTCCTTCGAACTCGTCGCCGACGACGAGGATCGCTGGCGCTGGCGGCTCATCGACGAAGACGGCCGCACGATCGCCGCGGGAACGGAAACGCACGAGTCGACCGAGGCCGCCCGCGCGGCGCTCGAGGACGCCCGGGAGCTGATCGCCGACGCGAGCATCCTCGAGATCGACAGCGTTTCCTTCGAACTCCACACGGCCGACGACCGCGAGGGGTGGGTCTGGCGGCTGGTCGACGAGTACGGCTCGACGATGGCGGAGAGCACCCAGACCTACGAAAGCCGCACGGAGGCCCGTGAAGCAATGAACAACGTGAAAGCCCACGCTCCGGAGGGCTGGATCACGTTCACCGAGTAATCTGGGCCGCCGTCTGCACCGATCGCCGATCGCTGTTTTCCGTCTCGCCAGCGTTCGTTCTCGTTTGCGGCGAGTCGCGTACACTCGCGCCCGATAGGCATCGGTCATTGAAGTACCAGCAGCCACATACTCGAGCCATGAAATCGATCGGGCTCGAGATCCGCCACAGTTCGGCGACGATTCCGGCGCTTCACGCGGGTATCTGTGACTCGCCCGCGATCGAACGCGAAATCGTCGTCGGCGGCCACGCCCACGACGGCGTCGAGACGGTCACGTCGTTCGTAGACGGCGAGAGGGACGCGTACGAGAGCCTGCTCGAGGGCCGCGAAACCGTCCTCGAGTACGAGACGACGCCCGCGGACGACGGATTCTTCCTGTACCTTCGCCGCGAACTCGAGTCCCGGGGCGCGTCGATGCTGGACGCACTCGCCGCAGAGACGCTCGTGATCGTGCCGCCGATCGAACTGCGATCGGACCGGACGATGCGGACGACCGTCGTCGGTCACCCGAACGCGCTGGCTGCGCTGTTCGAGGGCACGCCGGACGGAATGGCACTCGACGTTCGCTGGGTCAGCGACGACGTGCGAGTCACCGCGCCGACCGTCTCGGAGCGCCAGCGAGAGGCGCTTCGGGTCGCACGGGAGGTCGGATTCTACGAGATTCCGCGCGAGAACGGTATCGAAGCCGTCGCAGCGGAACTCGACTGTGCGGTCTCGACGGCCTCGGAACTGCTCCGGCGCGGCGAGGCCAACGCCGTCGAGCGCGCGCTCGAGGACGGCCCCTGAGTCTGAGCGCGGCGGAGCCATCCGACCCGACTCGAGCCGGGACGTCACGCCTCGGCGCGTTTTTCGCAGACGGCCGTGTAGCCCGCCCCTGCCGCGTAGCGCTCGACGACCTCGCACCGCTCGAAGACGGCCTCGAGCGAGTCGAGGACGTTTTCGTCCGGATGCCAGTTAGCGTACCAGCGCAGGAACCGCCGGAGGAGCGGGTTCGCGAGTCGCGCGGGGCCGCGCTGAACGCACCGCACATCGAAAACGACGAATCGGCCGTCGGAGGCGAGCGCGTCGGACACGCTCTCGCTCGCTCGGCGGACGTCGGGCATGAGGGAGAACGAAAGCGTCGCCAGCGCCGCGTCGAAGGGGTCGTCGAACGCCATCTGTGTCGCGTCAGCCCGACGGACCGCGACGTTCTCCCAGCCGTGATCGGCGACCCGCTGGCGGGCCTTCGCCACCATCTCCGGGCTGTAGTCGACGGCGACCACCTCGCCGTTCGGACCGACGTCGTCGCGGAGCCGCTCGAGGTTTACCCCCGGCCCGCAGCCGACGTCGAGAACCCGGTCGCCGGACTCGAGTTCGAGTCGGTCCATCGCTGCCTCGCGGATCGGCTCGAGGTCTCGCTCACTCAGCGCGTACCAGTCGCTCCAGCGGTTCCAGACGGCTTTGCTCCGCTCGAGGTGTGCCTCGTCGCCGCCGTCGGTCGTGTGTGCGGTTTTCGCGTCGCGAGTTCGATCCGCCGTTCGCCCGTCGTCTCGCCGTTCCGTCGCCATACTGGCCGTTGGGACGCCGTAGCGGTGTGCATTTACGCGATGCGTATCGCCCATTTAAATACATCACGTCTGCTCTCGAGCACCGAGCGTCGACCGTCGGCCGCCGGTCGACCGCGCCGTTTTTTATCGCCTGACTCGAGTGATCGACCGTGACAGAGTACGACACCGTCTCCGCCGACGTCGAAGACGAGGAAGAGATTCCGGAGGACCACCCGAGGTATCAGGATCTGCTGACGCGCCACCGGATCGAGAAGGGTGTCGAGAAGGGGATCACGCACCTCCAGGGGATGCACGCCGAGGGTCGGGGCAGCGCGTTCGACTACCTGCTGGGCGAGGAGACGATTCCCAGCGCGGACGACGCCGAACGCGCGGCCGCGGCGCACCTGCTGTTGGCCGACCAGCCCGTCCTCTCGATCAACGGGAACGTCGCCGCGCTCGTCCCCGGCGAGATGGTCGAACTCGCCGCGGCGACGGGCGCCGACCTCGAGGTCAACCTCTTCAACCGCACGCCGGAGCGAATCAGCGCGATCGCGGCCCACCTGCGCGAGCACGGCGCCGAGGACGTGAAGGGCCTCGAGGCCGACGCCAGGATTCCGAACCTGGACCACCAGCGCGCGAAGGTCGACGAGGACGGCATCTACGCGGCCGACGTCGTGTTAGTCCCGCTCGAGGACGGCGACCGCGCGGAGGCCCTGGACGAGATGGGCAAGACCGAGATCGTGATCGATCTCAACCCCCTCTCGCGGTCGCCCCAGGTCGCCGACGTGCCGATCGTCGACAACATCATCCGCGCGGTGCCGAACATGACCGCCCACGCGCGAGACCTCGCCGACGCCGACGCAGATGAGTTACGCGAGATCGTCGACGCGTTCGACCGCGAGGCGGCGCTCGAGGAGGCCGAAGAGCGGATTCGAGCGGGCGACCTCTGATCCGAATCGTCCCGCTCAGAACTCGTCGGTGATCGTCGGCGAGACGGCGTCGCGGTCGTTCTCGCGGCCGACGACGTGGCTCCGATCGCCGTCGGCGAACGGGAGTTTCGATCTGGCGGCAGCGAGGGCCTCTTCGACCTGATAGTACGACAGCGAGAGGTACTCGCTCGCCCGCCGCGAGAACGAGTCGTCAACCTCGTATCCGATGCCGTCGGAGCCGTTGAGACACTCCTCGTCGTAGTTGATCAGCCACCGACGGGCCAGTTCGACGCCTTTCTCGGCGTCGTAGCCGCGGGCGACGTAGTGTTTGTAGGGGTGGCGGATCCACGAGCACTCCCAGTGGGCGTAGACGTCGACCTTCTCGGTGTTCTCGACCTCGTGGAGGACGACGTGCAACTGCATGTCCGCGAGCGGCGAGGCTCGCCAGACCCACGATCCTTCGGAGGTGTTGCCGTCCATGCGCACCTTCAGCGAGGCGATCGGGTTTCGCGAGAAGCCGAGTTCCGCGAGGATCTCCTCGAGGCGCTCCTCCGTGCAGTGGGTCGTCAGCGCGTACTCCTCGGCGGTGGTGTGGCTGACGGCGTAGCCGTCGAACGTCCCCGCCAACAGGTAGTGGATCTGCGGCCAGACGCTCCGACGCACGGCGTTGACGAAGTCCTCTCTGATACCCATGCGATCATCGAGAGTACGGTACCGACCGGGAAGGGTGTTCGGCAAGCATTCGTCGCGCCGGTGGCTCGACGTCGATCGGCACGTCCGCGAGCACATTCAGCGGGTATAAATCCCTCCTGCCGTTTCGATTCACACATGGATACCTACGACCTGCTCACGCGAAACGCCGACGAGGTCGTCACCGACGAGGAGGTGCGCGAACTGGCCGCCGATCCCGACGGCAAGCGCGCCTACGTCGGCTACGAGCCCTCCGGCGTGCTCCACCTCGGGCACCTGCTGACCGCGAACAAGCTCATCGACCTCCAGGAGGCCGGCATGGAGGTCGTCGTCCTGCTCGCGGACGTCCACGCCTACCTCAACGGCAAGGGGACCTTCGAGGAGATCCGCGACACCGCCGAGCAGATGAAAGCCCAGTTCATCGCCTACGGGCTCGAGGAAGAGTCGACGGAGTTCGTCTACGGCTCCGAGTTCCAACTCGACGAGGAGTACACCCTCGACCTCCACGAACTCGAGCTCTCGACGACGATGAACCGCGCCCAGCGCGCGATGGCCGAACTCCAGTCCGGCGAGACGGCGAAGGTCAGCCACCTCGTCTACCCGCTGATGCAGGCACTGGACATCGAGTACCTCGACCTCGACCTCGCCGTCGGCGGCATGGACCAGCGGAAGGTCCACATGCTCCACCGCGAGGAGATTTCGGACCTCGGCTACGAGGCCCGACCGTGTCTCCATACGCCCATCGTCGCCGACCTCACCAGCGGCGAGGGGAAGATGTCCTCGAGCGAGGGCGTGACGATCTCGATGGAGGATTCGACCGAAGAACTGGAAGAGAAGGTCAACTCGGCGTTCTGTCCGCCGACGCGGGACCCCGAGGACGACCTCGAGAATCCCGTCCTCGAGCTGTTCGAGTACCACGTCTTCCCGCGGTTCGACGAGGTTACCGTCGAACGCCCCGAGAAGTACGGCGGTGATCTGAGCTACGACGAGTACGAGTCGCTGGCTGCGGACCTCGAGTCGGGCGAACTCCACCCCGCGGACGCGAAGGGGACGCTCGCGACCTACCTCGACGAACTGATCGCGCCCGGGCGGGAGAAGCTTCGCGAGATTCGGGACTGAGTCGTTACCGGCCTCTTCTGCCGGCTCAAGCGTACGCCTCGAACTCCTGGCCGAAGGCGGCGAAGTAGGCCACGCCGGCCAGTCCGACGACCGTCGCGATCGTAAAGGAGAGTTCGGGCGAGACGAACTGCCAGAGGAAGCCGCCGAGCGCGCCGCTCGGGATGACGATGGCGCCCCGGACGAGGTAGTACGAACCCGTAACGCGCCCGCCGGCGCCCTGCTCGGCTGGCCCGACGACGAGCGCCTTGTGGGCCGGCAGCCCCGCAAAGCGCAGTCCCGAGAACGCAAAGAGCGCGATCAGGAGCCAGGTCTCGCTGACGGCGTCGACGTACTGCGGCCCGAAGAGCAACAGGACCGGAAAGATCGCGTAGACGAAGAAACCGAAGCCGACGACCGTTTTGAGTCCGGTGCGCTCCGCGATCTTGGCCGTCGGCGCCATCGTCAGCAGGGCGACGAGCATCTCGACGCCGAGCAAGACGCCGAAGAAGGCGGCCGGCGAGAGGTCGATCGTTCCGACGACGGGCAGGGTCGTCGTGAGCCCGATCTCGAACAGTTGCGTGATCACGAGGATGAAGAAGGCGTAGACCATGCCGTTGGCGAACCGAACGAGCGCGTCGGCCACGAGCAGCGGCCGTAAGGGGTCCGGCAGCGAGCGGAGGTCGCTGCGGATCTGGCCGACGCCCTCGAACTCCTTCCCGACCGAATCCGCGTCGGTCTCGTAGAGGAAGTGCTGGACGATCGTTCCCAGAATCGCGAAGACGATGGCGATGACGAGCACCCACAGGAAGCCGGGCATGAGCTGATCGGCGACGAGGACGGCGACGATCAGCGGCGCGAGCAGAAAGGCCGTCCGCCGGAACGTCTCCGTGCTGGCGAAGCCGCGGGCCAGCCGACTCGGCTCGGTCGACTGCTTGACGATCGCGTAGTGGCCGCCGATGCCGAAGGACTTCCAGCACTGGGCCAGCAGCAGGCCGACGAAGATCCAGACCCACGGCTCGAGGACGACGACGCCGAGGTCGATCGCCGGAACGTAGGCCGCGACCAGCCAGATCGCGAAGCCGAACGTCGAGAGGAAGCCAAAGACGGTAAGGGCATAGCGCGAGCCGACGCGGTCGGAGACGACGCCGCCGTAGTAGGGAAACACCGCGCCGATGACGTTCCCGAGCGTCGCGAAGAGACCGACGACGAAGCCGCCCGCCCCCAGATAGACGAGGTAGTCCGGGAGAAACCGGTTCGTCATCTGGAAGCCGAGGCTGAACGCGAACATCGCGAGCGAGAGCACCAACACGTCCCGCTGTAAGGAGAAGAACTGGCGGAACGTATCCAGCGGCCCCGTTCGCTCCGCGTCGACGGTCACTTGCTCCCTACTCATCGCTGTCGCGGTCGATGGGACTCGAGTTCGGTCGATCGACGACTATACGGGCGAGACAGCCGTTGTCGTCCCACGACAGTCGCGGTCCTGGGCTGGTCCAACTGGACACCAGGAGGGCAGACGGCACCGATTTCGCTCATGCGTTCGCTATCGTGTCCGCAGCAAAATAGGTTGGCGAACCTTCCCCGACCCTCGAACGTACCGGCGAGGCGAACCTGCCGATTGAAGTGCTCGCGGCCCCCTCTCGAGGGCATGAACGAGACGCGACGAGCCATCCTCGAGGCGCTCGCCGACGGCCCCGTGTCGGGGCCGGAACTGGCCGAGTCGCTCGACGTCTCGCGGGCGGCCGTCTGGAAGCAGATCGACGGCCTCCGCGAGGACGGTTTCGCGATCGAGAGCGGATCGACCGGCTACGAACTCCGCGACGTGCCAGCGTACAACGGACCGGCCGTCGAGTTCGAACTCGAGGCGCCGTTTTCCATCGAGTATCGAGACTCGATCGGGAGCACGAACGACCGCGCCCGCGAGTTGGCCGCCGAAGGCGCCGCGGACGTTGCCGTTCTGGCCGACGAACAAACCGGCAGCAGGGGTCGCCTCGAGCGAGAGTGGTCGTCCCCCTCGGGCGGCGTCTGGCTGAGCGTCCTCGTCCGCCCGGAGATCACGCCCGCGCAGGCGCCGCTGTACACGCTCTCGGCGGCGGTCGCGACGACGAATGCGGCCCGCGAGGCCGGCGTCGACGCGCGGATCAAGTGGCCCAACGACGTCGTCGTTCCCGTCGGAGACGACGGCGACTACGACAAACTCGTCGGGATTCTCACCGAGATGGAAGGCGAAATGGACCGCGTCGAGTGGCTCGCGGTCGGGATCGGCGTCAACGCGAACATCGACAGTACCGACCTCCCGGAAGGGGCGACGAGCATCCGCGAGGAGGCGGGCGACGTCGACCGACGACGGTTCGTCCAGCGGCTGCTCGAGACGTTCGACGAGTACCGAACCGACCTCGAGTCCGTCGTTCCGGCCTGGCGCGAACTGGCGCTCACGCTCGGCCAGCGCGTTCGGGTCGAGCGCCCGTCGGGCGACGTGGTCGGCGAGGCGATCGACGTCACCGAGTTCGGCGCCCTCGTGGTCGAAACCGACGACGGCGAACGGGTGACGGTCTCGGCGGGCGACTGCGAGCACCTGCGGCCCGTTTAACGGTCGGTGACGGCTGTGTCACCGCCGCTCGAGGCCGTTACTCGACGGCGACCGGCGGTCGCTCTCGGCGGCCGTCTCCATCGTCGTCGTCGTCCGAGCCGACCTGAACGGTCAACACTGGAACCGACGCGCGCCGAACGACCCGTTCGGCCACGCTGCCGAGCAGCAGGCGATCGATACCGCCGCGGCCGTGAGTCCCCATCACGACGAGATCGCACGTCCCCGGCTGCGCCTGACTGGCGATAACCCGGCTCGGCGACCCCTCGAGCACCGCCGTTTCCACCTCGACGTCCGGCGGTGCGAGCTCCTCGACCCGATCGACGGCCGCCCGTCCGTCGCCCCGGAGGGCGTCGCTGAGCCCGTCCAGTGCCGCCTCCATCGGCATGTTCCCGTAGCCGGCGATGCTCACGACGTAGATCGCTCGAACCGTCGCGTCGTGGGTTCGAGCTAGATCGAACGCGTACTCGAGGGCGCCTTCCACCTCCGGCGAGCCGTCGGTCGGGACGAGGATGCAATCGTACATGTGCTGTGTGGTAGCATACAACTTGACACTACAATAGCGTTGTCGTGGATACGACAGACCGTCGCGGGAGATAACAGGACCCGGTTCGGCGCTCAATCGCCGTCGGGACCGAAGACGACCTCCCGGACGTCGTCGACGCCGGCGCGTCGAACGACGGCCCGGACCGGATCCCGGGCGCCCGCGAGGTTGTGCGAGTCGCCGTCCAGAATCAGAAGCCGGGCCTCGTAGCCGGGTTCGACGAGTCCGTACTCGCGGTCGACGATTTCGGCGCCGTTGACGGTTGCCATCCGAAGGATCTCGGTCGCCGAGAGGTCGGAGAGTTTCGCGAGGAACTCCATCTCGCGGAACATCGACGGCGAGTTGAGCATCACGTTGTCCGTCCCGAGCGCGAGCGTCGTTCGCTCGTGGAGTTCTCGGTACGGCGAGAGCCCCACGTCGGTGACGAGGTTCGATCGCGGACAGACGACGATCGGTACCTCCTGGTCGGCGACGCGCTCGAGGTGGTCCGGTTCGGGGTGGACCATGTGGACGAGGACGTCCGGCTCGAGGTCCAGCGCGGGGTGGATGTCGCTCGCGTCGACCTCGCCCGCGTGGATGGCGAACGGCTTTCCGGCCTCGTGGGTCGCCTCCCGTTCGTCCGCGAAGTCGGCGTCGTTGGCCCCGCTCGCGCCGTAGCCGTCGCCCGCGCGCATCGCGTCGATCGAGCCGCGGCCGAACGCGATCGGTTCGATCTCGAGGCCCGCCGAAGCGCGCTCGAGCGTCTCGACGCCCTCGACGTCGCCCTCGCGGAACTCGAGGCAGGCCGCGGTTCCGCTCTCTTGCATGAACTGCAGCGATCGACGCATCGCCGCGGCGAGTTCGTCCTGCGTGGCCGCCCGAAGCAGCCGGTGTTTCAGCCCGTCCGGCGGCGCGACCAGCTCCTCGAGGGAGAGCCCGCCGCCGGCTTCCTTCGCGATCGAGTCGCCGATGTGGGTGTGGGCGTTGACGAACGCCGGCAGGATGATCGCCGACGAGTCGACTGCCGTCTCCTCGATGGCCTCGATCCGTCCGTCGTCGTCGTCGATCACGACCCGCCCCTCGACGGGCTCGAACTCGCGACCCCGGAGGATCGTTCCCGTGCGTTCCATACGAAGGTGTTCGGGCTCCGGGCCTTGAACGGTTCGGGCTTGGACTCGGTCTCGAGCGTCGAGCATGCCGAGCGTGGTCGATCACTCCATCCCGCTCAGAGCAGGCGCGGAATCTCCGCGAGCGACTCGATCTCGTAGGCCGGCTCCCGCGGGAGGCCGACGCCCTGAACGTGGTCGCGGCGAAGGAACGCCGCGTCGATTCCGGCGGCGTCGGCCGCCTCCACGTCGACCCAGCTATCGCCGACGAACAGCGCGTCCTCGGCGCCGAGTTCCTCGAGGGCCAGTTCGAGGTAGTACGGTGTCGGCTTCTTGCGGTCGATTCCCTTCACCGTCGGCTCCCGGCCGTACCAGCGGTCGACCCACTCGAGGTCGAATCGTTCGAGAATGTTCCCGATCGTCTCGTGTTGGTTGTTGCTGACGATCGCCGTTCCCACGTCGTCCTCGAGGTCGGCGACGGCGTCGACGTCGTCGTAGCGGCGCTTGCGGCCGGCCTCGAGTTCCTGCAGCTGGGTCTCGATCGCGGCGCGTTCGCGTGCCTGCCAGAGCTCGTGCGGGTCGACATCGTGGTCGTCGGCGACCTCGCGCAGGGAGTCGACGCTCGGTCCGAGCAGCGTTCGGACCTGTGCGCGGCTCGGATCGAGGACGCCGACGTCGGCGAAGGCGTCGTGCATCGCCTCGAGAAGTACCTCGCGGTCGGTCGGCGTCGTCAGCACGCCGTCGTTGTCGAAGAGGACTGCGTCGTAGGGTTCGCCCATTCGCCGTTACAGTACGTACCGAAGCGGTTTCCCTCTTGCTCGTCGGCCTCGGTGAAACGCGTGCCGGACGCTGATCGGCGTAGCAATTGCATGCCGGCTGCTGACCCGGACTCGGGCCGAACGACAGCGCGATGGAACTGCTTGATCGACTCAAGGAAACGCTGTCGCCCGACGACCCCGGGGTCGAGTATCGCTGCCCCTCCTGCGACGCGGTTTTCGACACGGCCTACGATCGCTGTCCCGAGTGCGGCGAGATCGACATGCGCGAGCGCGGCGGGTTCGACTTTCGGACGGAGTGATCGCCGCGACGGCCGAGCGATCGGTCCGTCGATCCGCAGGTTCAAGTACGGATAGGCGGCCAGCACCGTCGATGCAGTCCGACCCACACGTTCCGCTCCGACTGGGGTCCACGAGGAACCGATCGCGGTGTTCGCTCGGGGATCGCGATGGGACATAGGGCCCTCGTCGCGTACCGCCGTCCGGACCGGCGGTACGATCTCAGATACAGCCACTGGGGCGGCGATACCGTCACGTTCGCCGATCGCATCAGCGCCGAGACGCCACTCGCCGGCGGCGCCGTCGACCCACCCCTGCTCGCGGCGGCGATCGACCGCGATCGCATCCTCACCGCCCACCTCGATCCCTGTCCCTACGAGGTGCTGTACCTCGTCGAACCGGGCAGCGACTACCGCGTCTCCACCTACCGCGTCTGCTGGCTCGAGTGGCTCGAGGGCCGCGACGGCGGCCGCGGTGCGATCGTCGCCGTCGACGACGCGCGCGCCGACCGACGCGTTAGAACCTGGTTTCGCGCCACCAAGACCACGCTGGCCGACGTCGTCGAGATGGGCGTCCTCTCGCGTCGTGCAGCTCGGACGTACCTCGAAGCGCGAGTCTGTGAAGACGAGGGTGGGACCCTCTACACCTACGGCGAAACCGACTCGGTCGACGAAGAGTACGTGCCGCCCGATCGACGCGGGGCCGTCCACCGGGACTCGAGACGCGCCGGGACGAACGCTCGCGGCGACCGACGCGGACCGGACGAACCCGAATTCGACGATTCGAGCGGCTGAAAAAACGCGGACGGGGACGATACCGACGGGACGAACCGACGCTAGTCGTCTTCCGCCCAGCGGGCGTCGACGAGCGTCCGCTGGACGACGTCGTTGCCGACCGCCTCGGCGAGCGTCTCGAACCCGGCTCGCTCGCCCCGGTCGTCCGCGTTCGCGACGAGTCGCGAGACGATGAATTCCGGCGTCGACCGACCAACGGTATCGAACCGCGGCTGGTAGTCGACCAGCAACTCGAGGTCGGGGTTCAGCCCCTCAGCGAAGATGCCGTCGACGCGGGCCGCCGTCGGCAGCGGCTCCAGATCGTCCGCGAGGTGGGTGACGAAGACGCCCAGCGCCTCGCGTTCGACGGTCAGCGTGACGAGTCCGTGCAGCAGGTCGGCCGCGCTTCCGGGCTCCGTGATCGCCTCGAACTCGTCGACCAGCATCAGCGTTCGGCCGCCGGTCGACAGCGGCGGCACGACCGACCGCAGCGTCGACTCGAGGACGCCAGCGTTGAAACTCGCGTGCCGGCGGTGGAACACGAGCGAGTCGACGGGCGTCACCTCCGCGCGCTCGGCGGGGACGGGTAGTCCCATCATCGCCAGCAAGACGACCTGACACAGCGTCTCGAGCAGCGTCGTCTTCCCGCCGCTGTTGGCGCCGGTGAGCACCGAGACGCGCTCCTCGCCGGGGACCGCGTTCACGCCGACGGGGACCTCGCTCACGCCGTGGTCGCCCAGCGCGTAGGTTATCGGCTGTACGGTCTGAGTCTGTGTCCGCCCGCCGTCGCCGCCGTCGCCATCGCCGGCGTCGGGCGTCGCGAGCGTGAGGTTGCGCGCGCCGACGACCGACACCGCGGCTCGGTCCCCGTCGCGAAACGTCGGCCGGGTACAGTCGTAGGCCAGCGCGAACCGCGCGAGCGAGAGGTGTAAGGCGATGTCGTCGACCGCGCCGACGGCCTGATCGACGGCCTCGCGGTTCGCCTCGAGCGTCGCCTCGAACTCGCCGGCGACGACCGCCTCGCGTTCGTCGATCGCCGCGGTGAGGTCTCCTCGCAGGGTTCGCAGCGTCGCGCCCACGAAATCCGTGGCGTCGGTCGCGTCGGTCGGCATCGCGTCGCGAACCTGATCGACCGTGACTTCGGTCTCGGTGAGCAGGTGGTCCTCGAACGATTCTCGGAACTGGGAGACGTCCCGGACGCCGTCCGAACGGAGTTCGTCGATCAGTTCGAGGGCGTTTGCGTCCATATCCTCGACGGTACCGAGCGCCGCCCGCAGGCGGTCGAGTTCCTCGTCGGCGCCCGCACGAACGCGCCCACGGTCGCCGTCCAGCGCCGCCAGTGCGTCGGCCGCCGCCGCGAGTCGCTCGCGTTCGAGGTCGGCGACCGCGTCGAACGGCCCCGAGTCGACCCCGGCCTCGAGCAGGGCGAGCGCGGTCTCGACGGCGGCGTGCTCGCTCTCCTCGCGCTCGTCGTACCGCTCGTAGGCCGCGAGAACGGCCGCTCGGTCGTCCTCGGCGAGGGCGGCCCAGGCGTCTCGAGCCGCGAGGACGTCGTCCAGGCGCTCGTTCATAGCGTCGCGGTCGGTCAGCGGCGTCAGGACGCGAATCCGATCCGCAGCGCGTCGCGTGACGGCGTACTCGACCGCCAGATCGAGCAGTTCCTTGTACGCCGAGCGCGCGTCGCTCGTCGCCAGCACGTCGATCCCGCCGCCGCCCGTCGCTCGCCGCAGGATCCGCGTCGCCCGTCCGCGGGCCAGTCCCGCGTCAGCGAGCGCGCGAACGTCGCCGCTCTCGATCGCCTCGATCGCTCGCTCCCGTCCCAACTCCTCGGTCAGCGTCTCCCGGGTCTTCGGCCCGACGCCCCAGTACTCCTCGAGTCGCATAGTCTACTCGAGGTGTTCGAGGGAATCGCCTTCAACCTGTGCCATCGGCCGGCGCGCTCGACCGCTGGCGATGGCGGCGCATCGCGACGCCGGCCGACTCGCTCGAGGGAATCACCACGAGACCGGACGACGGCGTCGCTTCCGCCGCTGATCGCGAACATATACATAAACATGGATATCGACTACCGACGACGGCTGGATTGAGAGCACAAACACGGGGATTTTTATCGTCTGGGTGCCCTACTGACTTCCATGACTGATGGGCGGGGCGAGACTCCCCGGCGAACAGGAATGACCGAAAAGTGCGGCGTCGTCGGCGTCTCACTCGACGGTCGATCGGCGGCACGACCGTTGTACTATGCGCTCTACGCACTCCAGCATCGCGGTCAGGAGTCGGCCGGGATCGTCACCCACGACGGCTTCCAGCAACACAGCCACGTGGAGATGGGGCTGGTGGGCGAGGCGTTCGACGAGGACGGCCTTGACGTCCTCAACGGCTCGACGGGGATCGGCCACGTCCGCTACCCGACTGCGGGCTCGGTCGACTCCTCCTGTGCACAGCCCTTCTCCGTCTCGTTCAAGAGCGGCTCGCTCGGCCTGAGCCACAACGGCAACCTCGTCAACGCCGACGAGATCCGCGACGAACTCGCGGCGCTCGGCCACGCTTTTACCAGCGACGGCGACACCGAGGTCATCGCCCACGACCTCGCGCGCAACCTGTTAGAGGAGGACCTCGTGCGCGCGGTCAAGCACACGATGCAACGCATCCACGGCTCGTACTCGCTCGCGATCAGCCACGACGACACCGTCCTCGGCGTCCGGGACCCGCAGGGGAATCGCCCGCTCTGTATCGGCGAACTCGAGGACGGCTACATCCTCGCCTCCGAGTCGGCGGCGATCGACACGTTAGACGGCGAACTCGTCCGGGACGTCCGTCCCGGCGAACTCGTCGTCCTGCAAGACGACGGCCAGGGCTTCGACTCCTACCAGCTGATCGAGAACGAGAACACGGCTCACTGCTTCTTCGAGCACGTCTACTTCGCCCGGCCGGACAGCGTCATCGACGAGACGCTGGTCTACGAGGCCCGGCGCAATCTGGGCCGCAAACTCTGGGCGGAAAGCGGCGTTGAGACCGACGTCGTCATGCCCGTCCCCGACTCCGGACGCGCGTTCGCCTCGGGCTACGCCGACGCGGCGGGCGAGACGACTGCGGACGGCGAGCCACGCGACGACGACGACATCGGCGTCGAGTTCGCCGAGGGCCTGATGAAAAACCGCTACGTCGGCCGGACGTTCATCATGCCGACCCAGGACGAGCGCGAACGCGCCGTTCGCCTGAAGCTGAACCCGATCAAATCGACGATCGAGGGCAAGACCGTCACCGTCATCGACGACTCGATCGTCCGCGGAACGACCTCGACGCAACTCGTCCAGTTGCTCAAAGACTGCGGCGCCGAGGAGGTCCACGTCCGCATCGGCGCGCCCGCGATCGTCGCCCCCTGCTACATGGGCATCGACATGGCGACCCGCGAGGAACTCATCGCCGCCGGGAAGTCGACCGCCGACATCCGCGACAAGATCGACGCTGACAGCCTCGCCTACCTCTCGACCGATGCCGTCGCCGACGTGCTCGGCACGGAGCGCATCGACCTCTGTCTGGGCTGTGTCACCGGCGAGTACCCCTACGACATCGACGGCGAGGAGACCGACCGCGACGTGAGCCGCCCCGATATCGGCGGACAGCAGCTGCCCGCGGACGACTAACGAACGTTTCCTCTGCGGGTGCGCCGAAGGCGCACCCTCGGGAAAATCTCGAGAGAGCTTCGCTCTCTCGGACAGCGAGGGACCGACGGTCCCGCGTAGCTTCGACGAAAAGCCTCTTCTCTCCCCTTCAGCCGCGCACGGCGTGGCTTCCGGGTCAGTCGTCGGCCCGCTCGCTCACTTCGTTCGCTCGCGGATGCGATCGGTGCCTCGTGATTTCCCTCCACATCGCGAAACCGGCGGTTGGTTCTCTCGAGTCGCGTCAGTAAACCACGTGCAACAGCACGTACACCACGATACCCAGCGAGAACGAGATCAGCCACAGGGCCGCGGCGTAGCGGCCGATGCGGGCGTGGCTGGTCCGACGCAACTCTGCGATCGGGCGCGAAAACGCCAGCAGGAGAGCGTAGTAGACCAGCGGAATACAGACGATCGCCAGGAAAATGTGAACGGCGAGCACCGGGTAATAGACGAACTGCTGGACGGCGTCCGGTCCGGGGAACGGCTGCGGGCCGCCGGTCGCGATCAACCGATAGAGGTAGAACGTGAGGAAGGCCGCGAATAGCCCGAACGAGGCGATCATCGCGGTGCGGTGGCGGTCGACGTCACCCCGGCGGATCGCTCGCCAGCCGATCGTGATCGTCACGATCGCCGCCGCGCTGATCGCGACGTTGAGATGCGGAATGCCATCGAGGACCCACTGCGGTGCGGCCGGTACCGTCGACGAGGGTATTCGGCCGCCCGCCGCGGCGAAGACGACCGCCAGCGAGACGACGCTCAAAACGGCGGTGAGAGCGGTGACGCGCTCTCGAGGAACGTACTCCATATATCGGGGTTTGACTGTGGCAGGAAAGCGGTTACTGTCCGCGGTCGCCCGCTGGGTATTGACACTCGAGAGACGCATCGCTTGAGGACGTGAATACGAAGAAACCGACATACACAGCGCTATCGCTGTGTCGTATCGGTTTCCTCAGAAGTTGTGCGTGGGTGATGTCCACGAGGGGAAATGTTTCAATCCCGAGATGGGTTTACATCACCTGCATCGTTGCGCTCGGCGGCTTCGCCGCCTCGCGTCTCGCGGGCTTCGCCCGCGCTTGCGATGCGTGGGACCGGATTCGAACTGCCGTCGTTCCGCGCCGCTCACGGCTACGCCGTTCGCATTCGCGTGACGCTTCGCGCCACGCGCCGCTTCACGACGGTATTCGCGATCGGCGCTGCCGATCGCTCATCGGCGGACCCCTACGGGACAGCGCCCGCAACGCTGTGTCGCCAAAACCTGTCGCTGTGTCGAGTAGTTTTCGTAGAAGTTGTGCGTGGGTGATGTCCGCGAAGGGAAATCACCTGCATCGTTGTGCTCGGCGGCAACGCCGCCTCGCGTTTTGCGGGCTTCGCCCGCGCTTGCGATGCGTGGGACCGGATTCGAACCGGCGGACCCCTACGGGACAGCGCCCTCAACGCTGCGCCGTTGGCCTGGCTTGGCTACCCACGCTCGCTGTCTTTGTCTTACTGCACTCAATCGTAACCAGTGTGATTATAAAAGCCCTTTCTTTTCTCTCGGCGCCTGCGCCGAGGTCACACGGATCTGACCGCGCTCGAGGCGGTGATTTAAAATGCGACAGTTGCCAAAGGGTACCATGGCTAAGTATTCGACCGGATCGTCCACCGGCGGCGGCGGGACGAACTGCGAACTCTGCGGGGCTGAAAGCGAGAAGCTTCGACTGGCGAGCGTCGCCGGCGCCGAACTCGAGGTCTGTCCGGACTGTGCGCCCCACGACGACACGCAACAACAGTCGCAGTCTCGCGGCGGGTCTCGTGGACAGGGGCAGGACTCGAGCGGCGGTCGCGACGAACCAAGCCGCAAGCAGAAGGCGGCCCAGAACGTCGCCAAAGCCAACCCCGTCTGGGACGGCGACTCCGAACACTGGGAGAAAGAGGGGACGAACTACGACGAGGACCCGTTGCCGTATCTCGTCTCCGGCTACGGCGAGAAACTGGTCGAGGCCCGCCAGGAAGCGGGACTCCAGCGCGAGGAACTCGCCGACGAACTCGGCGCGCGCGAAAAGCACATCCTCGCGGTCGAACAGGGTCGCGCGACCCAGGCCGGTATCGGCGGCGGCCTGATCGACGCGCTCGAGGAGCACCTGGACGTCGAACTGGCCGAGTAGCACCGATCGCGCGTCGTCTCCGCGACACCCCGCGACGACCGTCTCGGCAAGCAGACTTTTCATTGCTCGGGAGAGAGTGAGCCCAATGACCGGACAACGGGCAGCCAGCGAGCCCTACACCACGCGATTCGAGACCGAGGTGACGTCCGTCGACGGGCGCCGGGTCTGGCTCGAGACGAGCTACTTCTACGGGGCGAGCGACGGCCAGCCGGCCGACCGGGGGACGATCGGCGACGCGGCGGTCGTCGACGTCCGACTCGAGGACGGCGAGCAGGTCCACGTACTCGACGCAGAGCCGTCGTTCCGGATCGGCAGCCGAGTGCTGTGTTCGATCGACTGGTCGTTTCGGATGTACTGCATGCGAGCGCACACGGCCAGTCACCTCCTTCGCGGCGCCGCGAGGCGGTGTCTCCCCCTCGAGCAGGGCGACTCGATCTACGCCGGCCTCGAGATCGGCGAGGATCGCGTCGCGGTCGCCCTCGAGACGGCGCCGCTCGAGGACGAAGCACTGATCGAACTGGACGAACTCGTCAATCGGGCGGTCTGGGAGTCCAGACCGGTCTCCTGGGAGCGCGTTCCGATCTCGACGGCGCGCGAGCGAACCGAAATCTGTCTCTTATACACAT
>NZ_AOHZ01000089.1 GCF_000337215.1 Natronolimnohabitans innermongolicus JCM 12255 | reverse complement strand
GGCGCCGGTACGAGCGGGCTGGGAGCGACCACGGTCGGCGGCGGAGACCCGTGGGACGTCGCGGCCTGTGGCGGGACGCACGTTCGGAACACGCGCGAAGTCGGTCCCGTAACCGTCCTCGGGCAGGCCGCCGCCGGCGGGGTGACGCGGATCGACCTCGCCGTCGGGCCGAAGGCGATCGAACGCCGGACCGCCGAGAAACGCGCCGTCTTCGCGACGACCCACGCTCTCGAGGTCGACCTCGACGGCGTGCCCGAGGAACTCGGCTGGCCGAAGACGACGTAGCGGTCGCAGTCCGGTTGCAGCCGTCGTCGCGGGTTCGATGGAGGGGGGTCGATTCGCGGTTGCCGGACGCCGCCGTTGCGATGCCGGTACAACCTATTACTGTCGTGCGGGTGGTCACTGCGGTATGAGCATCGATTACTCACAGCTTCGAGACCCCAACGCGGAGTACACGATGCGGGATCTCTCGGCGGAGACGATGAACGTCACGCGCGAGCGCGGCAACGGTCGCGACGTCGAGATCACAGACGTCCAGACAACGATGGTCGACGGCAACTTCCCCTGGACGCTCGTCCGAATCTACACCGACGCGGACATCGTCGGGACAGGAGAAGCCTACTGGGGCGCCGGCGCGCCGGAATTGATCGAACGAATGAAACCCTTCCTCCAGGGCGAGAACCCCCTCGATATCGATCGGCTCACCGAACACCTCTTCCAGAAGATGTCCGGCGAGGGCTCGATCGGTGGCGTCACCGTGACGGCAATCTCGGGCATCGAGGTCGCCCTCCACGATCTCGCCGGGAAAATTCTCGAGACGCCGGCCTACCAGTTCCTCGGCGGGAAGTACCGCGACGACGTTCGCGTCTACTGCGACTGCCACACCGAGGAGGAAGCCGATCCGGTCGCCTGCGCCGACGAAGCAGAGCGCGTCGTCGAAGAGCTGGGCTACGACGCGCTGAAGTTCGACCTCGACGTGCCCTCCGGCCACGAGAAGGATCGCGCGAACCGCCACCTCCGCGAGCCCGAGATCGAACACAAAGCCTCGATCGTCGAAGCGATCACCGAACGCGTCGGTCACCGCGCGGACGTGGCCTTCGACTGCCACTGGACGTTCTCCGGCGGCAGCGCCAAGCGGCTGGCGAAACGACTCGAGGAGTACGACGTCTGGTGGCTCGAGGATCCCGTGCCGCCGGAGAATCACGACGTCCAGCGGGAAGTGACCCAGTCCACGACGACGCCGATCACCGCCGGCGAGAACGTCTATCGAAAGCACGGCCAGCGCCGACTNCACGACGTCCAGCGGGAAGTGACCCAGTCCACGACGACGCCGATCACCGCCGGCGAGAACGTCTATCGAAAGCACGGCCAGCGCCGACTCATCGAGGAGCAGGCGGTCGACATGATCGCGCCCGACATGCCGAAGGTGGGCGGAATGCGCGAAACGGCGAAGATCGCGGGTCTGGCGGACATGTACTACATGCCGGTGGCGATGCACAACGTCGCCTCGCCGGTGGCGACGATGGGGAGTGCACACGTCGCGGCGGCGATCTCGAACTCGCTGGCCGTCGAGTACCACTCCTACGAACTCGGCTGGTGGGAAGATCTGGTCGAGGAGGACGTCATCGAGGACGGCTACATCGAAATTCCCGAAGAGCCCGGCCTCGGCGTAACGCTCGATATGGACGCCGTCGCGGAGCATATGGTCGACGGCGAGGAACTCTTCGATTGAGCGACGCAAAATCGAGGGCGGAAGACGAGCGATGCGAGGTCCGACCGTCGAAAGGCCTCGAGACAGAGATAGCCGAAACTCAGCAGACCGTCGTCACGTAGATCGAAGCGTTCCTCGAGGATTTCGAGGCCGAGTCCGTCACCGTCCGACCGTTCGAGGACTGAACGGACCGCGTCGCGGATAGGTCGTTACTTTTGATATTTCTCCGAGGACGAGTAAACCTCTTTGTTCGCGGCCGTGAACGTCTCGCCGTGATGGTTCGTCACTGCCACGCGAGCGAGGAGGGTCGCCGATGACCGAGACCGATCCGCGATCGGTTCGAAATCGACTCGTCGAGAGCGGCGTGATCGCCGTCCTTCGCGGGATCGACGAGGAGCAAATCGTTCCCGTTGCGCGGGCGGTCTACGAGGGCGGCGTCGACGCCCTCGAGGTCACCGCGGACGGGACGCGCGCGAGCGAGCAGATCGCCGCGATCGACCGCGAACTCGCCGACACGGACGCCGTCGTCGGGGCGGGTACCGTCCTCGACGCGCCGACGGCGCAGTCGGTGATCGACGCCGGCGCCGAGTTCGTCGTTTCGCCCCACACCGACGTCGAGACCGTCGAACTCTGTAACCGACAGGGCGTCCTCTCGGCGCCCGGCGTCATGACGCCGACGGAGGCCGTCACGGCGATGGAAGCCGGCGCGGACGTCCTCAAACTGTTTCCCGCCTCGACCGTCGGTCCCGGACACATCGGCGCGATTCGCGGACCGCTCGGCGACGTCGACGTGATCCCGACCGGCGGGATCGCCGCCGACGACGCCGCCGACTTCTTCGACGCCGGCGCGGTCGCCGTCGGCGCCGGCAGCGCGCTCGTCGACTACGAGGCGATCGCCGACGACGACATGGATCGGGTCCGCGAGAGCGCCGCCGAGTTCGTCGACGCCGTCGAGGCCGCCCGCGGCGACTGATTCTCCGTCGAGCGTCTCCCTCGAGCGGTCCGAAGCGATTCGGGGCTCGTCGAGGAATCGAGCGTTTCCGTCTCGAGCGATAGCGACGCGAAACAGCCGTTGGACGACTCTTCCGATAGTTACTGGCGCTGCCCGACCGCCGTTCAAAATAATTTACTACGTATTGGGTAAACTTTTATCGCCTCGGCCCCAACGGGTGCGTATGAAAGCGATCGCTGTCGAACCCGGGGCCGGGACGCCCGTCATCGTCGACCGCCCTCGTCCCGAACCGTCTCCCGGCGACGCCCTCGTGCGGACGCTCCGCGTGGGCGTCGACGGGACCGACCACGAAGTCATCGCGGGCCACCACGGCGCGCTGCCCGACGGCGACGACCGGCTCGTCCTCGGTCACGAGGCCGTCGGTATCGTCGAGGATCCGAACGGCACCGACCTCGAGGAAGGCGAATTCGTCGTCCCGACGGTCCGGCGTCCGCCGAACGGGACCAACGAGTACTTCAAGCGCGGCGAGCCGGACATGGCGCCGGAAGGCGAGTATCTCGAGCGCGGCATCGTCGGCGCCCACGGCTTCATGGCGGAGTACTTCACCAGCCCGGCCGAGTACCTCGTTCGGATCCCCGAACGGCTCGCGCCGCTTGGCTTCCTCGTCGAACCGATCAGCGTCTCGGAGAAGGCCATCGAACACGCCGTCGCCTCCCGTTCCGCCTTCGACTGGGAGCCCGAATCGGCGCTCGTCCTCGGCAACGGCTCGCTCGGACTCGTGACGCTCGCGATGCTCGAGACCGTGCTCGATATCGACCGAACCTACTGTCTCGGCCGCCGGGACCGCCCCCATCCGACGATCGACCTCATCGACGACCTCGGGTCGACGTACGTCGACTCCCGGGAGACATCCGTGCCCGAAATCCCGGACGTCCACGAACCGGTCGACCTCGTCTACGAGGCCACCGGCCACGCGAAACACGCCGTCGAGACCGTCGACGCGCTCGCGCCGAACGGCGTGGGCGCCATGCTCGGCGTCCCCTGCGATCAGTCGTTCGAGATCGACGGCGGGCGGTTCCACCGCGAACTCGTCCTCCACAACAAGGCGCTCGTCGGCACCGTCAACTCCCACCGCGGCCACTTCGAGGCCGCCGTCGACACGCTCTCGCAGCTTCCGACGTGGTTCACCGACGAGTTCGTCACCGGCGTCTACGGCCTCGAGGAGTTCGAGACGGCCTTCGAAACCGGCGACGAGGTCGTCAAGACGGCCGTCGAGTTCGAGTCGATCTGAGGGGGATCGCGCTCGAGGCGGTGGAAACGAGACTGCGCTCGAGGCGACGCTGAGGGCGTCTCGAAGCGGCGATTCGGGAGGTCGGGATGGAAACTATTACTATTTCTGAAGTAAGTATTTATCGTATGGGTGTCGATTACTCACAGTTGCACGATCCGAACGCCGAGTACACGATGCGGGACCTCTCGGCGGAGACGATGAACGTCACGCGCGAGCGCGGCGGCGGCCGGGACGTCGAGATCACGGACGTCCAGACGACGATGGTCGACGGTAACTTCCCCTGGACGCTCGTGCGAATCTACACCGACGCCGGTATCGTCGGCACCGGCGAGGCCTACTGGGGCGCCGGCGCACCCGAACTCATCGAGCGTATGACGCCGTTCCTCCAGGGCGAGAACCCCCTCGACATCGATCGGCTCACCGAACACCTCGTCCAGAAGATGTCCGGCGAGGGCTCGATCGGCGGCGTCACCGTCACCGCTATCTCGGGCCTCGAGGTCGCGCTCCACGATCTCGCCGGGAAAATTCTCGAGGTGCCCGCCTACCAACTGCTCGGCGGGAAGTACCGCGACGACGTGCGGGTCTACTGTGACTGTCACACCGAGGAAGAGGCCGATCCGGTCGCCTGCGCCGACGAGGCAGAGCGCGTCGTCGAGGAGTTAGGTTACGACGCGCTGAAGTTCGACCTCGACGTGCCGTCGGGTCACGAGAAAGATCGCGCGAACCGCCACCTCCGAAAGCCCGAGATCGAGCACAAAGCCTCGATCGTCGAAGCGATCACCGAACGCGTCGGCTCACGGGCCGACGTCGCCTTCGACTGCCACTGGACGTTCTCCGGCGGCAGCGCGAAGCGACTGGCGAAACGACTCGAGGAGTACGACGTCTGGTGGCTCGAGGATCCCGTGCCGCCGGAAAACCACGACGTCCAGCGGGAAGTGACCCAGTCCACGACGACGCCGATCACCGNCGACGTCTGGTGGCTCGAGGATCCCGTGCCGCCGGAAAACCACGACGTCCAGCGGGAAGTGACCCAGTCCACGACGACGCCGATCACCGTCGGCGAGAACGTCTATCGAAAACACGGCCAGCGGCGCTTGCTCGAGGAGCAGGCGGTCGACATCATCGCGCCCGACATGCCGAAGGTGGGCGGGATGCGTGAGACTAGAAAAATCGCAGACCTCGCCGACATGTACTACGTCCCGGTGGCGATGCACAACGTCGCCTCGCCGGTGGCGACGATGGGCAGCGCCCACGTCGGCGCCGCGATCCCCAACTCGCTGGCCGTCGAGTACCACTCCTACGAACTCGGCTGGTGGGAAGACCTGGTCGAGGAGGACGTCATCGAGGACGGCTACATCGAGATCCCCGAGGAGCCAGGACTCGGCGTGACGCTCGATATGGACGTCGTCGCGGAGCACGCGGTCGACGGCGAAGAACTGTTCGACGAAGCGTAGCCGGAAGAGACCGCTACGCTCGCGGTATTCCGTGCGCTGTCGACTCGCCGCTCTTTCTCTCGAGTCGACTGGACTGGTTCTACACGAGTCCTAGAGAGTCGTCCGGTGGGATGGCGGTGCTGGCCCGTCTTTTATTGCCGTGCTCGGGGAGCACACGGACATGCCGTCAGATCACACACGGTGGACGCGCCGACGGATGCTCCGGACGAGCGCCGCCGCCGCGATACTCGGCGGGGGCGTCGCCACGGCGGGCGCACAGGACGACGGAGCCGATACCGGGGCTGACGGGAACGGTATCGAAGTCGAGGGTGATGGCCGCTATACCGAGATTTACGAGGAGACGATCGACGACGTCGTTCTCGTCAACGTCTTCGGCGTCGAGGGACCGATGCAAGAGAACGGGAGCGGCCTCGGCTCCGGCTTCGTCGTCGACGACTACGTCGTCACGAACAACCACGTCGTCGCGACCGCCGACGAAGTCGAACTCCAGTTTCGCGACGAACAGTGGCGGGCGGCCGAGGTGGTCGGCACGGACCTCCACAGCGACCTGGCCGTCCTCGAGGTCGACGACGTGCCCGACGCCGCGGACGGGCTCTCGTTCGCCACCGACGAGCCCGAAATCGGCGCCGAAGTTCTCGCGCTCGGCAACCCGCTCGGACTCGACGCGTCGATCTCGCAGGGGATCATCAGCGGCGTCGACCGCTCGCTGCCGAGTCCGGGCGGCTTCTCGATTCCCGCGGCGATCCAGACCGACGCCCCGGTCAATCCGGGTAACAGCGGCGGGCCGCTGGTCGACCTCGACGGCGACGTCGTCGGCGTCGTCTTCGCCGGCGCCGGCCAGACGATCGGGTTCGCCATCTCGGCGGCACTGGCCGACCGCGTCGTCTCCGCGCTCGTCGAGGACGGCGAGTACGAACACCCCTACATGGGCGTCAGCGTCCTCCCCGTCGGTCCGCTCGTCGCCGAAGCGAACGATCTCGAGGAGCCCCGCGGCGTGCTCGTCACCGATGTCGAACCCGACGCGCCCGCCGCCGACGTGCTCCAGCCCGCCGACGGCGGCGCGACCGTCGACGGCGACTTCGTCCCGGTCGGCGGCGACGTGATCGTCGCGATCGGCGATACCGAGATCCCGAACCAGGACCAACTCTCGGCCGTGCTCGCCCTCGAGACCTCGCCCGGCGACACGATCGAGGTCGAGGTCGTTCGCGACGGCGAACGCGAAACGGTCGACGTGACGCTCGAGCCGCGGCCGGACGTCGATCTGCCCTGACCGACGGTGCTCGCCGCCGGCGTTTACGGCGGTCGCTCGTCAAGAGCGAAGCAACAGATACAGCCCGAAGAACCCGAGTCCAGCCCATCCGAGCGCGATGCCGGCTGTGACGAACAGGACGATATCCGCTCGCGTCACCGTCCATCCGAACACCTCGAGTATCCCCACGGCGGCCGAGAAGACGAGGACGAAGCCCAGCGACAAGCGAACGTGGCGCTTCCACTCCTCGAGCGACGAATTGCCGGAATCCCAGCCGAATCGCATCGTCGACCGTACGATTCAGTGCTACAAAAAGTCTCTGTCGGGAATCTCCCTGGCATCTCGGCCGATCGTCGAGAGCCGGACCGACCGTCGGCCGTCGAACCCACCGTCGAAAGCGACGACTCGAGCCAGTCGTCCCCCGGCTCGAGCCGGTCGGCACGATGCAGGGCGTGCACTTACGGAGCGTTTCGTGGTTCGACTTTCCGTATCGATCACCGATCGAACCCGATACCCGATAGCGATTCGACCACAGATGACTCAGATCGGACACAAACTCATCTCCGAGTTGCACGGCCCGCAGGACCTCGTCGAGTACGCACGGCTCACCGACGATTCCGACTTCGACTTCGCGATGATCTCGGACCACTACCACCCCTGGCTCTCCGACCAGGGCGAGAGTCCGATGGTCTGGAACGTGATCGGCGCCATCTCGCAGGCGACCGACGACCTGCGACTTGGCACCGGCGTCACCTGCCCGACGACGCGGATCCACCCGGCGATCATCGCACAGGCCGCCGCGACGGCCGGAACGCAGCTCCCGGGGCGGTTCTTCCTCGGCGTCGGCACCGGCGAGAACCTAAGCGAGCACGTTCTCGGCGACCGCTGGCCCGAACACGACGTCCGCCTCGAGATGCTCAAGGAGGCACTGGACATCGTCCGCACCCTCTGGGAGGGCGAGACGACGAGCTATCGCGGCGAGTACTATACCGTCGAGAACGCGCGAATCTACACGCTCCCCGACGAACGGCCGCCGATTCCGGTCGCCGCGGACGGGCCGAAGACGGCCCGGAAGGCGGGCGAGATCGGGGACGGCCTCATCGCGGTTCGCCCCGACGAGAATCTGATCGAGACGTTCGAAGACGCCGGCGGCGCGGACAAGCCGACGTACGGCGAGGTCGCCGTCTGTTACCGCGAGGACGAACAGGACGCGATCGAACAGGCCCACGAGCTGTGGCGCCACGAGGGGATCCCCGGCGAACTCCTCTGGGAACTCCCGACGCCGGCCCACTTCGAACAGGCCACACAGGCGGTTTCGGAGGACGATATCGCCGAGTTGATCACCTGCGGATCCGACCCGGAAGAACACGTCCAGACGATTCAGGAGTACGTCGACGCCGGCTTCGACAGCGTGACCGTCCACCAGATCGGCTCGAACCAGGCCGAGTTCGTCGAGTTCTACGAAGAAGAAGTCTTGCCGGAAGTGCAGTGACTCCCCAACCCGGTGTCGGGCGCTAACGGCAACGCGACCGCCGCCGATTCGAGGACTCAGGCCTCCTCGGCGTCCTCGAGATCCTCGAATTCTTCCTCGTCCTCCCGCGGGGCGTTTTGCGTCCCGAGGTCGTCGTCGCCGTCGTCGACCTGCTCGGGGTCCTGATCGACGCGTTCCATCTCGTCTTCGATTTCGGCCTCTCGTTCCGCCTCGCGCTCGTCTCGGCGGTCAGTATCGTCTTCGGCCATGGCTGTTTTGTTCGGCCTCGAGGGGTTTGGGCGTCGGGCCGTCGACTGCAACGTCGGAGCTATCAACGCGGCGAACCGTCGTCCGACACGAAAGACAGATAAAAGACGCCGCGTTGTGAACGCATAGACATGGACGTTCCGTACGACCTGACCTCGTACGTTCGGGTGTTGAAGATGGCGACGACACCCACGACCGAGGAGTTCCTTCAGGTGTCGAAAATCGCCGGTGCTGGAATCCTGCTAATCGGTCTGCTCGGCTTCCTCATCGGTGGCATCATGCTCGTACTGACCGGTGGTGCCTTCTAATGGGTATCTACGCTGTCAAGACCACGGCCAGTCAGGAGCGAACCGTCGCAGACATGATCATCAACCGCGAAGAGCCGGAGATCCACGCCGCGCTCGCGCCGGACTCGCTGACCTCCTACGTGATGGTCGAGTCCGAGGGCGACGCGGTGTTGAACCGCGTGCTCGAGGACATTCCCCACGCGCGAAGCATCGTCCCCGGCACCTCCGACATCTCGGAGGTCGAGCACTTCCTCTCGCCCAAGCCGGACGTCGAGGGGATCGCCGAGGGCGACATCGTCGAGCTCATCGCCGGACCGTTCAAGGGCGAGAAGGCCCAGGTCCAGCGCATCGACGAGGGCAAGGATCAGGTGACTGTCGAACTGTACGAGGCGACGGTTCCGATTCCGGTGACGGTGCGGGGCGACCAGATTCGCGTGCTGGATTCCGACGAGCGCTAGCGAGTCGGCGTTTTATACTAAATTTTGCACGGAGCGGTGAGCGAACAGCGTGAGCGAACCCGACGAAGTAAAATTTAGGAGCGCGACGGTTCCGATTCCGGTGACGGTGCGGGGCGACCAGATCCGCGTGCTGGATAGCGACGAACGGTAGTGAGTCGGTTCGCTCGGCGCTTCGCGCCGAGGAAGTTTTAGACTAACGCTCTTGTGTAGCACTTTGTTGATATCACAGCGTCGCTTTGACAGCGTGTTTGAGCGCTTCTCTTCCTGGTTTCCGCAGTAACTTT